>DTSE01000539.1 GCA_012965515.1 Candidatus Melainabacteria bacterium | reverse complement strand
CTGAAGGTCGGCTGCGGTGGACTGTCCTTGCCCCGCTGCTCTGCCCATGTCCATACCGAAATCTTCGGGAGCGGCATCCTCACCAGCGTACATCGCCCGGTAGAAAGCTTTAGCAGCGCTCATGCGCCCGCCTCCCTTCTCCTCTTCCTTCTTCGGTGCTTCCAATTCCGCGAAAGGCTCGCTGTTGCCGTTGCCGGCTGCCGGCGCCGGTGCAGGCGCCTCTTGTCCCTCTTCAGGTTTGGAAATTTTGTCTTCGTCTTCCGTTGACATTCAACCGGTCTCCCAGACTGATCTTGACATGCGTTCGGATGGAAAATCCGAAGCTAAAGTAATTTCTCAACATTTCTGACCCGAGAATCCGAGCCTATTTTTGTCGAGTGGCTTCTGCCATAAACATCACGCACTCAGGGACGGAGCCCCTCTGGCGCCAGATGAAGAATCCCCCACAGAAGACTCCTCATATAATTCTAGGGTATTGAAGACCTAATCTTGCTAGATTTGCAATTTAACAATATATGTCGCCATAATTGGCGACTTACTTGAAATCTCACCAGTTATATGGAGCGGGCTGTGGCAACCTATCTCGAACCCCAAGCGCGTCTGGCTATCTATGCGGAAGGCGAGTTTGGAAAGAAACATGCAAAGACTGCCGAAGGAGTAATCCGGTATGGGCGAAACCCAGTAGCAGCAGTCATTGACAGCGCAAAATCCGGAGCGACGGTGCGTGAGGCAGTTGGTCTGAACTGCGATGCGCCCATCGTAGCATCGGTAGGCGATTCGCTTAAACACTCACCATCAGCCCTTCTTCTCGGAACAGCTTGGACTGGCGGGGCACTTCCGGCTCACTGGCGCAAGGACATCATTCAGGCACTTGAGTCCGGGATGGACATTGTCAACGGACTGCATGACTTTCTTGAAAACGACGCCGAGATTTCGGCTGTCGCCAAGCGACACGGAAGGCGGCTTTTCGACGTTCGCAAACCACCAATGCCTCTGCCGGTCGGAGCTGGACTCGCCAAAGACCTGAAGCAGCACGTAATCCTGACTGTCGGCACCGACTGCTCGGTCGGCAAAATGACCGCGTCACTGGAATTAGACGCAGAAGCACAGCGCCGGGGCAAACGAAGCAAGTTCATAGCAACCGGGCAAACCGGGATCATGATTTGTGGCGAAGGTATCGCCATCGACCGCGTCATCGGAGACTTCATGGCTGGCGCCACCGAACAAATGGTGATGGATGCAGCCAAGGACCACGACTACATTTTTGTAGAAGGTCAGGGTTCGCTCTCGCACCCAGGTTTTTCCGGCGTGAGCCTCGCGCTTATTCACGGCTCCGCCCCGAAAACCATGATATTGGTAACGAAGGCGACAAAGACAAACATTTGCGAATTACCCCTTCCTCTGCCGTCATTGACAACAACAATTAAAGCCAACGAACACATGGCGTCCTTGCTGAGACCCGCAAAAGTAGTGGGAATCGCTATGAATACATGGGGCATGAGCAAGGAAGATGCAGACCGCGCCATTCAACAAGCGCGAGAGGAAACCGGCTTGCCCTGTCAGGATCCGGTCCGCGACGGAGTGAAAGAACTTTTCGACGCCATCATTGCCAATGAGGAGAACAGCAAGTGAGCACCACAACACGCGCAAAGAATGCAATCGG
>DTSE01000538.1 GCA_012965515.1 Candidatus Melainabacteria bacterium | reverse complement strand
CACAATCGCCTTGCATTAGAAAAGAGCATCGGAAAGTTAAGGGCCCAAGCTCTGGTGAAAGCCTTTCTTCACAGTGCCTTCGATGTTAAAACATGGCTCTCTGCGCCGAACACGTTGATTCGTCTGATTAAGCATTTGCATATTTGGTTTTTTGGACTGAACCTGATGCTCGCTTTTGCCACAATGGAGCTTGCCTCGGTGCGCATAATCTTGAACGGGCTCGAGTCCATAAGCCGTTCTTTGTACGGTGTGTTGTTCCGCCACTACTGGCACTATGCTTTGGAGCGTAAATACCGTCTTCTTTGGCTCAGTATGAATAGTCTGGAAGGACGAACCATGCCCATTGGAGCACGGCAGAATCTCTTTCCACTTGCTCAACTTGAATGTCGTCAGTTTGCCGGATTTCATTTGGCAGAAGAACACGGTGGTTTCAAATTCCGCTGGTCCGAACCTGAATGTGCGCTGCACCTGTTTGTTGAGACCAGCCATGTAGCAAGGACTCTAACGCTTCGACTCTTACCTGGCTATGTGTCAATCGACGATTGCCGCCGAATAGTCGCTTTACTTGACGGAGTTGAGTTGGAGCAAATCACTGCGGCAGCCGATGGACGGGTTGAATTCAATATTCCTGCTTCGCTGGTGAAAGAGAGCAAAATGCACTTTCTGTCTTTTGCGGCTCAAGCAAAACAGTTCCCGGGCGATCCTCGTTGTTTGAGTCTGCCGGTAGTTTCTGTGGAAGTTCCGCTTGCACAGGAGGTTTCAACTATTGAATCTGTTGTTACCGAAAGACGAGAACTACTTCCTGTTTAGTCGTATCTAAAAAATGTACCTAATCAAATTTTCGTTTCGACGAGATAAATGAGAGGGCAATGCCTGCGGCGATTGCGACATTTAGAGATTCGGACCGCTTGCTTATCGGAACAGCGATGATGCGATCCGCTCTCAGCATATCTTCGTCAGCCAAACCATTCCCTTCGTTGCCCAAGAGCAAAGCCAATTTGTTAGGAAACTCGGCCGACCATAGATTCTCGGTTGCGTTTTGATCCATGGCAAAACTTGTTATCTGATGCGACTTTAGCTCTTTCATAACCTGATCCAGAGTGACATCAGTTACTACAGGTATGGCGAACAATGCACCCATAGCTGAGCGCACTACCTTGGGACTAAACGCGTCGACTGTTCCCTTTGTAAGTACAACAGCAGTGGCTCCAAAAGCCAGTCCTGCACGCATTATCGTTCCGAGATTACCTGGGTCTTGCACCGCATCTGCCACCACTATGAAGGCTTCCTTTGCGTTTAAAACATCGGGCAGCTCATGTTTCACCATTGGTGCTGTGGCTAAAACCCCTTGCGGTGTCTCAGTTGTAGCCAGTTGCGAGAAAAGAGTGTCTTCAACGACAACGATTGCTTCTCTATCGAGTTGCGGCATACCTGGCATACCGTTCTTCAAAAAAGAACTGCTTACGATAACGTCTTCCACGTCTAGACCGTTGGAAACAGCTTCCTGAAGCAGCTTCACTCCTTCGAGAA
Source organism: Candidatus Melainabacteria bacterium (assembly GCA_012965515.1). Taxonomy (GTDB): domain Bacteria; phylum Cyanobacteriota; class Vampirovibrionia; order Obscuribacterales; family Obscuribacteraceae; genus QKMZ01. Next base: position 137 of record DTSE01000538.1, on the reverse strand, counting down.
GAAACAAACCCGCCTTCTTTCGGCCCGAGCGATCGTGCAGAGATCTGACTGTCTTAAGCAGAGGATTGGCGCAGCTGGATATTTCTTTGACTTGCATGACTGTCCACGAACCTGGGTCTTGTTCTGATTCAAAACTA
>DTSE01000537.1 GCA_012965515.1 Candidatus Melainabacteria bacterium | reverse complement strand
ATTGGGTGGGGGAAAAAAAAACCTGACTAATATGGTTGATGCGTAAACCAGCACGTATTCATGAATCAGTCCGGTCAGAACGTCGGGCAGAATTTTTCGAGTGGTCATGTCGAAGATTCGCCAGGTCTGCCACTCCGAGCCACCTTGCGTAACGCCAAAGGCAACGTGTCTGCCATTGGGACTAATCACATAGTTGGTTATACCGCCCTCGTTCGGCTTAATCAGTTCGTAAGGGTGAATCACCAGCTTCTTCCGTTTTCCATTGGCTGTGCAGGTCCACAGAGCCTTCTCCAACGGGTCTTCCATGTCGGCGACAAAGTAGTATTTCTTCTTGATGGAGACCGGAACGGTTGGTTTGTGGCGAATGACGCTCGAGTCGATGGCTGAATGAATCAGCGCTTTGTTGTCCAGCGTGCAAAGAAACAATTCCGCATATTCGTTCTCTTTTCGCGACCATTCCAAAACTTCATCGGAGTCGACGTCTTCCAGCCAGCGGTACGGATCTTGAAACGTCTTGCCGTGCAGCTTCATGGGGCATGAAACGCGTTTTGGCAAAGAGATCTTCGCCATGCGCCTCAGCTTCGCGGAAAGTTTTTTGCTCGTGTCGAGTACGCGTTTGAGACCGGCGCGTTTCGCATCTACTTTTGCTGCAAGCTCTTCAATACTGAAGAAGAGATAGTGCAAATCTTGCATTGTGAGCGTCTTTTCGCGCATCAAAAGCTCCAAAGACTGCTCGAATTCTGCCAGCGCCTGGGGAATTTTACCCAGTTTGCTGTAGCACGCTCCAAGGCAGCAACGTGCCATGCCCTCACGCCAGCGGCGCTGATAGGCGGCCGGTTTAATGTTTTCCAGTGTGCGGAGTAAAACGTCCACGGCCGGCTTATACTTTCCTGCCCCGATCAATTCACAGCCGAGTGTGTATCGGCAGAGGAAGAGCGCCTCGTGGCACTCGACCGCTGGCTCTTTCAGTTTTAGCTTGTTGTTGATTTTCAGCGCCGCCGTTGCCAGGCGTTCAGCTTCGCGATAGCGCCCAAAATAGCGGTTGCAGTTGCTTGCATGCAAATACGTGTCTGCGAAAAGCTCCTCGCTCTGCTTGTGATATTTTCTCAATCGCTGGAGCGCGGCGTCCAAGAACGGCAACGCCTCATCCTGGCGCCCTTGATTGGCGAGAAGAACCGCCATGGAAATCTCTGTGCTGACCCGCATCGAATGCGAAGCTTCGATCTTTTCACAGCCTTTAAGGCAGTCCTTCAGCAGTTCTTCTTGCTTCGGCTCATCGCCTTCTTCCCTGGCTTTCTTGATGTCTTGCCAGGCTTTGTGAAAGTCGATCCCGTACTTTTTCGTTTTCGCTTCTTCCTGCTCTTTCAGCTTCTTTTTCGCGAGTGTTGAAAGTGGTCTGGATTTTGTGCGGGGCATTTGTACTAAAAGTCTTCCGGAATCTCTTTGTAATCTTATCTACTTGGCGAACTGGTTGGCCGGACAACTTCTCGCCAAGCCCGAGCGCTGCCACCCCCTTTTTTCCAGGGAGGAAAACCTCGCTCCATTACTCTGGGTCCCCCATATTTCCAAAACTGAAACTCATGCTGTCGATTAAGGACTACCCCAATTTTTCTTCGTCAGGATTGAACAGATTAATACGCGCCTACCCCTTTAAAAATTTGCGCTACGTGACCTATTTTCGAAACTGCTACCCCAAAAATAGATTCTATTTGAGAACGTTTTAGAGCACTTTTGGGAGGAAAACCAGCGCGCAATTTTGGTCATTTTTCCCTTCCCTCCGACCCCCTTCGAGAGTTGTTCTTACGGCACCGTAGATGAGTCGCGCTTCACTTCATTCTCTTTCTCTACGACATTTGATAAAAGAGTCAGCTATTTTCACGAAGACGGCGCAATATACTACGTGCGATAGAATAATCTCAACTGTGAGTTGTAGTAAACAGTTTTCAACGGTCGACGCGTCGACTCTAAGTTACTGCCGGTTTTCTAGCCGGTAACCGCGGCTTGGTCCTGCTTTTTGCTCAGAATTTGTTGCGCTTTCGCATAGATTTTTTCCGCTTCCTCTGCGCGTCCGGTTTTGCGCATTAGTTTTGCCTGGCTGGAAAGCGCATCTGCAATGTCTGTGTGATCGGCCGGTAGATTGCTCTGGCGTAAGCTCAGTGCTTTGGTGACTGGACTTTCTGCTTCTGCAAACTTGTCCTGGCGGAAGTAAATTTCGCCAAGCATACTGTAGGCATCAGCCAGGCGCAGCGGTGCAGGTACATCTGCGTTTTCCAGCACCCAGACTGCTCTTCGCATGAATGGCTCCGCTTGATTGAACTTGCCCTGCACGCAGAGAACCGCAGCCAGATTGGTTAAGTCAGTGGTCAGTTCGACATTGTTGGGACCCAGCTCATTGAGCCGATTGACTAGAATCCGCTCAAACACTTGTTGTGCTTCGACATAGTTGCCCTGGTCGCAATAACTTTGTGCCAGTCGAACAAATGCGTTTGCGAGCGCCGTCTTTTGATCAGCGGCTTCTTCATCGGCATCCGCGTCTGCCTCTTCTGTTTTCTGGCCTGTTGCTTGTTTCACCAAGTTGGCCAACTGCATTGCTTTGGCGTCTTCCGGCAGAATTGTCTCGCTGAACTTACGACGTTTTTCTATGTCCACAGTTAGCTCTTGCGGCTTGTTGACTGGGATCGCGCTCTCTAATTCGTCCTCAACGGTGGGCAGTGAAGGGTTTTCCGAGACCAGCTCTGGAATAGCGGCGGCTTCGCCGTCCATACGCAAGCGCTTGTTTGGGCTCCAGCCGAGTTCTTTCACCGCTTGATCGAAATTGATTTTTTTGTTCTGCCTGTGATGGAGGCAGTAATCGAGCGCTGCAACAGCGTCGTCCTGCGAAATCCAGCCTTTGGCGAGCAGCTGATAGCAGCGCAAAGTGGCTTGAACAGTAGGGGCATCCGAATAGCCGGTCAAGACCAGCACTTTGCCTACAATCTGCGGGCTCTTCGAGCTGAGGTCGAAAGCCGCTTGGATGTCTTCCTGATTGACGACGCGCGCCAGAGTGAGCAGTTTTTCGTATGAAAGGGACGGCTTGATATCGGGGCGCTCACCTTTTGAATTCTCCATCGCTTCTTCAAGCGAAATCTTCGACTCGTGAATTTGTCCGAGGCATTCTGCTGCGTTTAATGCATCGAGCTGGCTTTCGTCGACGAGCTTCTGCAGTTTGAGTGCTGCTTCCAAAAGTTCGCTCGTAATCAATGAGCGATTGATGAGCACATTGCCGATGGATTGCTGGTTTACCAGTCCCCATTCCAGCGCATTCATAACGTCGGTTTCGGTCAAAACGCCTGACAATACCAGCATCTCGCCCAGCCGTATCCCACGACGTCTGGGACCTTCCGGCTGCGGTTTTTCTACCGTGCTTGTATCTGAAGAACTTGATGGCAAGCCGGTAGCCCGGCGAACGGCGTTGACCGCCTCTTCGCGCGAGAGCATCTCATCGCGCAAGCGCACTTGGATATCGAGAACTGAATTGAGAACAGCGTCGGTAAGCACTTGGTGCAAAACCAGCATGCGCCCAAGCGGCAGCCCTGTCTGCAAGCTCTGTTCCATTGCTTTCGAGAGCTGGTCCCATTTAAGCACTCCTGCCTCGAGAAGCAGTTCGCCCAGGCGACCGGTCGGAGCTTTTCTTGCGGGCGCTTCTTCGTGATTGTCCAAGACTTCGCTAAATGATGAGCCCATTTTGAAGGCGATTTTCAGGCAGCGAATCGCCAAAGCGAAGTCTATTGATTTGTCGCGAATCATCGATTGCGCCGTTAAGACAGACTGCAAATCGCGCGGTGTCAGAAATCCGCACATGACCAGAATTTGTCCTATCTGAAGACGTTTGCCTTTCGAATGGCGGATTGCCTCCTGCAGCTGATCCTGCGTCAGCATGCCGGCCTGCAGGCAGATTTCACCCAGGCGAATATTTGTGTTTGGTCTGCGAAAAACTGATGTCACGCTCGAATCCTGATCCTTTGCCTGCCTGAAACCCGCCGGCGCCATAAGTGCCCGGTGTGCGCATTCGATGCGCCGTACATAGGCTACTTATTTCGCTTTACCCCGTAAGAGGGGCCGGGTATCGCCGCTAGACGAGACATTGCGCAGAACTTGAAAGGCTACTTGCGACAGGCTGATAAAGCACAGCAGTTGTGGCTTTTACATTGGGATGCGCTAGGTTCGATTTTCGAAGGCGTAGGGATGAATTCACTAGCGTGACTCTCGCGGAGCCGCGATAAAGAGTGCTGGTTGTCACGCGTTTTTCGCTGGCAGATGAATGCCGAAAGGTCGTTAAACAGTCGCGCAACTCTCGCCAACTTGCACTGAATCGCACGAACGAACACGACAAATTTCATTCGAATCTTTGCCTGAAACTCTCTCGAATTTCCTGTGAAAACGCGGCGCTCTTTTGCTAGCTCTCGCTGATTTGCGCAGGTTGCGATAATAGTAAAAGCGCCACTCTGAGCTGGTTTTTACAGCACCATGGGGGCTGGAATTTTGCCGATATTTGGCGCTTTCGCTTGTGTGTGATGGCGGTTTTCTGCAAAAAGCCGCATGTTTTGCGGGTCTCGGCTGTTTTGGCGCGGCGCTTCTGCATCCTCACCGGTTTGCGCTAGCTAGGTGCACTTTCTAGAGCCCCCAGGAGACATACTTTCGCGCGACGATGAACTTCAACTTATTTGCTTTCTAAACTCATGATTTCTTAGCCTGAAGGTCCATTTAACCCTCATTGACCAGACCAAGGAAATTCTTTTCCACGTAACCCGAAAACCTACGCACCGCTAGAACACGCGTACTGCGCTCGCCTTCTTGGAGAGCGATGGGTTGGAACGGTCATGAGATTCGCAACTGTAACCATCTAACTCACTGTTCTTCCGACGACCGTTCGCAAAGGTTTTCGGAAGGTTCAGCGAAAGGAGAACAACTATGAGTTATCCCGTAATCTTCACGATTCTGGGACTCATTGCGCTTGCGGCTGTGCTCGTTCGCATGGCTCTGCGCAAGGATCCCAATGCCAATTCGCACCAGGGTCACAACCATGGCACCGGCGACGGTCACAACCATGGCGACACCGGCTGCGGCTGCCACGATGAAGGCGATGCTGCCAACCTCCGTGCCGACAACTCCGAGTTCCACGCTGTTCACCACGGCAAGGACACTCGCGGCGGCTGCAAGTTCGATCCGGCTGAGGAGAAGCGTGCGCGCTTCCTGCCGAAGCCCAAGATCGACACGAGCAACCTGCCGGCCCCGGACAAGCGCATCCTCGCTGCTCATCAGGGCGTCACCATCGCCGGCATCACCGACCACCTCAACGTCCTCACGGGCGAAGTGGCGTCGGTCATCCGCGGCAAGAGCGTGACCATCAAGTCGCGCAACAGCTACGCCAAGGATCTCGAGCTGGCGCTCGCCTACGTCGAGGACTACTACAAGGCCCTCGGCATCCCCGTCAAGCGCGTGCCGTATCAGGTCCGCGGCAAGACGTACTACAACATCGAGGCTGAGATTCTCGGCACGACCGACCCGAAGAAGGTCGTCATCGTGTCCGGGCACCTCGACTCGACTGTTGGTTCGCCGTGGACCGTGGAGAACGTCGCTCCCGGCGCCGATGACGATGCCTCCGGCACCGTCGGCGTCATGGAGGTCGCTCGTGCTCTGAAGGACCACAAGCTGGGCTACACGATCCGCTTCGTCCACTTCACGGGCGAAGAGCAGGGTCTGTACGGCAGCTACAAGTACAGCGATCAGTGCGCCGCGGCAGGCACCGACATCGTCGGCGTCTTCCAGATGGACATGATCGGCTACTGCGGCAAGCCGGGCAACCGCGTCGACATCCATGACGGCGAGGACCGCAACGGTTCTCACGACCTGGTGGTGGCGTGCGTTCGCGCGGCGGCTCAGTACAAGCTGGACTTGAACGTTGTCGACACGCACAACCACGCGGTCGACAACCGGTCTGACCACGCCGGGTTCCAGGACCACGGCTGGAAGGCTGTGCTGATCAGCATCGAGTTCACCGACGACGGCTTCGATCCGAACTACCACACGCGCGGCGACAGGGTTTCGGCCCTGAACCTGCCGTACATGGTGGAAATCATTCGGATGACCATCGCTGCCGCGGCGGACTACGCCAAGATCCAGAACTAGGCAAACGCAAGACGCGTGTCGTTAATCTAGCGGTGCGACAAGTGCGGGTTGCGTGACCCTTGCCTGGATCGAAATTGGCTCTCGGGTCGGGGG
>DTSE01000536.1:17369-19963 GCA_012965515.1 Candidatus Melainabacteria bacterium | reverse complement strand
TCATGCCAGCCGGTGAGCTTAATCAGTGTAGTACTTTCCGGATCTTTGTCCGTTTGAGAGTAAGTCAAGCCGACAAAACGCGCGGAATCCGAAAAACCTACGGACTTCTTAAGTCGTGCACGCACGGATTTAAATTTCACTTCCTTTTGTTCATATGGAAGGTCGATTATTGCTAGCCGCTCTTCCTCTGTTAGAGATCTTCTTTCTCCGTTTTCGAACACTCGGAGGTTGTTCAAACGGGTCATCCAGAGAAAGCGCTCGGCTGTCCAGCTGTGTTTAGGGGCTCTGAATTCTTCTTTCTCTAACTTGCATCTGCCGACCATTTTAAGCATCTGGGCACCAGATAGCGCTGGCAATTGCTGGTCGAAAATCTCCAAAACTCTTTGTTCAAACTCTGATTGAACAAAGCTTGAGCCAAGCGCTCTTTGACAAGAGAATATTAGTTGAAGCTCAGAACGCAAAAGATTTCTGTCAAAAGTATTTTTGTATTCTCCTTGCTTGTTTCTTTTCGCATCGGCAAATGCCGGGTCTCTGGCCGCCAACTCGCCAGGTGTTCTCCATCCTCCTGCGGCGATAAGTTCTTTGGTTCGCGATACTCCGGCATAAAGTTTGCCAGCTTCTTTTTTCTCGTCTTTTAGCTCTGCTTTTCGCGTAGAGAGGAAGCCTCTATGCTTGACTATGTGATAGATAACCCTTGCCAAGTCTTGCGAGGACAGTTGAACATCTAGTGCTCTCAGTCTCAGTTCCCACGGTGAGTCGCCGTTACCCGAGCAGAATTGGAGCGCGCTAGTAGAAGCAACAAGTCCATTGACTGAACACAGCTTGCGCAGCATGGAGAGCCTTCCTGCACGTCTTCTAAGTCTTCGTCTTTGTGTCTTTATAGTGCGCCATTCAAGTCCCTTTGATTCTCCTTTTTCGTTTTCAGCCTTGTCAAAACAGCGCACCCCGAGATCTATGATTCGCTCTGAGTTAGTTAGGCACCAGCCGATAGAGGCAATTCCAACATCAAGTCCGAGAATGTATGGATGTAGGCTGGTCAATTCAATTTCTCCTGATATACTAGGCAAGTTATTGTGGCAAACCGGGATGAGAGCCGTTGTTACAATAAAGTGTGCCGAAAGGCACGCTGTAACCGCCCGGCCTTAGTGGTCGGGCTTTTACTTTTCTTGAAAAGTTTTACGCTTGGAATTTGCATGTCCATCGCATATGCCGGTCGTAAAGTATATCACCAATCGGTAACTTTTCAGACAGAGTTCATGTTGAGGCATTTAAAGCTATCAATCAGCGCTCTCAAAAACGCATCTTGAGTGCTTAATTTGATACAGTTGCCAATCGGCAATAAGATGGTTGGAAGGCCGATTGGATACTCTGGTGTGTCGTTTTTCTCAGCTAGACTGCTTGAGTCTATGGCTTCTTCGCAAGATTTTCAGCACTTTTGTTTGCTACTGGCTGTTTCTTTCAATGAATGAAAATGAACGTGCTCGTGAGTCAGCAAGGAGGGCTCTGGAAATTGAGCCGCTTACTGACTCCGCTCTCAAACTTTTGGATGCGGTGCAGAAGTCGGAAAACTGAGATCAGGAGCTTGCTTGTCCCGCCTTCAGCATGCGAATTGTGACGGTTGTTCCCTTTCCTTCTTCGCTCGAACAGCTGATTTCGCCTCCGTGCGCTTCCACGATTTGTTTGCAGACATACAAGCCGACGCCACTGCCGTTTGAATGTCGCATGGTGTCATTGTCGTTCCAAAATCTTTGAAAGAGTCTTTCTTGCTCGCTGACCGTGATACCTTTGCCACTATCCATAACCCGCAAGTAGAGCCAATTCCCTTCACTCTTGCAGGATAAGGTGACAACTCCATTGACATAGGAGAATTTGATCGCGTTGTGGATGAGGTTACTGATCGCTTTTTTGAACATCGTGCCGTCCAGCCAAATCGGTTCAGTTAGCTCTGATTCGAGTTTTACTTCTATGTTGCTCTGCTTGGCGCAATAAGCCCAGTCATCCATCGCTTGCTTGATGAGTCCATTCAAATCAGTTGGTGACGCGAGGATCTTTTGCCCGTTCTGCTCAATGCGGTATAAATGGACAAGATTTTGCAGCATGTGCAGAATCTCGTGATTGCTCTGTTTTACTTTCAGGAGCAGATCCTTCTGATCATCATTCAGTGGTCCAAGTGTCTCAGCCACGAGCAAATCGAATGCTCTCATCGCTCCGATATGCGGCACGCGCAGATCATTTGCCAGAGTGAAAATCAAGTCTTCGCGCTCTTCCGCCGCACTCACTCGTGCCCTTCGTTCGGCACGCCGTCGCTCAACTGCATATCTTATTGCGCGGATTAGCAGGTCGCCGGATACGCTGTCTTTGATCAAGTAGTCTTGCGCGCCTTTTTGCAGCGCATCGAGTGCTGTGTCTCTATCATCCAATCCCGTCAGTACAATAATGGGCGCTTGGGGGGCAAGAGAAAGCACACGCGTTACGCTATTGGTCGAAGATGCGTCTGGAAGGCTCAAGTCGAGCAGCACCACGTCGAAGCTCTCCTGTGAGAGGAAGGCTAGTCCATCTCGTAATTTGGCGGCGCATGCGATATCAATTCCGGA
>DTSE01000536.1:0-17359 GCA_012965515.1 Candidatus Melainabacteria bacterium | reverse complement strand
ATCTGAACATTTCGCCTTTCTGTTTCAATTTGCGCCTGTCTTTCTGCATGAGCTGTACAATCACGCTGCAGACTTTGTCGTCATCATCATCTGTGTCCTGAAGTTTCAGCACTTCCTCAATAAAGGTCACGTCATCAGGGTTGTCTTCGATTAAGAGCAATCGAATGCGCTGCGTGGTTCTGGACATGTCGGCGGTTCTGGTTGTTAGCAAGGGAACGCCCTCCATTTCGATCTTAGAGGGTGCATGCGTTTCGGGTAATTCTCCCAAAGTGTGGTTTATTCACTCCCCTGTACAGGTGATGAGTACTCACACTTGACTGGTCTGCCGCCCAAAAGTTCCGCCCAGCATGCGAAAGCGGCAGCGGTTCACTGCGTCAGGGTTGGTTGACGCCCTAATCACATCTATAATTGCATTGACCTCAACGCCCTAGATACTTGCGTTTCTTGTCTGCCGGCATCTTCTTGCCAAAAAGTCCGCAGGTCCATGTGTACTTCGTATCAGCGTCCTTGAGGTCTTCTTCGAACTCTCGCCAAAGCGAAAGCTTTTTGTCGTCGCTCTGCATGTAGCTCTCAAAGGTGATCATCTCCAGCTCCAGGAATGCTTTATGCCATTCAGTCACCTGCTGGAGAAGCAGATTCACTTCCATAATGCATTCGAGTTCTTTGTTCACCCAGCTTGCGGTGAGCTTTGTCTCAAGGTACTTAGGGCTCATTGAGAAGAACGTTTTGAAGAACGCACCCCGCCGCGCGAGATGCATTTTCTCGTCAGTGAGAATGAATTTGAACCCGCGCTCTTCCCAGAATTTTTTGTACTGATGTCTCCTTGCCTCGTCAAAGGAGGGCAGTTTCAGCATGGTTCCAACTAGGAATTTGCTGCTGTCCATCTAATGAGGTAGTCCAAAAATGAAGTATGTCAGGCACATCAGGCTGAGGATCACGGAGCCGGAGTTGATATCTTTCCAGCGCCCCGTGCCGATTTTGATCACGGTGTAGAGAACGAGCCCGGCGGTCAATCCGTTGGCAATGTTGTAAGAGAAAATCATCATCGCGATTGTGGCAAGAGCAGGTGTTGATTCGGTCAAGTCGTCCATATCAATTCGCGTTATCGAGCCTAGCATTAGCAATCCGACCGCCATAAGCGCGGGAGCGTAAGCATATTTGAGATGCTGCAGTGGCGTGAGCAACGGAATGAAAAACAGACAGCTGGCAAAGAGAAGTCCGGTGATGATGGTCGCGAAGCCGGTACGCGCCCCTTCTCTCACACCGGCGGCTGATTCTATATATGCGCCGCTGGTGGAAGAGCCGATCAGAGAACTGAAGATACAAGAAATAGCATCGACGATCATCGGTTTTTCTACGTCGATGAAGTTGCCTTCTTTGTCGAGCATGTTGCCCGCTGCACCGACGCCGACCAAAGTTCCAAGTGTGTCGAGGAAGCCCATCAGAAAGAGTGTCAGGAGAATTGGCAGGTGTTTCAGTGTCAAAACGCCAAGTATGTCGAGCTTGAAAGCAATCGGCGCGAGGTCGTATGGAGGCACGAACGGCATGCCAAATATGGCTTGCGGCGCCATGCCAAACCCACAAATGAAACCGATAGCTGCGGTAACGACCATGCCGATGAGAATCGCCCCTTTGACGCGCCGGTACAGAAGACAGACGATAATGAGAAATCCAAGTATCGAAAGCAGCACTTGTGGGTCGTGCAAATCGCCAAGTTTGAGCGGCACATCGGGATTGCGCAGGATGCCTGTGCCCGGGACCATCAAGACGGATGCAGGCATGCCTTTAGCAGAGCTTGTGATAATGCCTGTTTCGTAAAGTCCAATCAGGGTAAGAAACAGACCAATGCCGCAAGCAAAACTGTGTTTCATGCTCTGTGAGATCGAGTTTGCCAACCAGGGGCGGATCTTTGCCAGAGACAATACTAGAAACGCGATACCACTGACGAATACAGCCCCCAGGCGGGTTTCCCACCCAAGCGCCATCGCGGCTAAACCGAAAGCGATGAAAGCGTTTTCTCCCATGTAAGGCGCCACCGCAAGCGGACGATTGGCGTAGAGACCCATGAGGAAACAGCCGAAGACGGCAGTGACAATCGTTGCTACGGTTGAAGGCTCGACCGGGAACCCGGCGAATGACAGTATGGCTGGATTGACGACGATGATGTATGCCATCGTCATGAAGGTAGTGGCGCCGCCAACGAATTCAGTGCGAATGGATGAACCGCGCTCGGTTATTGCGAAGCGTTTGTCCAGAAGCTCGGCCAGCCCTGCTGCCATCTACTAGAGGAGATTCTTGGCGTTGGCCCAGGCTATCTCTGCACGGATTCCTTCACGCAAGCCGGTTCGCTGTTGGAATCCGGTTGCCTGTACGAGCTTGTTGACGGAGCAAGTTGTCGTTGTGGTCAGTTTGTTCACTTGCTCTGACGTGACCGGCGCTTTCTCCTTCATCAGCAACTCGGCAGCTTTTACGCCGAATCTGAGTAGTGGCTCGGGCATCGAAGAGACTTTCTTGGGAGCGCCCAAGCAGTCTTGAATGGTGTCGACTAATTCTTTGACTGTCGAAGGTTTTGGATTGGCAACGTTGAAGACGTGATAGCCTTCAGGCAGTCCCAGCACCATCAAGATCGCTTCGGCGAGATCTCTAGAGTAGATGATGCTTTTCTCTGTGGTTCCGCCGCCGATTTGAACAAATCTGCCTGCTTTGATTTCTTTGATCATGTTGAGCAGGTTGCCGCGATCGCCTTCGCCATATACCAGCGATGGGCGCAATGTGACAGTGCGGGGGATGTTGCGGAACATCTCAAGGAACTTTTCACTGGTTACCTTTGATACCGCATATGGTGTCTTGGCTTGCAGCGCACCATTCTCTTCAATTTGATTGTAGGGACCCAATCCGTAAATTGCTTGTGTGCTTAAAAATACAAATGTGTTGACGCCATTAGACGCGGCCGCCTCGGCGAGCGATTGTGTCGCGCGCACGTTCATCACTTCATATTCTTGGTATGGCGCGTCTGGTCTGTGGACCAGTCCTGCGCAATGAATGATCGTGTGGCAGTCCTTTGTCAACATGCGCATCTCACGTTCGCCGGTGCGCGTGAAGTCCGCTTCTCTGATCAAAACCTGGGTGACGTCGCAAATCTCGCCGAGAATGGCTCGGGTTTCTTGAGGATTGCGCGCTTGCGCTCGGATGTCCCATTCAGGTGAGGCAGACAACGCCTGAACCACCGTCCTGCCGATCATGCCCGATGCGCCCGTGACTAGTACCGTTTTCCGTTGACCAGTGAAACCCATTTCAATTAGTTGCCTGAATAAATGAGAGGTTGCCTTAAAGAATTCGTTTTGCGGGGGGTTGCGTAGCGGCGACGCCAAGCGTTGCCCGGGCGATGCATGGCATCGCCCCTACAGTTATTTTATTGCTTCTTTGGAATTAAATGTTCCAGTTTTCAACATATCGTCGTCAATATGCCCTAATGCACTCGCCTTGGCACAAGCCCGCGCACGAGATTTACAAGTATAAACAGCAAAGCCCGCGCCCAGATTGCAGCATACACGAAGGCATTAAAGATTGGCGAGTGGTTCGCCGCCAAGTGCTTCCGATAGAAGACTTCCATGCCTTTGTGAAGGTTTATTGTAGCGCCCACCGGCCGTAGCCGGCTGGAGGCTCCATGAACGTGATAGATGACCGAAGAGGGAAGGTAAAAAACCGACCAGCCCGCTTGTTTGATTCGCCAACACCAGTCGATGTCTTCCCCGAACATGAATATGTCCTCATCGAGCAGCCCGATTTTGTTTATCGCTTGACGAGTAACCATCATGCACGAGCCGGAAAGTGCATCGACCTCAACTGTCTTGTCTGGGTCTTGAAAAGTAAGGTTGTATTCCGACATCATTTTGCTTTTCGGGAACAACCTGCTCAGGTAAGTAATGCGGAAGAAAGCCGCCTTTACGGAAGGAAACGAGCGGCGGCAGGCAAGTTGCAAGGAGCCGTCTGTGTTTAGAACTTTCGGTCCGACCGCCCCGCACTCAGGATGCTCGACCAGGAAATCGGAAAGCTTCCCGATGGCGCCGTCTTTGACTTCCGTGTCCGGATTGAGCAGCAGTACGTAGTCGCCCTTGCTTTCCGGAATGGCTTGATTGCAAGCTTTCGAGAAACCCAGATTGTCTTTGTTTTCAATCAGATGGACGTAGGGATAGCGAGTCTTCAGCATTTCGACTGACTCGTCGCCTGAGTTGTTGTCGACTACCCAGATTTCAAAGTTGTCGGCTTGGGGCTCGAGCTTTATTGAATCAAGGCACCGCGCCAGAAGCGCCGGGGTTTTCCAATTAACTATGACGACAGAGACGCGCGGATTTGGCATTAGGTAATTATATTACTGTCTGCCATGGGCACATGAGCCGCCCGTTATGCGGTTCTTTATGTTCGGCTGTATATACCGGTCCATAGTGGACTCATATATGTCGCCGGTCAGGGGAACTGCATAGCGCTTTGCAGAAACCGAAATGTACAGCCTGGAAGCTGCTTTTCGACCTCTGAAAGCCGGCATGCAAGCTTACAACGTGGGCGTTGGGCGGTACTTGCCGAAAGCTTTGCGAAGAGTGTTGCTGATCTCGCCCACCGTGGCGTAGCTTTCCACCGCTTCGCAGATGTAGGGCAGGAGGTTTTCCGACTTTGTTTCGCCTTCCTGGGGCTTTGCCAGCTCGCTGAGTTTTGCCAGAGTCTGCTCGACTCGCTTGTTGTCTCGCTTCGCCTTCAATGCAGCCAGCGATTTTTTTTGCTCGTCTTCGAGTTTGGGATCTACTTTATGCAGTTTGTCCTGCTCGGTTTTTTCGTCGATGAATTTATTGACACCCACTACTGTGCGGCGCCCGCTCTCGACATCCTTATGGAATTCGTATGCCGAATCTTGAATTTCTTTTTGGATGAAACCGCTTTCAACCGCGCGCATGGCGCCGCCCATCTTCTCGATTTTATCCAGGTATTCGATGACTTCCTGTTCGAGTCTGTTCGTCAAATCTTCGACGTAATAGGAGCCGGCAAAAGGATCTACGACAGACGTGAGTCCGGTTTCGAAGGCAATGATTTGCTGCGTACGCAAGGCTGTGAGCGCCGATGCTTCGGTCGGTAGTGAAAGCGCTTCGTCCTTCGAGTTGGTGTGCAATGACTGTGCACCGCCCAGTACGGCTGCCATTGCTTCGATTGTCGTGCGGACGATGTTGTTGTCCGGCTGTTGTGGAGTGAGGCTGGATCCAGCTGTCTGAACGTGGAAGCGCAGCATCATCGACTTGGGATTTTTTGCTCCGAATCTCTCCTTCATGATGCGAGCCCACAGTCTGCGGGCGGCACGGAATTTCGCCACCTCTTCAAAAAGGTCCATCTGAGCGACAAAGAAGAAGCTCAGCTGAGGCGCGAAGACGTCGACGTCGAGACCACGCGAGCGAGCTTGTTCTACGTAAGCAATCCCATTAGCAAAAGTGAAGGCTAGCTCTTGAACGGCTGTGGCGCCCGCTTCTCGAATGTGATAGCCGCTGATGGAAATCGTATTCCACTTCGGCATTTCTTTTGCGCAGAATTCGAAAATGTCGGTAATCAGGCGCATTGACTGCGCTGGTGGGTAGATGTAGGTGTTGCGCGCTTCGTACTCTTTGAGGATGTCGTTTTGTATGGTCCCTTGCAAGAGCTTCGAGTCGACTCCCTGCTTCTTGCCGACGGCGCGGTACATAGCAAGCAAAATAGCGCTTGTCGCATTGATGGTCATGGACGTGGAGACTTTGCCGAGGTCGATTTGGTCGAACAGCACTTCCATGTCTGCCAGGCTGTCGATCGCGACGCCGGTCTTGCCTACTTCTCCAAGCGCAAGCGGATCGTCTGAGTCATAGCCCATCTGAGTCGGCAGGTCGAAAGCCGTTGAAAGTCCTGTCTGTCCGTTGGACAAAAGATAACGAAATCTTTTGTTTGTCTCGCGCGCATTGCCGAATCCCGCGTACTGTCTCATAGTCCAACCGCGACTTCTGTACATATCGCGATAGATTCCTCGGGTGAACGGATATTCACCCGGCTGCCCGAGGGCGGATTCTTCTTCGAAAGAAGCCAGATCGTCTGGCCCGTAGACGTGTTTTTCGCTTGTCATCGCTATTTGCTGTTTATTCGTAAATCCTAAATACGGCATCAATTCTAGCTTGCTCCCATATAATTAGTATCTGTTTTTTAAAGGGCGTTTAGTAAGCGCCCTACTCTCGACTCATAGAGGAGGCTGCTTCACGTGAAGTACTACGAGAACATCCTGGAGACGGTGGGTTCAACGCCGCTGGTGAAGCTGAACAAGCTTTCGAAGGGGCTGAAGCCGCTTATTCTCGCGAAAGTGGAGTGTTTCAATCCAGGTGGTTCCGTGAAGGACAGGCCTGCCCTCAAGATGATTGAAGAGGCTGAGAAGGCTGGGCTGCTCAAGCCGGGCGGCACAATCATCGAACCGACTTCCGGCAATACCGGCACGGGTCTGGCTCAGATAGCGGCTGTAAAAGGCTATCGCTGCATTTTGATTTGCCCTGACAAAGTTGCCCAAGAGAAGATCAACCTTCTGCGGGCTTACGGCGCGGAAGTCGTGATGGTTCCAACCTCCGTTTCCGCTAGCTCTCATGAGAGCTACTATTCGGTTGCCAACAGAATGACCGCCGAGATTCCCGGAGCATTCCAGCCCAACCAGTTCGCAAATCCCAACAATCCCGGCGCGCACGTCATCACTACCGGCCCCGAAATTTGGGAGCAAACCGGCGGCAAGATCACACACTTTGTTGCCGGCGTCGGAACCGGTGGCACCATATCCGGTATCGGCAGATATTTGAAAGAGAAGAACCCGAATATCAAAATCATCGGAGTGGATCCGGAAGGTTCTATCTACTCCGGCGATATGGCGCAACCGTACAAGGTCGAAGGCATCGGCGAAGACTTCCTGCCCCGCAACGCTGATTTGAAGCTGATCGACGAATTCGTCAGAATCGGTGACAAAGATTCGTTCGTCACCGCCCGTCGCTTGGCACAAGAAGAGGGCATTCTTGTTGGCGGTTCGTCCGGTACGGCAACAGCAGCAGCTCTGCGTATCGCTGAGAAGTTGACGGAAAACGACGTAGTGGTTGTTCTTCTTCCTGATGGTGGACGCGGCTATCTGAGCAAAGTATTCTCGGATGAATGGATGATGGAGAATGGCTTCCTGCCTGCTCCGGGGCATACTTATTACGCCAGCGATTTGATCGAGCGTAAACGCAAACGCGGTAAATTGCCTGACATGATTGTGGTTAGCCCCGGTGAAAACGTTCAGCACGCCATCGAACTGATGGAATTGCATCAAGTCGACCAAATTCCTGTAGTTACCGAAGATGGTCAGAACGTCGGACACATCAATGATCTCGTTGCCATGCAAGTTGTTTTTGAGCGTAAAGATCCAGCCAAAATTGCTGTCAGCTCGATCATGGGCAGACCATTCCCGCAACTCGATGTTCGCACTGAAATCGACCAGCTCTACAAGACCTTCCGCCTCGGAAATTCGCTAGTCGTTTTGACCAAAGAGGGCAAAGCGGTAGGCGTAGTCACCAAATTCGACATCATGACTCACTTGCGCGAGGCCGTCGGCAGCCATGAAGATGTCGAGAAAGAACTCGTTAAGCACAAGAAAGAAGAAACCAAAATGGGGGCGAAGAAGTAAATGTCCGGTACAGACAAAATGAAATTCTCGACTCGTGCGATTCACGCCGGTCAAGACCCGGAGCCGACTTCAGGTGCAGTAAACGTGCCGGTGTTTTTTACATCGACCTATGTGCACGAAGAACTCGATCAATATAAAGCTAAAGGTTACTGGTACGGACGCAGCAACAATCCGACCAGAACTGCATTGGAAACCTGTCTCGCTTCACTGGAAAACGGCAAACACGGCTTGTGTTTTGCTTCCGGTATGGCTGCAACATCGGCAACGATGAACCTCCTGCAATCCGGCGACCACGTTGTTTGCGAAGAAGATGTTTACGGCGGTACTTATCGTTTGTTCGAGAAAGTGCTGACCCGCTATGGCTTAACCTTTACCTATGTAGATGGTTCGAAGCCGGAGAACATTGAAAAGGCGATCAAACCGAACACCAAAATGCTCTGGTTTGAAACTCCAACCAACCCGCTTCTCCGTCTCGTCGACTTGAAAGCGCTTGTCGATATCGCTAGAAAGCACAGCACAAAAGAACGCAAACTTTTGACTGTCATCGACAACACATTCGCCAGCCCATACCTGCAAAATCCGCTGGATTACGGCATTGATGTAGTGGTTCATTCGACCACAAAATTCATCGGCGGACACAGTGATGTTGTCGGCGGTGCCGTTATCACAAACGACGAGCAAGTCTACGAACAAGTCAAATTCCACCAAAACGCAATTGGTGGAACGCCTGGTCCAATGGACTGCTACCTGACTATGCGTGGCTTGAAGACGCTGGCTATCAGAATGCAAGCACACGAGAAGAATGCTGCTGAGATTGCCAAATTCCTCGAAAGCCACCCGGCGGTCGAGCGTGTTCTCTACCCTGGTCTCAAATCGCATCCACAACATGAGCTTGCCAAAAAGCAGATGCGCGGATTCGGTGGCATGGTTACCTTCGTCGTCAAAGGCGGATTGGACAATGCCAAGAAAGTCATGGGTGCAACTAAGCTGTTCGTTCTCGCAGAGAGCCTCGGCGGTGTTGAGTCACTGATGACCCACCCGGCAGTTATGACGCACGGCGCAGTACCCAGAGAAGAGCGTGAGGCACGCGGATTCGTCGATGGTCTCGTCCGCCTCTCGGTCGGTATCGAAGACCTCGATGATCTGATGGAAGACCTGAAGAACGCTCTTGCGACGGTGAAAGAGCTGACGCCCGCTAAATAAAAGGGGCGATGCCATGCATCGCCAGACGGGCGGCAAAAATGCCGCCCCTACGTTTCGGCTTCTGTAGGGGCGATGCCATGCATCGCCAGACGGGCGGCAAAAATGCCGCCCCTGCGGTTTCGGCTTCTGTAGGGGCGATGCCATGCATCGCCCGGCGTGCGGCAAGAATGCCGCCCTACAACAAGGCGATTTACATCGTGTGTTTCTTCGAAAAGAACTAGAACTTGCGGTTATTTCTCTTTGCCAGTCTGGCTGCGACCCCGCTTTTTACGGATTGGTATCCGCTGGAGAAGACCAGGGTGTCATCGAATCCGCCGGCTGGTCCGCGATAGTCGAACTCATAGCGGCGTTCAATCGGTGTTATCAGATCTGCTGAAACTGTTTTCGATGCGATCGTGCCGGCGACGTTTTGCGAGATCAAGCGACCGTCTACATTGCGTGATGCCAATTGACCTGCGACGGCACGGTTAGCCAATTGACCAGCGACGGCGTGGTTTGCGAGTTGACCGTTGAGATCGTGCGATGCCAGTTTGATATCTGTTTTCTTGTTTGCGAGATAGCCCGCAACTTCATGTTTCGCCAGTCTGTACTGTCCTCGCACTACTGGAACTGAAAGACCTGCATTGACATCGCGCATAGCCAGTTGTGGGTTTGTGCGTTGCATGCGGAGTTTTGCTTCCACATCGCGCGCTCTTATAGAACCGTCGACATCGTGCGTGACGAGCGGATTGCTGACGCGTGGGTTGCGACGCATGCTGCCGTCGTTATTGCGGGCAGTCGGAAGCGACGCGTGATTCATGCGAACGTAGTGAGGATTTTGAACAATGCGATCAACAGGAGCCTTGCGCAGAACACGTTGAACCTTCCAAGGTTTTTTGGAAGGAGCGACTGGTTTCATATGGTTATAGCTTGCCGTTATCGGCATCCAATGCCAACGCTTCAGGTTGGGATTCTTTTTGATGATGCCCTTTTCCCAGCCTCTGATTTCCACCGTGCCCTGCGTCTCGCGCACGTAATAACTGCGCGCTTCAGCCGGAATGGCAGAAATTGCCATTGAGGCGAGCGAGACTAGGATGTAGGCGATGCGGGTGATATTCATTTTGCGGGAGCAAGAGGGACTGAGCCATTTATAACAGCGCCATTGCGGCATTAGCAAATTAATCCCGCTGATTTTTGGGTCGCTTCTCAGGCTTGATTTCGGATTCATTAATATCCCTAAAGTCTTGCGCAGATTGGGGTGTCTGATTTTGAGTGGTTCGAATTTTGGGCGTTTGTTGGGTTTTTACTACGTATAACCCGCACCCTCTTTCGTAGAAAACCCCCACCATTTGGGGCATTGCGGACATGATAGCGGTCACTTTTGGCAGAAAACGGACATGGTATTCCGGATGCGATAAACCTCGCCCACGGCACTTTTGAAGCGCTGAAGGTGCTTAACACCCTAGACTTCAGTTGTGTTGGAGTCGTTAAACGCCGTGGAGCGCTTAAAATCCTGTGCTATTTGGTGAA
This sequence comes from Candidatus Melainabacteria bacterium, assembly GCA_012965515.1. GTDB lineage: Bacteria > Cyanobacteriota > Vampirovibrionia > Obscuribacterales > Obscuribacteraceae > QKMZ01. The sequence goes on along the minus strand of DTSE01000536.1, from coordinate 6,948 downwards.
GGGTTTATGGTCCGAGGAGATCTATACGAGTTAAAGCCCAAATTGGACATAAGCTCATATGTAGAAATATAGGCCTTAATTTGGAAATCTTACGGGAGCGAACATTTTGTGGGAAGGGCGCATGCTTCCTGATCGGTAAAGCTCATGCCTCTCCCTCCATTTGAAATTCTGCTCTTTTCCTCCTAAGCCTATTGCCGATTCACCTCATTTCGCTGCTGGTACTAAATGCGGTGCCAGGTATGGGCGCGAAATTTGTGGCGAATACTATTCGACGTCGCTTGCTACAACTTACTTCAGTGAGCTATCTTGATTTGAACTTGGTTGATTGATGTTCACAAATGGTGCTTTGATTTTTGCACCGTCAGCACTGTTGTACTTGACGAATGGCGCTTTGACTTGTGCGCCTTCATCGCAATTGTACTTGACGAAGGGTGCCTTCACTCTCACGCCATCAGGCCCGCCCACGTTGACGTCCACAAATGGCACTTTCACGTGGGTTCCATTTGCTTCTGAGTTCGAAACGTTTACTGCATTCATAGCTCCTTCAATGATGCGCTGCAGTAATCGTTTTTGCTGCGGGTTTTGATCAGGTCCTTGCGTGTAGTTTCCGATCAGTCCTGCCGCTTGCGGACTTAGCGGTTGAGTCGAAGGGGGTGCGGATGCTCCATGTGTCGCTAAACCGGGCTGAGTTTGAGGTCTTGAACCGGCCTGGCTCTGCGGCGCCGGGGCTGGCTGGCTTTGTGCAGCGGCACCAGGCGGGGTTTTCGGAGCCCAAGTAGCTGGCGGCGGCGGATTGGCGGTGCCTGAAAACTGCGGGCCTGGCGGCGCTGTTAGCGACTTGCCCACATCAAAATCTTTGAGTAAATCGTCTTTGCTCTGGTTTAGAATCGACTGCGCAAAAGCGCTTGTGCCGAGCAGCGAGGAGCACACGGCGACCATAACGGATGCCTTCAACGCACTCTTCATAAAAGCCTCTCTTTCTGGAGTCTGATTTACGTCCCGGGCGCGACCAAGCTCATGATTCTACCAAAGGCTCGGCAACACGTCCCGGATTGAAGGGGTCGAGTTCTACTGCGGCTTTTGAGCCAGTTTTTCTGCTGCTGTTTTAACTCTGTTGAGGCGAGCGTCAATCTTGCCTTTGAGGAATTGATTGGTGACGCTCTGTGCGTACGGAAGTCCGGTGTCCAACACTGAGTGCAGCGAGAGGCTGACGCCGTTCGGGTTTTCTTCAATTACCCAGCTGCCCCACATCTCTTTGAATTTATCAGAGCGCACCATCTTGTAATCAATGCGCTTGAGTGGTGTTTCTTCCTGGACCAAAAGGCAGGTTGCTTCGCCAACTATAGGTATTGAGTTGAACTTTTGCTCGAGCAAGATGCGATTGCCCTTTTGTTCGACAACTTTGCTGTAGCTGAGATCCGGATCTGATTGACGTTCGTGGTGCACCGCATCCCATACCGCTTGCGCAGGCGCGGTGATTTCGACTTTCCCCGTGACACCGTCAGACGGCGCCTGGCAGAATGCCGCATTCGCATTAAAAGAACAAATCGCCAACGTAGCCAGAAGACCAAGACTTTTCTTCATGAGACACTTCCGTTTCCGAGAGAACGCGTACTTATCAAAAGATGCCCTGGGAAAAATTAGGTTCCCTGTGCCGATCCTGTAAATTGTACGTTTTCCAAGGGTTCAGCAATTAGTTAATCTGGCAAAATTGAACTTTTATATTCGTATGGTCGAAATCGCGGCAGGTGAATCACTTGAGCAAGGGAATTGAAAACTCGGAGCATAACTCTGGTTCTAATCGCGTGGGTAACGACAAAATCGCATACCTGGGGCTAGGTTTGATGGGTGAGGCGATGGCCGTCAATCTCGCCAAAGCCGGACTGAACGTGGTTGGCTGGAATCGAACACCCGGCAAGCCCGGCGCCGCCGCGTTGATTGCGGCTGGCGGAAAAGTCGAGAAGACGATTGAAGATGCAGTGAAAGATGCCGCGGTAATTTTCACTTGTCTTGGTGACGTCGGGGATGTCGAACAGGTTTTGATAGAGAAGGGTGGAGTTTGTGACTACGCGCCGAACGGAGCGGTCATTGCTGATTTTTCTACGATTGGTCCCGATGCGGCTAAGCGCATTTACGACTCGTTGAAAGCAAAGGGGATGTACTTTCTCGATGCGCCGGTTACTGGCGGAGATGTTGGTGCTCGCAATGGAACTTTGACAATAATGGTAGGCGGTGATGAAACTGCGTTTCAGAAAGCATTGCCGGCATTGGAAAAAATGGGTAAAAACGTCAAACTGTGCGGACCTTCAGGGGCAGGGCAGGCATTGAAACTCTGCAATCAAATTCTCTGCGCTGTAAATATGATTTCCGTATGCGAAGCGTTGCAATTAGCGAAACGTTTGGGAGTGGACGAAAACTTTGTGGTTGACGTACTTTCGGCGGGAGCTGGTGGTTCTTGGGCGTTATCCAACTTGGGTCCGAGAATCTTGAAAGATGATTTTGCCCCTGGATTTGCATTGAAGCATATGCTCAAAGATTTGCGGCTCGTCTTTGAAAACATTGATGGAAACAGCGACTCTTTGCCCGGCACGAAGCTTGCGCAGGAATTGTTCAAGAAAGTCGGCGAAGATAATGGATCTGATAGTGGTGGCGCTAATGGTGCGCGCGGAACTCAAGCAATGAAGTTGGCATACGATTGAAAAGTGCCATTTGTAAGGTAGAGAATTGCAGATAAGATGCTTTCCGCCTACTCTAAAGTGTGCTGCTAAAATACGACTATCAGATGTGTGGGCAAAGGTTGCAGCGAAATGAGTACACAGACGAGAGTCTTTTTCGTCGACGACGATCGAGTCGTTCGCACTTGCCTGCGTCATTTTTTGAAAAAATTCGAAGACTTCGAATTGGTCGGCGAAGCTGAAGACGGAAACGCTGCAGTCGAATCTATTCTTGACCTTTCGCCCGCTGTTGCGCTCGTCGACATTGGTCTTCCGCGCATTAACGGCATCGAAGTCACTCGCAGGGTGAAGGCGGAATTGCCCTGTTGTAAGGTTTTAATGCTCACTTCAAGCGATGACGCGCGCGACATCTTTGCTTCTCTCGACGCAGGAGCTGATGGCTACGTACTGAAGGGTGATTTGGCAGCAAATCTGGAAGTGGCAATCCGCTCGGTAAGGGTTGGCTCCGTTTGGCTGGACCCGGGAATTGCTCGAATTGTGCTTGACGCTTCCAATCAGAGGCAGGCGCAAGGAAATATCTCGCAATCCGGCATGTTGTCTACCGATGAGGCGGAATTGCTTGGCAGCATTGCCGGAAGCAGCTGTCAGGACGGCGTTTGCCTGGTTGACCCGGCATTTTTGAGAAGGCTTAAGCGGCTTTCTCAAAGTGACGCCAAACGCTCCTAACGCGTCTGGCGGCGTTCATCAAGACCTGTACTACTGCAAGCCGCAAGATGAATTAAATGCTTGGCCTATAAATTCTCAGCCAAGCTGGCTAGGATCTGCCAACTTGTCGCAGCACAACGGAGATATTTGGCATGCCAACCGCTGAAACTGAAACTTCTGTGGATACTTCCATTTTGGATGAAATGGTTCACTGGATTAAAACCTTGAAAGACGTCGGCGTTTCCCCCGACACTGCCGCCAAATGCACAAGCGATTTCTTTATCGCTGCTGGTGTGGCTACAACCGAAGAAGTCTGGGAAGACGAGGGCGACGAAGAAGAAGACTTCTAAATCGCGCTTCTGATAACCCAAAGTCGAAAATTCAAGCGACGGCTTCCCGAACTAACGGGAGGCCGTTCTGCTTCAGTGAATATTTGTTCTACTCTGCATCGATAAATGCGCCATGAAAGGTTTTTGGGATTACATTCTTCTTGGCTATCTAATAGCCGAAGAAGGAATCCCGTGACTATTGCCGAATTTGAAGAATGGGGCTTATGGAATTCGGACAGTTCCCTCCGTCAGACCGTGTGCGAGCAAAGCATTTTCTCAAATCTCTGTATTTGAGCCTCCCTTTGCTCGTTGTTCTCGCGTCCATACCATTCATTTCCGGCTGCCAACAGCCCCAGCAGCCTGATCCGCGCAAACTGACACCGATGGTTTCGGTCGAAGGATCTGACACGATGGGCGATTTGCTCAAGGTCTGGGCGGACGAGTTTATGAAGAGAAACCCTGATGTGCCGGTATCCATCAACAAAGGCGATACCTCTCAGGGCATAGCGGCTTTGATTAGCCGAACTACCGACCTTGCTTCAGCCTCTCGGGATCTTTCTGACGAGGAAGTTGTATTGGCTCACAAACACAAAGTTCGCTTGAAAAAAATCCCTGTTGCCCGCGACTCCGTAGCAGTCATTGTCAATGCCGAAAATCCAGTCAACGACATGACCATGGAAGAGTTGAAGTCCGTGTTCGCAGGGGAGACAACTAACTGGTCGAAGTTGGGCGGAAGCGACGGCGAGATTGATATCATTATTCGCGAAGAGGGCTCAGGCACAAGCAAATTCTTTTTATCGCATGTATTGAAACGATCAAAGATGTCAAAAACGGCTACGACTGTTCCTTCCATCGAGACGATGATGGATTCGATTGCGAACAACAAGAATGCGATCGGATATGCAGGCATGGGTGCTTTGAGTGAAGCGCCGGGCAAAGTGAAATCTTTGAAGTTGCAATTGATCAATGGTGGTACCGCAGTTGGTGCCACCGCCGCGACCGCGATTGGGGGTTATCCTTTGAGTCGCCCGCTGTTCATGTTTATGGATCAAGACCCCAAGCCATCCGCTCAGAAGTTTGTCGATTTCTGCTTAAGCGACGAAGGTCAGAAGTTGGTTGAAACAGCCGGATTTTCCAGTATCGATCGGAAGTAGCCATCAGTTCGATTGCGGATCGTTTGTCGAAGCTCTAGTCGTTCTGTCGTAACCCTATGTCGCCGATGACTCTCTTTCCTTGTCGGGTCCGTATATGAAATTGCGTGCGGCATGAAGCATAGCGATAGCGAGCACAAGGTTTTCTTCTGGTTCCGAATTGGCTTTACCTATCAGTTTCCATTGGTTTCCTCTGCTGGCTTGGTATGAGTTTTCCTTCCAGCGGATGGTCAGTTGCTGATCATCTCCGGATACAACGAATGGCAATTGGATTGCGGATCCATCAGATTCAAAACCTACCAAGTAGGTGTGTTCTAGATTGTCGTTTAGTGCGCTAACGATTATTTCAACGGGCTCACCGGTTTCATCGGAGTGAGATTTTTGTCCATCTATCCTTGCTAAATCTAGGAAGAGGACTGAGTTTCTGAGCCACATAGCACCAGTGTAATCATCATGAGTATCCCAATCAAACTGCTTGGGACCACTCCAACTTCTAAATCCATCCGGGAGTGTTTCAAGCTTAAATGGATACTCGACGAAGCCATCGGGTTTTTCAAATGGACCAACCCCACATTCTGGATGTTCGGATGCTAATCGCTTGAAGCGTACGACATACGTATCTTTGCCGTTTGCACTGATGGATAGAGGTTGTATGCGAATCATTTATTACTTCCTTGCCTGCAAGGTTTCTCCCGTCCAAGCGTCTAGAAATTCTGTTTTGGTCATCTTGTAATAGGTGCCATCAGGATCCCTGACTTTTATTAGTCCATTTTTTGTTGCGCCGTCAATGACCACAGCATGCGAATAGCGCATGCCCTCTGCCATCAATGTGACCGCAAATGGCTCTTTGTTGCTTTCTATTAGTATTTCAAGGTTTTTCTCGCTCCGTTCTAAAGGTACGTAATCCCATTTCTTCGTCCCTTGCCGGTTCAATTCCATTCCTAAATTTTCTAGTGAAGACGTTGGTTCTGGATGTTTTGCAAGATATTCCGGCCACCAACATTGATTTAATTCCTTTATCAACTCCAATTGTGATCTAATTCCGTTAGTTAGCATATCGCCAACAGCAGCAACACAAGAGTTTTTATGATGTTGTTTGACGACTCTGACGTCACCCGGCAAGAGTCGATCAAGTGGTTTTGCAGTTTTCTGTTCAATTGTCTCCCAGAATTTTCCGGCTCCAGCCTGACTAGCTTGCTTTGCAGATCCGTGCATGAGTTCTTCAGAGCGTTTGCGCGCCACTTTTCCTAGGAGTCGGTCGGCTGCATGACCGGCGGCAAGTCCGGCCGCAAAGAGTGCCGTATCCGCAATCGGTGGGCCAAGCTCTTGTTCAACAAGATGTTTCGTCCTTTCAAAACTGCGTGCGGTTGGATCTTTGCTCAACTCCCAGAATGCGGGAATTGTTTTAGTAAATGCTTCAGCATACTTGCCCCCAATTTGAGCAATCTGCTCCGCAGCCAATGCGATACCACCGGCCTGCAAGACAGTTGCGATGCCTCGAAGAGCAAGATTGGAAGAGGTTGCGATTGCTCCGATAGTTTTGCCTAGAAGCACCCCCACTGCGAGACCTGTCATCTGATTCTCGACTTCGTTCTCGGCAATGACTTTGTGCAGAACCTCTTTCATTGCACCTAAACAAGCGCCATCAATTAACGCCGCTTTTGATAAAAAGCCTGCCTGCTCCAGCACGGGTAAATGCTTTGCAGTCTGTATTTCTTGTTGCGTTAACGTGTCTTGATACTTTTGGAGTACAACATCGCAGACGGCAATGTCGTGTATCTTCTCACGATCAAAATCGCTGAGCTTGGTTTGATCATGTTTTTCAAGCTGCTCCTTGAATTTTTGCTGGATTGCTTTATCGTCTTGGGGGCCGAGCTTTATGCTCACAAAACCGGGAATTGAGCCAGGCATGAATGTTTTGATGTCCGGCAATGGAAAGCGAACTTCATTGGGGAACACTGCTGTTCTGGAATATTTCTCGAGTGCCGCCTCCCTCAGCTTCAAATCTCTGATTTCTAGCGAAAGCATTTCACCCGCTGTTTCATCCAAGGCTGCTGTGGATAGCCCCTTCTTTTTCGAATTTTCGCT
>DTSE01000535.1 GCA_012965515.1 Candidatus Melainabacteria bacterium | reverse complement strand
GCGACAGTTCGCTGCGCGCGGAGAAAGCTCGAGCTTCCTCATCCTTAGCCAATTGTTCCGGCGTCTTGGGTGCGTTCTTAGCCGCCTTCTTATCACCGCCAGTTATGTTCTTGTCTGCATTACTCTGTTGTTCGCGCTTCAGTTGTTCTTGCTTCAACTGATTGACGCGCTCACGTTCTTCTTTCAGACGAGCCGCCAATAGAAGCTCTTTCTGATGCTGTTCTTGTCTCAACTTCTCTTGCTGAGCGCGGTCTTTTTGCATTTGCTCCTGACGAGCTTTTTCGCGCTGCGCTTGTTCTTGCTTCATCCGCGCTTGCAATTGCTGTTCACGTTGCAACTGCTCTTGCTTCAAACGCGCTTGCAACTGCTGTTCGCGTTGCATCTGTTCTTGCCTTCGACGCGCCTGGTCTTGCTGGTCGCGCTGAGACTGCTCTTGTTTGAGCTTCGCTTGCTGCTGTTCATATCTCAGAATTTGCTCTTGCCTGAGCTTCGCTTGCGACTGAGTGTCGCGCAAAGTTTGCTCTTGCCGAGCCTGAGCCAATTTAGCCTGTTCCTTATAAGCTAGTTCGCTGCGTAAACGCGCTTGCTCCATTTGATCCCGAATCATCTGATCCTGGTTCTGCTTCACCTGCTGGAACAGATCTTTCTGCAGATTGTCTTTCTGCATCATTTGCGAAGCAAGTGTGGCTGCGGTTCCATCGCCGGGTTGTACCGGCTTTGCCAACAACTTTTCTATGGACGCTTCTAGAGCTTGGATTTGCGGTGTAGGTTCTGGTGAGTTCATCAAATAAATTCGCCGCGCGCGCTGGGGGTGTCTCTCTCTAAGTGGCGCACACTCGCCTGGTGAAGACATTCTCAGTTTTGGCAGGTTAAAAGTCGATGGGAGAAATACCCTCAGAACATTGTCCTGCAACGGATTTTGGACGTTTCGCCCCGCTGAAGTGGGGATTGTCCCATTCTGCTATATTTGTTAGTAGCAACAACACGAAAGAGAAAGGGGCAAGAACGGCGCGGACGTGCTCTGCGAGACCCCACTGGTATCGCTTCTGCATGAGCACAATCCGCGCCGTTCGCCTACTACTGTCGGGGTCTGTCATAGCAGCTTCCCCATAAGGACGGCGCTCGCGACGCTGAAGTAGATGACCAGACCGGTCACATCCACTAGCGTTGCAACGAACGGCGTCGACGCGCTGGCCGGATCGAAACCGAGCCGACGCAGCAAAAATGGCAGAACGCTGCCGGTGACGCTGCCCCAGAGGACAACACCGACGAGGCTTACAGCCACGGTGAGACCGATGAGCATGTAATGCACACCATAGATGTGGAACATGTGTTCCCAGGCGACTACACGGATGAATCCGAGCAGACCGAGAATCAGTCCCAGTGAAAGACCGGTCACCAACTCGCGCCGCATGACGCGGAACCAATCGCGCAACTTCACTTCACCCAGCGCCATGGCGCGGATGACGAGCGTGGACGCCTGCGAGCCGGCATTGCCGCCCGAGGAGATGATCAGCGGAACGAAGAGAGCCAGCACAACAGCCTTGGCGATCTGGTCCTCGAAGTGCGCCATCGCGCTCGCCGTCAGCAGCTCGCCGAGGAAGAGCATGACCAGCCAGCCACCACGCTTGCGAATCATCGTGGGGAGCTTGGCAGTCAGATAAGGCGTGTCGAAGGCTTCGGAGCCACCCATCTTCTGCATGTCTTCGGTGGCTTCCGAACGAACGACGTTGACGACGTCGTCGGCGGTGACCACACCCTTCATGCAGCCATCGCCGTCGACGACGGGAATGGCGATCAGGTGGTGCTTCGCGAAGATGTTGGCGACTTCGTCCTGAGCGCAGTTCTCGGGCAGAGTCACGAGCTGGCGGCGCATGATCTGGTTGATTTCCCGATTGCCTTCGACCATCAGCAGCTCCTTCATGGAAATCACTCCCATGAGCTTCTGCTGGGTGTTCAGGACGTAGACGTAAGACGAAGTGGCGGGATTGGCCACAACCTGCTTGCGGACGTACATGATCGCCTCCTGAGCGGTCATGTGGGGACGAACGCGGATGTAGCGGGGATTCATCAATCCGCCGGCAACATCTTCGGCATAGGCAAGCAAAGCCGTCACTTCCGCGCGGGCGCTAAAATCCAGGAGCGCCAAGAGCTTTCCGCGCTGTGCGTGATCCAGCGACTGCAGCAGATCCGCCGCATCGTCCGGGTCGAGCACGCGCATGGCGAGTCGCTGAGCGTCCGGGGAGAACGTGCCGATGAGATCAGCCTGTTCCCGAACCGAAAGCCCCTCGAACGCCGTTCCAGCAACATTGCTGTGCTGGAAGAGAGTGTTTTCAGCGGTGGTCATAATTCACCTCCGATTATTTGAGAGGTTGAACAGTAGGCTGCCAAAAGACGCAACCCAACTCGAATGCACAAACACCACTGCGGGGCGTTCGTGCCAAAAGAAATCCCAGAGCAAACTCTCCTGCGATCGCGGTGCGATCAGGTCAAAGACTCTAAGAGCAGATGAGAGAGGAATTTAGGGCTTGTGTGTTTGCGAACTGGGATAGTGAAAAACGGTATGCACTAAGCCTTACACAGATGCAAAGAGATAAGCTAATTGAGCTTATCTAAGACACGGGTCATAGAACTATAAATAGAGAACGGTTAAGGGCCATTGGGTCATAGAACCCTCAATGTTGCTGATCTATGAAACCGGCCTAGTCAAAATTGCCAGAAAAATAGACCTCGCGAATCTATCGCAAGTCCGAAAAGTACCTTCAAGAAGTCAGAGGTCATTTTCGTCGCGGTTCTTCCAAACTTGGATCTTGCATATGCTCAAGACTTCTGGCCTTATGAAACTTCAAAATCGACCGATACAACTCAGGTACAAAGGGATCACAAAATGTCGCCTTAACAAACTCCTCCTCTCCCTTTGCGCAAGCGATGCCCTCAGAATTGTATGGTCCTTCTCTTAGAGTAGGACTAAGAGCAGGCATCGGATCAACGCCTTCCTTGGCAGGTTTGTCGAAAACATGCTCATCTTCCTTTTCAGAATCAAAAAATCCGAATCTGTTAGCCTGAATCTGCGCCAATCTGGCCTTGTATTGCTCTACTGATTCACCGTCATTGATAGCAATCATGTCCGGCTCAGATAAAGTCTTGTCTTTTTGATGTGCATTTGCAAATGCCTGACAGTGTACTTCTTGATTAGGCGGAGTGGCTATAACACCTCCGTCTTTCACAGCTTCAGGCGTTTTTTGAAGCACTCGGCTATTTCTGCGCACCAATCTCGTCATCTTCAGAGAATGCATGATGGTCGGGAGTGTCGCGGTGATATCTCAACACAGAAGTTTTGTGTTTTTCAGGCATCATACTGATCGCTTCGTCATTTGAAAGCCAGTAGAGATAGCCGAGCATCCCGGCCAGCCCGAAATACGCGATGCCTATCATCACCTTTTGCTGCATTGTTGCCGGAGCTTGCGCCCGCCCGGCACGCATTGGAGCTTGGTTTGGGTTCTTGAACTGACCAACAGCGCTTATGAAAGCAAGAATGCCGACAATCGCAAAAAGGAAGGAATGAAAATAGAAGGCGCAGGCAAAAACCAAGCCGACACCTGGAACCAAAAGCCACTTGTTGATGGCACTGATAACGAAGCCACCATCCAGGGGCTTGGCAGGAATCAACTGCAATAGATTCAAGATAAGCCCAACACTGCCTGCCGCCACGAAAAACAAATTCTGCGTAGTGACACCGTAGTAATAGCACGCAGCAGCAGTCACGCCGCCCACAAGTGGTCCTGCCAAGGAAACCCAAGCGTCCGTAGCCTGGTCAGCCGGCATTTTCTCCATTGCGGTATAAGCGCCGATGAAAGGAATGAACATCATCGGCTTTGGATTCAACCCATTGAATTTCATAGCAACGTAGTGACCCAGCTCGTGAACCACGATCATGGCGATTACGATAACTGCGAAAATGGGACCCCAAAGCGCCCAGTAAATCCCAAGCGTCGCGAAGAGCATAAAAAAGCTTTTGAACAGCCAACCCAGCTTGAGGAAACTCAAACCTTTCAGCGCTGCAAAGAGATAGACTTTGCCCTTAAGAAGAAGAACGCCCAAGAGCCCCAAACTGCCCAGCATTCCGGCATTGCTTTTCTTCTCCGGAGCATCTGCAGACTGTCCGAAATGTTGTTGCCCATGCTGTTCTGGCTCAGCTCCAACTTCGCGCTCTGACTCCGGCTGCTCTTGTGCGGACATTCAACTTTCCTCGTTTTGGTCGCATGTCGCCGTTAGTTTCTTACCCGACCACCGACGCATATATGAAGCGTATCACTACTACAGATCCATCGCAGGGACGCCAAGACCCGCACAAGAAGCCAAGTGTTGCAACCAACACTTTCGCATCTGTTGGTTTCGCCTAAACATGAACGTCAAATCATGGAACTAGCGGGCGTTTCAAGCGTCTCGATCTTTTGTGCCAACACGTTCGAAGCAAAATCTCAAATGCTCTGAACATGTACTGACGCCCGTTTGTCGCTAAAATATCTGGGTTATGGTTTCATCAGTCCGCTCCCGCAACGGCATATTTCGACCGGTCGACATTTTGGTCGAGCAGTTCGGCAAGGCGTGCCAATTGCTTGGTCAATGCCTGATTCTTCTCTTTCACACGCTCAAGTACATAGTTCGCGGTGAAATCGACTGGCGCGAAGTTTGGCGACAAAGCTACAAAATCGGCGTCGAGTCTTGCATAGTTGTTTCGCTCACTGCGCTGTTCACCGGTTTTGCAATGTCCTTGCAGATTTCTCGCGAGTTGGTGCTTTTCGGCGCAGACACTGCAATTGGCGGGGTTGTTTCGCTTGCACTGGTAAGAGAAATCGGTCCTATCACAGCAGGGATCATGGTCGCCGGGCGCGTCGGTTCGTCAGTCGCCGCTGAACTTACGACAATGATGATCACCGAGCAAATCGATGCACTCAAAGTCATGCGCGTCGATCCTGTTCAATTTCTGGTCGTGCCGCGATTCGTCGCAGCCATGCTGATGATGCCCGCGCTCACTGTTTACGCCATGGCACTTGGTCTCATCGCCGGGATCTTCATCGCCTACACCGCAGCAAATGTACCAGCAGCCACATTTCTCGACTCTGTCAAGCAAACCATTCTCGATCGCGACTTCGGCACGCACTTCTTGAAAGCGTGGACGAATGCGATTTTGATCATTGTTATTTCTTGCGCCATAGGGCTGAGAACAAGAGGCGGGGCGGAAGACGTCGGCATAGCCACAACGCGCACGATTGTGTGGACCATGACGATGCTGTTCGTCTGCAACTACATCATTACCGCTGTCACATACGCTCCGAGGTAATTGACTTGCAGATGGCTCGGCAGAAACAGGCTCCTAAAATCAACGGCTCGACTAAGCCCATGGTCGAGGTCAACGACCTTTATAAGTCCTTTGGCGACAAACCCATTCTCAAAGGTGTGACTTTCAACGTCTACCCTGGCGAAATTCTTGGATTGGTCGGCAAATCAGGTTGTGGAAAGTCAACAATACTCAAGATTCTGTGCGGCTTGCTTGAACCTGACTCTGGGTCCATTCGCATGCACTCTGATGAAGTCGGGCTCGTATTCCAGGGTTCCGCCCTCCTCAATTCCTACACCGTCAAAGAAAACCTGGCCATTGCTCTGCGCAGGCGCAAATTGAGCCGCAAAGAGCAAGAGAGAGTTATCGCAGAAAAGCTTGAACTGGTGGGGCTGCGCGGGTTTGAAGACAAATATCCGACTCAGCTTTCGGGCGGGCAGCAGAAGCGTACGAGTTTTGCACGCGCAATCGTCAACGATCCGAAAATCATTTTTTACGATGAGCCGACAACCGGGCTCGATCCGGTTATCTCGACCGTCATTGAAGACTACATGAACGAGCTGGAAGACAGGCTCAATGCCGCCTCCATCGTCGTTACGCATCAGTTATCCACATGGACGCGCACTGCTGATCGCGTGCTTCTTATGCACGACGGGCGCATCGAGTGGGAAGGAACACCTGATGAGGCGCTGATTTCATCAAATCCGTACATCCAACAATTTGCGTATGCTAAGCGGGAGGGACCTCTGCTTGATAGCACTATTTGAACCCAAGAACAAAGAAACAAACAGGACGAAGCAGTTGAATTCAACACCCATTCAGAAGAAGCCAGAGGAGTCCATTCATTATGAATGGCGAGTAGGCTTCTTTGCTTTCGTCGCTTTCTCTCTTTTGACCTTTGGTTGGGGCTGGCTCAAGTCCTTCT
>DTSE01000534.1:3417-6268 GCA_012965515.1 Candidatus Melainabacteria bacterium | reverse complement strand
ACCCATCATAGCACTTTCGTCGCGGCAACATCATTCGTATCCCCCGGCTGACATCACAATGTCATGGTGCTCCCAGCGCGTTCTGAGTTCGAGGACCTTCACTCCCAACGGCAGAGTTGCATCGATAAAGGATGCATTGAATAACGAGACCAGCTATGAGTACGACGGATTTGATCGGCTCTCAAAGCGGGTCTATCCTGACAGCAGCTTCGAGGCAATGACCTACGATAGCAACGGAAACGTTTTGACTGCAACTACAAGAGCCGGGCAAACAGTCACAGTTTCTTATGATGCGCTGAATCGAAAGCTTACTAGACAGCCAGGCAGCATGCCTGTGCAAACGATGGAGTATGACCTTGCTGGTCGCTTGAAGAAGATGTCGACTCCGGTGATTTCGGGTGATCCCACAAGTGGTGCCTTTGAGTTTTCCTTTGACACCGCTGGACGCCTAATTCAGCAGAAAAAGCCGGACGGAAAGCTGGTGACGTATGAGCTGGACTTCAATGGTAACCGTACGAAGCTTATCTATCCAGATAGCTATTTCGTTGAATATGTCTTCGATGAGATGAACCGTCTGACAGACATCAAGCTCAACGGTTCGTCGTCATCGGCAGCCGCGTTCCAGTATAACGATCTGTCGAACAGGAAAAAACTGACGTATGGCAACGGCTGTGTTGTTGATTACGGATACGAAATCGACGACGACATGAACAGTTTGACGCATACCTTTGCCGGTGGTTCGGTGAATTTCGCATATTCATTTGATGATGTGCATCAAGTGAAAGATCAGTTTGTGTCGAACAATGATTTCATGTGGGATGCAGTAGTCGACCGCCAAACCGACTACGAGGAAGTTGGCTATCCAATCAATGAGCTTAACCAGTACACGAGAGTTGGGGGTGTCGACTATTCCTACGATGGCAATGGATGCTTGATTAGTAACGGTACTTGGGCGTACGGCTACGATGTTTTGAGCCGACTGATCTCTGCCACTTCCATTGGTGCGAGTGTCACCTTCCTATACGATCCCCTGGATCGTCAGGGAGAGAAAAACGTTGGCGGAGTCAAGACTCGCTTTGTCTACGACGGATTGCAGCGAATTGCAGATTATGACGGCTCAGGCACCTTGCTCAACCGAATTGTCTACGGCCCCGGTTTAGATGAACCACTTATTCAGGTTTCAAGTGCGGGTACCGTTACGTACTTACACCAGGACAGACAGAGTTCACTTGTTGCATCTACAAACGCAAGTGGTGCTCTGCTGACCAGCATTGCTTATGGACCCTTCGGTGAGACCACTACTTTGACTGGAGTGCCCGCGGGATACACAGGCCAGCGTTTTGATAACGAAACCGGCTTGTACTACAGCAAAGCTCGGTATTACTCGCCTGAAATCGGACGTTTCCTACAGCCGGACCCGATCGGTTATGCGGCTGGCTTGAACCTCTATGCCTATGTCGGAAACTCTCCTGTGACTTTGACTGACCCTCTTGGCCTTGCGCCAGCGTGGGGGTGGCGGATGTTATTGGAAGAGTCTCTGAAAGATCCCGAAGAGGCCGGCAGGAGGATGTCTCCACCTGCAATTTCGAACACCGATTCAACCACCACAACGATTGAGATTATTCCACCGGATTTCCCTACTCCCAACAAAGGCGCAGGTGGTCCCGGCTCGGGAGGCCCCGTGATATATACGACTCCAAAGAATGAGCCATGGAATCCACTCAAACTAAAAATCACCAGGACCATTTACGGGCCAGATGGTAAAGCGATCGGTCAGCAGGTCCTAGATTATTCTGGATACAAAGGGGACGGCTCAAAACTTCCTGACGGACTCTTTGACATAATCCATAGCCCGTTGACAAAGTTGACAATTGATGTCAGCAAATGGCTTACAGTTGGCAGCGAAGGGCTATTAGAGGGGATTGCAAAAAACTCCATAGATTATGTTGGCAGAAACGTTGTCTATATCATTGTGGATGAGGCTGGACAGGTCTTAAAAGTTGGTCAATCAGCGCAAGCGCTCCTTACTCGTCTTGCTCAAAACATAGCAACCTATGGTAAAGACTTCGAAGGCACGGCTACCATCTATGCAGAATCAGTCTGGCCGGGAACAGCTCAAGCTCTCAACAGAGAAACCCAAGTTCTGAATGAAATATTCCATAAGACTGGTCATTATCCATTATGGAACAAGACCAACAACTAAGGCTCTGGTGAAGTGATTACACCGGCGGGGGAACGACCTCCGCCGGTTCTTTATCACAGAGGAGTCAGCTCGAAAATCATCTATACCACTTATTCAGCAACTCACAAAGTTTGGGGGTTAGTTCGCTGTTGCTAGCGTTTGAAGCCATGAGTTTTAACACATCGATCTCTAACTGGATAATGCTCCTGAAATCTTCCTGGGTTTCTGTCATAAGGCATTTTTCGAGTTGACTCGCAGCAAGCTCCTGGCATCGTCTTAAATCTGCAATTGGCCAAATAAATGGATTTCCAAGAAGAATTAAGATTCCAGCTGCGGAGCGGATACCGCTCGAAGATGCCTTATTCACCGGAGACGACAGCATCCGCTCTATCATCTGAGGAAGACGACTTTCACTGATTGTGTCAATTAACCAGTCTGCGGCTAAATCATCTTCCCATGGGGCAAAACCGGATCTACTCATCATTTCCTCTTCTGGCTATTGTGCAGTATCAAAATCACTGTAACGCGGATTTCGGAGCGGGGCATCTTAAGTTCAACAACAAATGCAATGATCCATCCTGAGATCGAGTTCGAACCGTACACATGATTCCTGTGATTCTTTGCGGTGGATCCGGCACTCGTCTGTGGCCGCTTTCGAGAGAACTTTAC
>DTSE01000534.1:0-3407 GCA_012965515.1 Candidatus Melainabacteria bacterium | reverse complement strand
GAGATCGAGCAAGGTGGCTGGCGTTGCTTATGAACTCCTTCGGGAATGCAGCGGAAGCTGAATTCTCTCCTTCTATTTTAACAAGGAACAGCCTGGGCCCAGCCAGGCTGTTTACTTTTTCGGGGGACGTCCAGCCCGGTTGGGGTTCCCCATTCTAGGCATACATATAGTATCTTTTCAACCCGGGCGCGGAAACACTCTCTCTTTTAGAACCACACTACTATGCCATGTCGCAAGTACGGTTCATCACTTCTATTGCTTGTCGAATCATTCTTTGATTTGTTTTCCAGTAATATGGAAGCGCGATGACGGCTTGCGCCAGAGCCCAGCCGCGTCCGCGGAGCCATGAGGCGTCGTCGACTTCAAGTTCGTTTCGAAATTTTTCGCGGCTTTCGCCTCGGAACAGACTCCACGCTGGCTGAAGATCGCATGCAGGATCGCCTACATTGAATCCGCCCCAATCGATTACAGCAGACAATCGTCCGTTGTCGACAAGCAAGTTTCCGACGTTCCCTTGGAAGTGGAAATCGCCAAGGCAAATTTTTCGTTCGCGTCTTCGAAATCGCCGTATAGAGATTGCTTATCACCGAAGCGTATTGCCGCCTCAACCAATTCATCAGTCAGTCCGCGGTTTTTTGCAAAGCTGACAGCTTCATTCCAATGCTTTCCGGATTCGGAGTACTTCTTCTGAGAGTAAGCTGCCATCGCTGACTGCGTCATGTGTGAGAGTTGGTTATTCATGTTTTTAGAACCTGTGGAGGTGGGGCGCTTTCGCGGCAAGTTCGAACGAACTCAATCTACTTCGCTATGCGTGACCAATCGGTGACGATCGGATGCGAAAGGATTAAATGCTTTCGCAAGTTGATATATTGGGCGTGCGGTTTTGCCAATAGCAGGTGTGTTGTGAAGCGATTTCAATTCATAAGTTCGACGGTTTTGGTAGCCCTTGCAGTGTCGGGCTGCAATACCTCATTCGATGTAAAAACTGACTCTGAATCTGGCTTGTCCTACAACTCTTCGACGAAAAACGGCACAGATGCGGTCGACAAATCGATCTGGACTGGCAAAGACGGGAAGCAGAAGTCGATATCCAACGAGAAGAAGATTTCGAACGGCAAGTCGATGCGCATTTCTGCGCGCAACATCGATGGTGTCGAATCTAAGTTGGAAGCGCATGGCGACGTCGTGTTTTTAAAAGGCAAAGCAAGTAAGCTGCCCGCTGACGCCAAGGTCACGCTCTTCGAAAAGCGCGAAGGCGTGTCGAAGGAAGGTGAGCTGCGCGCGGAAGGTTCGCAAATCAAAGTTTGGATGAAGAAAGGAAACTCTTATGTCGAGGGCAACGCCGACGATCAGGCGTGGGCAGACAAACTGCTTGCGTCCTTCAACTGGGATGACACTCCGGATCCGGAGAAAAAGAAAGATTTGGCGAAGCAGAAGCTGGATGACCCTGAGTTCGCCAAAAAACTCGCGACTCTTCATTACTCGAAAGATGTGACTGAGGTTTTGACTGAAAAGGCGAAGTCGCCGACGCTGAGCGCAAAAGAGCAAGTAGCTCTGATTGATGTTGTTTTTGAAAAAGTGCACTACGACAAAGATCAGAAGGCGATTCTTTTGGCGCTAATTCACAGAAAAGACCTAGCGAAAGATGCGAGCGCGCATTTGCTCGACAAGCTCGACAAGATTCACTACAAAGAAGACCAGAAGCTGATTCAGCGCGAATTGTTCGATAGAGCATCGGCTCACTGACGGTTTCCCTTATCAGTTCCAAAACATCCTGCACTCACCTGAATCAATGATTTCGTTGTCGCCTGATATCAGCGGCAAGCTGAGCCTCTTTGCAGTAGCTACTATCAGCGAATCGAAGGGATCTCTGTTGAAATTCAAGCCGTGAGCAATAATCAAGTCCTCAGGCAGCATTTCGCACAGCGTCAAATTCTTGAAGAAAAAGTTTTCCGAAATCAGTTCTTCGTATGAACCAATAGCCTTGATCCGGTGTGTCTTGCGCAGCAAAATAGAAAATTCCCTGGCGACCGCTGCGGGGACCCAGATGTGGCTTCCCTCGCCGAATTGTGCCGACTTGAAAGAGACCAAGACTTTTTTGGGTAACTTGGATTCTTTATTTGCTAGGTACCAAATCAGAGGATGGGTATCAGTGACTAGAAACTGTTCTCGCATAAGTTAATCGGATATCTTGCGCAAAGTTCTTTCGATTGACTTATCGAAATCGGCCGATACGGACCTGTTTTCTTTTTCCAAATCCAGATCGTCTTCCAAGACCAAGAAGCCGCGTGCTTCCCTCCTTGGACGCTTCTGTCTTTTTTCGCAGCTACGTAGCCATGCATACTCTTCTTCGCTTACCAAAACCGCGGAAACTTTGCCGTAGTCCGTAATTTCAACTGCACCGCCGCCCTTCGCGACTGACTCGATGAGTGTGGAGAATTCTTCGCGCGCTTGTGCTTTGCCAACTCTTTTTTGAATCTTAGACGCCATGCTTTATTTCTCCAGGTTGTACAAAATATTGTACAGAATGCGGTCGCTCTTGTAAACTCGGAAACGTAATCAGTATTAAGTTTCTACTGTGCTTATAGGCACTTTCCGTCTCCCACGTGCTAAATTTCCACGCCTAATATGGATTTATGGCTTCTCTAGATAGGGGACGGTGCGATGACCAGCATTACGAATTTCATTGAGCATCATTTTCGGCACTTCAACGCCGCGACCGTGAAGGACGCAGCGCGGGCGTACGTCGAGCATCTGCGCTCGGGCAAGAAGATGATGATCACTCTGGCTGGCGCCATGAGCACCGCCGAACTCGGCTTGTCGTTGGCTGAGATGATTCGCAATGACAAAGTGCAGATCATCACCTGCACCGGCGCCAACTTGGAAGAAGACATCTTCAACCTCGTTGCGCACGACCACTACGAGCGCATTCCCAACTATCGCGAGTTGACGCCGCAGCAAGAAACCGCCCTGCGCGAGCGCGGTCTCAACCGTGTTACGGACACCTGCATTCCTGAAGATACTGCGATTCGCAAGATCGAAAAGCATGTTTTGAAAATCTGGGAAGACGCAGATAAAGCCGGGGAAAGGCTCTTTCCGCATGAAGTGATGTACCGTCTTTTGAAGTCGGGCGTTTTGAAAAACGAATACCAAATCGACCCGAAAGACTCATGGATGCTGGCAGCTGCTGAGAAAAACTTGCCGATCATCGTCCCAGGTTGGGAGGACAGCACGCTCGGAAACATCTTTGTTTCGCACGTTGTTACGGGTGAACTCTCATCTTGCCAGATTATTCGCGGCGGGCTGGAGTACATGCAAGAGCTGATCAAATGGTATGAAGGTGCTTGCTCTAAGGAGCACGGCATCGGCTTCTTCCAGATTGGTGGCGGCATTGCCGGCGACTTCCC
>DTSE01000533.1 GCA_012965515.1 Candidatus Melainabacteria bacterium | reverse complement strand
TCGCTCTGGAGGGCGGAGAGGACGTCAACAATTTTGCCGAATTTTTTCAGAGGTAGGTGGCAAACCAGCCGGCTGCCAGTTCCGAAACGCTCTCGAGGGCTCCTGGTTCTTCAAAAAGGTGCGTAGCCCCCGGAATAAGGGCCAGCGATTTAACCGTGTCTTCTGGCATAAGGCCCATAGCTTGCTTGTTCAAGCTGAGTACTTCCTGGTCGTTTTGACCAACAATAAATAAGCTGGGACATTCCACCTTTTCCAGGAAGTTTCCGGCCAAATCCGGTCTTCCACCTCTGGAGACAATCGCTTTAACTAATTTTGAATTTTGCGCCGCACTGGCGAGTGCAGCGGCCGCTCCAGTGCTGGCGCCGAAGTAACCAACCGACAGATGACCGAGCAACTTTTCGTTCTGCACCCATTTTGCAATCTGATTTACGCGTTTAGAAAGGAAGTCGATGTCAAAGCGAAGTTGCGCTGTGCAAGTATCGACGCGCTCCTCCTCAGGAGTTAGGAGATCAAATAGCAATGTCGCCATTCCCTCCTTATTGAGCGCTTTCGCCACCAGCCGGTTTCTCGGACTGAACCTGCTGCTGCCGCTGCCATGGACGAACAAGATCAGACCCTTTTGCACTGGAGGGACGCTTAAAATGCCGTCCAACTGTTTGTGGTCTAAGTGAATCGTGACGTCGGTGGAAAAACCTGCTTTGCCGGCGAAATTCGTTTGCATAGGAATAATTTCTCTACATAGCCTGTTGAGTGCATCTTGCAACAAAACAGAGGCGCCGGCATGGATCGTCAGGATGATTCAAAGCCCTAAAAACTCATCAATAGCCATGGATTGGCGTGTAATCATCCTTTAGTTCCATTCAAAGATCCTTCCTGGAGATAATGCTGGGGCTTCTCAAATCGTTGATGATTGAACTGTCTGTGAGGAGCAATCATGATGAAAACGAAAGAGCCAATTCAAAAGGTTTTAGCAGGCGTCTGGCACAATCAGCATAATTCCCAGATGCATCTTGAAATTGACGAAGCAGGTAAGGTCGCCGGATCTTTTATCAGCGGTGTTAATGCTGCTGGAGAACCTTCTGACACGTATCCGCTAATTGGATTTGCACGCGGTGACGTATTCGCCTTTTGCGTAGACTTTTTCAACCACGGCACAATGACTACCTGGGTAGGTCAAATCATTGATCCTGAGAAGAGAACATTTCAAACAATGTGGCAGATGGTTGCCGATGTCAATCAAGACAAGAATAGTGCTTGGAAATCAATCTGGACCGGACAAGACACATTCGAGATTGGACCGCGTAAAAGTGAAGTTTGTCTGCGTCCTGCCGACGCCTCACATCCGACATACTGCAGCTTGATTTAGCGGATGCACAAATTGTGTATCGAACTTGAAACGGAGGACAGGCAAATGGCTAGTGATTCCAACGACAAAAGAAGTTATCCCTGGGATGCTCAGCGCACTGTGCTTCGCGATGTAGATCTACGCAAGTTTGGTGCACGACCAGTAAATCTTAAACTGTCCAAGCTCTGGAAAACCGGAGGACAGAATGTAATCGCTATTTTGCGAGCAGAGATGCAAAAGGCGCGCAGTATGGACTCGAAAACGGAAACGGACCCGGACCCTGAGCTTTGAGCGAAGCAATTTAAGAACAAACTGCGTCAGCGGCGCTT
>DTSE01000532.1 GCA_012965515.1 Candidatus Melainabacteria bacterium | reverse complement strand
AGGGATGGATGCCGAGTCGACTCTAAGAAATGTTGAGCTGCCAGCTCAACCAGCCGCCAGCCGGTTCGAGGTTGGCCAGATTCTTGATGGCAAATATGAAATCTTGACCCTTTTGGGGCGCGGGGGCATGGGCTCGGTCTATCGGGCAAAGCACCTACTTTTGAACATTGAGGTGGCGCTAAAGACCCTGGATTCAGAGCTTATCGGTGATGCGACATCCTCTCGCCGGTTTCAAACTGAAGCAAAAGCAGCCTTTTCGCTTAAACACCCTAATCTTGTCAAAGTTCACGATTATGGCGTCTTGGATGATGGACACCCGTTTCTTGTAATGGATCTTGTTAAAGGTAAGACCTTGCAGGCCTTGATTAAGGAACGTGGTCAGTTAAGTGTGAGCGAGGTTTGTTCTATTTTTCCTCAAATTTGTTTTGGGCTGGCACACGCGCACGAGCAGCAAGTTGTTCACCGCGATATCAAACCGGCGAACATCATGATTGTGGATGATGTGCCCATTAATCAAGAAGGAAGCGTGAAGATCCTGGATTTTGGCATCGCAAAGATAGTCAATGCAGATCGTGGTGAGATGCAGACCCTGACGCAGACCGGCGAGATATTCGGCAGTCCATCTTACATGAGTCCGGAACAATGCACGGGCGAAGCAATCGACGCGCGCAGCGATGTTTACTCGCTGGGATGTGTGGTGTTTGAGGCCTTGACTGGAACACCACCATTTTCCGGACCGAATGCGCTGCGAACGATGATGATGCATGTGAACGAATCTGCTCCTTCATTGAAAGAAGCAGCGCTTGGTAAGGAATTTCCTGAGGCGCTGGAGCAGATCGTTTCCAAAATGCTGGCAAAAAGAACGAGCGATCGTTATGCAGAAATGGGACTCATTGCACACGACCTTTTTGTTGCCTCCGGTCGTTCGGAAAACAATTTGAAGGAATTCAAACCGGAAGTTCCTGCTGGTGTCAGAAAGAAGAAAGCCTCTTTCAAGAACTATCCCATCACGCTTAGTTATTCGCAGCTGGCGTTGACCTTGGGCGGAACCGTTCTGATTTCAGCGCTATGTACATTAGAGCTAGATCGTTACAGGGGCAATAGCAATTCTCTTTCAGTGAAACAATCGGCTCAAAATAAGGTTGTTTCGGCCGACAGTGCTCCCAGAGTTGATGTTTCTCACGTGGAGGATGTTGCCGCTTTCAAAAGAAAATCAGAAGAGGCTAAGGAGGCGTTTGGTCGCGTTTCCCAAATAAAGGCCGTTCCCAGTCAGTTTCACAATCGAGAGACCATTTTGTTTCCGGAAATTGCAATGGGCAACTTGCGTTTTTCCGATGGCGGTGTTCTAAAGGACAGACCTGCACAAGGAGAGATTGATCTTCCTTGTGGTGGCGCAGGGCTGAATATTGTCATAGACGAATGTCCGCAAATGCTGGGCAATGGCAGCGTGATGGCAAAGATTGATCCATTATTTTTACGGTCATTATCGTACGGTGGACCTGATATCGAGAATTCTGAAATAGCTCAAAATGCAGAACTTCTCAGAATGAATGACAAGTTTTTCGATGAAATGATTTCCACCGCGGCTACATGGCCAAAGTTGGAGAGGTTATTCATTTGGAGTCAAAAACTTACAACACGCAATTTGGATGAAATGGACAAGATGCAAGCCTTAGTCAGGCTAGACATCAATAATTGCTCGGCGCCTCCGAACGCTTGGACTCGGCGTGTGATTCTCAACAGAATCTCAATTTTGTTCGTGCGAGGCGCGGACTCCATTGTTCTTCTTGAATCTGCCGCCAAATCGAAATCAATTCAAAAACTCGGCGTAGATTGTGAAATTACACCAGCGGACATGAAAAAATGGCAATCCTGTAAGCAATTGAAGGAGATATTTTTCGGTCAACAAATGAAAAGCGATGAGGTGATTAGGACAGTATCAAAATTCGAACAGCTTCGAGTTCTCCAGGTACAGAAGAGTAATATCAGCGAGCCGATGTTCGAGGAGGTTTCGAAAACCTGGAAGACTCCTTTACCTCCTTCTGCCTCCGACCGCGAAACGATTACATGGGTGCGCAAGTAGTTTTATGGAGCAAGAACCCACGCAGCCGAATCTAGAAAAAGCAGCCGCTGGAGACAACAGCCCATTTGAAGTCGGTAAAGTCCTTGATGGGAAGTATGAAGTTGTGTCTCTCCTCGGCAAGGGTGGAATGGGCGCCGTATATCGCGTGCGGCATAAACTTTTGAATATAGAACTTGCACTTAAAACACTCGACACGCAAAGATTGAGTGATGCTAGCTCTTCTCGCAGATTTCAGACCGAAGCCAAAGCAGCATTTTCTTTGAAGCATGCCAATCTCGTAAAGGTGCATGACTTCGGCGTTCTAGAAGATGGACATCCATTTTTGGTAATGGATTTGGTGCAAGGAAAAACGCTGCAAGAATTGATCAAAGCGCGCGGACAACTGTCGCTTGAGGAGATCGAACCAATCTTCACTCAATTGTGTTTTGGTCTGTCGCATGCACACCATCAACAAGTAGTGCATCGTGATATAAAGCCCGCAAACATCATGATTGTCGACGGCATGAATCTTAAGGATGAAGGTAGCGTCAAAGTATTGGATTTCGGTATTGCAAAAATCGTAAACGAAGATCGAAGTGAGCTTGACGCTCTTACTCAAACAGGCGAGATATTTGGAAGTCCTTTTTACATGAGCCCAGAACAATGCGCCGGCGAAGCGATCGATCAGCGCAGCGACATCTATTCTCTTGGTTGTGTTTTGTTTGAAGCGATAACAGGAACGCCTCCGCTTGTTGGTAGCAACCCCCTGCGAACAATGATGCTTCACGTCAACGAGAAGGCGCCAAGTCTGAAGGAAGCTGCGCTTGGCTCGCATTTTCCACCGGCAATTGAAAAAGTCGTTTCGAGAATGTTGGCGAAA
Organism: Candidatus Melainabacteria bacterium; assembly: GCA_012965515.1. Taxonomy (GTDB): domain Bacteria; phylum Cyanobacteriota; class Vampirovibrionia; order Obscuribacterales; family Obscuribacteraceae; genus QKMZ01. The sequence continues at coordinate 3,354 of DTSE01000532.1, read as the reverse complement.
TCTCCCTCTGAGCGATATGGCGATCTGGGTGTTGTGGCGCTTGAACTAAACAAAGCCTGTACCAATCTTTCCACTGATTCTAATCAACCCTCGAAGGATTCAAGCGATGACGCCTTAGTTAGAAAGAGAACTGTTTCCTTTTCACTATTGCAGCTAACTGCAATAGTGGCGTCTGTTGCACTGGTCACAATTTTTTCTACTCTCTTTATTTCTCACTTTCTAATTGATAGCGCCAACGCAGCTGCTGAGCGACACAAAGAGCAGTTCAAGATTGAGCGGATCTCGGACACACGTATAAGAGAAACCGGTGATCAAAAGAAGCTGGAAGAGATTGAGCAGTATCGTAAGTCGTTCGAGAAAGTATCGCGAATATCTGCGGTGCCATACACTGAAAATGGCGTTGCTAAAAGACTGGTGGTGTTTCCTACCATGAGGTGCGGCTCTACCAGGCATGGTGTGTCCGACGTAGAAGGCGTACGCTCAATTGATAAGCAAATAGCGATTGGAAATCGAATATTCCCTGCGACCGGACCGCTTATGTTTAACGTGAACGAAGAACTTGATTCGAATGCGCTTGCCAATCCTTCAATTTACGACAAAATTGATCCTACGCTTTTCTCCGGGATTGACTACGAGGGACTTGTGTTTGTAAGTCAAGGAAGAGTAGATGGCGATACGTCGGCGCCTGGTGTCTTGCACTTGTTCAATACTTTGGCAAAGTGGAAGAATCTCGAGCTTATCAATTTTCGCGATGTCGAATTGAAAAACGATGTAGTTCGTATTCTGAATAGATTTCCAAAACTCAATTGCTTAGTTCTTCATACGCCCGGATATGATGGCAAGTTTATTGCTCAGCAGCCGTTCTTTAAGAAGATTGACCGCTTGATTGTCATTCACGGCGACGTCAGTCCTCTGCTGACTGCGCTTTCGCACACACATACCATCAGAAAGTTATCGATCGGCAATCACGCCTATTACTCAGCTCAAGCTGCTGCATCACTCCGCAATTGTACTTTGATTGAAAACTTGCACCTCAATCAAAGTAAGTACGAGGACGACGTCGTCCGCGCTTTCTCAGAGTTGACTAATGTTCATCGTCTCAGTTTCAATGTGAATACGCTTTCTCCCAAGCAAAAGGAGATGTTCAAGAAGAACTGGATTTTGTTGGGGCCTTCAGCGCATTCCGGCTATCAGATCACCGATATTTACGCGGCACGAAATAAGCCGCACTAGCTTTCCCTGTCGCGAGCAAGTTTTGCATCAACAAGCTCTTTCAGCGCGATTACAACGTCGTCAAATTCAAGCGGCTTGAAGTTCTTTCCGCCGAGAATTTCTTGCCAAATCAGCCACGCAACAAAGCTGCCGCAGCATATGTGTGCTGTTGCTAGAGGATTGTTCAATTTCAATTCTTGGTGCTTTGCGAAATATCCGCTCGCAAGTTCCATGCCTTTGAGGATGACCGTCTTCACGTACAAAGTTGCGAGCTCTGGAAATCGTTCTGATTCACCAATTACGACACGCAATAGCGCGCGATACTCCTCAGACTGAGAGAGCATTCTGAATTTCTGCGTCAGCAAATTGACGAATTCGTCTGGTGGCAAGCTGTGCAAAAGTTGCTCGAATTCAGGCGTGTCTGCCTCCATTCTTTTGAATGTCACCTCTTCGATGATCGCTGCGAAGAGTTCTTCTTTATCTTTGAAGTGGCTGTAAATCGTTGCCTTGATCACGTCCGCTTCTGCTGCGACACGATTCATGCTTGTGCCGGCATAACCGTTTTCCAGAAAAACCTTGATTGCCGCCTGAACAATTTGGTCTTTCTTGCTGCGAGTCCGTCCGCCGCTCATGACGGCTGGCGCTTTTGAATCTTCTGACTCGCGATTGTTTGGCACTTTCAAAGCCCCGTGTGCTTTCGGTTTGTCGACTTTGCTGCTTCTAGTAGGCATTGCTTTTGTGTCGGTGTAGAGATATTTGACCGCATCCCTTATATATGGATATATGGTCTGATCTGGTCGAAACTTTGCTGTCTGGCGCCGGTCACTACCCTGGCAGCCCCTTTGTCAAGATCCCTCAAAGTCATGTCCTCCAATGGATTTCGGGGAATAGTGGGATTTAACTAGGAATTATCCATACCGGTTGGTATACTATCATCAGAAGCACCCAGTTGGCAACCCTCCAAAATGTTGAAAACCCGAAACCAATCAACAGCTGACCCCAGCCAAAGCGCCCCGCCCCGGGAGCCTAAAGCTGGTCAGGTGCCAAAACGTGTGCTTCTCGCGTTTATTGCCGCTGCCATTGCCGGCGGCGTGTATTTCTACTTCAGCAAGCCGGCTCAAGGTCCTGCCGATTCGCTGCACGTCAGCGGCCGTATAGAAGGATACGAGACCAATATCGGTCCCAAGATTGGTGGACGCGTAGATTATGTCTCGAAGCGTGAAGGTGAACTGGTTACTCGCGGAGAGCTTTTGGTAAAACTTTCCGATGATGATGTTCAAGCGCAGTTACGCGGAGCCGAGGCACGCGTTTTAAGCGCGCAAGAAAAAGCGAGTGAAGCACATTATCAACTCTCTGTTGTCGACAATCAAATCGCCGAGGCGAAGGTGCGTGTTGCGCAATCCAAAGAGGATACGACAGCCCAGGTCGATCAAGCAGAGGCTAATTTAGCCACTACAGAAGCGAAGGTCGCGGAAGCTGAAGCTTTGCTTTCTCAAGCTAAGTCCGAATTGGAGATGGCTACGCTGCGTCATGAGCGTTTTTCTTCCCTTGTTCAAGATAAAGCAGTGACTTTGGATGAAGCAGATCAAGCGCGCACGGGCAAAGACAATGCCATCGCCTTGGTGGGGTCTCGCAAAGCCAATCTTGAAGCCGCGCGCAAACAGTTGAGTGTAGCAAAAGCAGGACTGGAAATGGCTAAGACGTCCCGACTCAATCCACAGATGCGCAATGCGCAATTAGCCGTTTTGCAACAGCAACGCATTCAAGCTCAATTCAAAGAGAAGAGTTCAGAGCATGAAGTCAAAAATGCAAAGGCCGAAGTAGAGCAAATCAAAGCGAATATCGCTTACTTAAACGTTAACAGCCCCATAGATGGTGTCGTTACTGCGCGCGCTGTCGAACCTGGAGCCGTAGTGGTGCCCGGTCAGAATCTGCTTTCGCTCATTGATCTCAACAGGGTTTATCTGCGTGGATTCGTACCTGAGGGAAGTATTGGCAAGATTCGGATCGGACAAGCTGCGAGCGTCTATCTCGATAGCCAACCGAAAACACCTTTAGAAGGTGAAGTAATTCAAATTGATCCGGAAGGTTCATTTACTCCTGAAAACATTTACTTTAAGGAAGACCGCGTCAAGCAAGTAT
>DTSE01000531.1 GCA_012965515.1 Candidatus Melainabacteria bacterium | reverse complement strand
TGATTGCAGCAGAAGTGCAGCAAGACCCAAGAGAAGCAGGCCGCGACAACCTGTCCAAGTTGGTGGTCAAAGTGTTGGGCACAAGCAATAAAGTCAATGTCAGGCTGACAAACAACACTCCGGACGTTCTGAAAATACAACGCGGCAATGAGATGCTTGTCACCACTCCTGGTGGCGCCAATAACTCGGTCGTCGTAGGTGTTCAGAGATTGAAGAAGGGCGCTTACAACGTTGAAGCAGTCATTGAGCAATAGTGGTCTAAAACATCAGCGGGCGAGGATTTTCGCTTGCGCAGTTTTGACCAGCGCTAGCCTATGTACAGCTTTAGCGTTACCTGCATTTTCGCAACAAGCAAAAACTAAAACTCCGTCAGAAATAATCAATGATGCTTATCCTCTCTTGCTGAACAGGAAAGCGAATCCGGCAGAACAGCAGTACTGGAGCGGTAGATTGAAAAATCTGTCGCCTTTCGCTGTGACTGATTTATACGATGGCTTGACGCGTTTGCCTGAATATCGCAAGCGTTTTGCAGGTTTGGCGCAGAAAGACCAAATTGCGCTCATGTACAAGACTTTATTGAGCAAAGATTCGGTGGATCCGGACAGCGAGAAGAAATGGCTCGACTACTACAAGAGAGGCGGGTTGGTAGACACGGTTGAGACAATTGTCGGCTCTGCCGATCACACAATGTGTGTCTACAAACGTGTCGGACTCTCCACGCAGCAAGAATGGGACGCCGTTCACATGGCTGAGAACATGGCGGCGACGAATAAGCCCAGAGCAACAGAAATGTACAAGAACATCATCAGGACCTCGAAAGTACCCGAGACGTACTATTTTCTTTCCCGCGTGCAGTCTTACTACGATAGCAAGGCGGCCATCGAAACCCTGCAAGGTGAGGTCACGCGCTTTCCTGATGACGCTCTAGCTGAACTGAAATTGTCGTATTACATGAACAACGCAGGAGCTCTGGGAATAGCGTTTGGTCGTGCCACGCACGCCATTAGAGTGAGTGATGAACGCGCCGGAGCGGACACATTGATCAGCTCCATGCGAGAAAGACTGGACAAAGCAAAACACATTGAGTGCTTGAGCCGTGAAATGCTTTTAGCACGCGCCGCCGCACACGACCGCGCAGACCAACACGCTTTTGCCTTACCCGAATTGGAAAGAGCACTCGCGCTTGGACCTGGTGACGGCACCGTATACACTCAACTCTGCAACGCTTACTTCAATCTGGGACATTATGCAGAAGCTGTCGAATACGGCAAAAAGGCAGAGAAGGTTTTCGGGGTTAACTTCAGTATTCTCTGGCCACGCAGCCTCTCTTACTATGCGCTAGGCAAATACAAGGAAGCAATCGCAGACTTCGATAAAGTGATTCCTCTTGGTCCTCTGCCAAAGTTTTATGAGACTCGGGCCAAATCTTTTGAGAAACTCGGGAAGTACAAAGAGGCAATCTCTGACTACAACACACTGATAAAGACTGACCCCAAGGTAATCAAAAATTATGTGGGCCGCGGGCGCAATTACTTGGCTTTGGGGAAAACAAAAGAAGCAATCGCAGACGCCAATCATGCAATTAAGATCGGACCTCGATTTCGTGACGCGTTCAAATTCAGAGCTGAAATCTACAGAAAGTTAGGCAACAAGGCTGCTGCTGATGCAGACCAGAAAAAATACAATCAGATGATGAAGTTGTATGTGGAGCCCAAAGATTTTGAATAATTTGGTTCTTTCTGCGGTCACTTTTTTAAATTCTGCTCAACCAAGCCATTTCATGTAAAGACCGGTCTTAGAAAATACGAAGCTTCAGGATCGGGAGGCTCGATGTTGTTATTATGCTTGGCAGCCACAGGCGCTATTGACAACACTCTATTCTAAAGAGAAGTCCCCACCAATACGGCTAGTTTATGAGCCCACAGACCACCGAACCAAAGCCCTCCCAAGCTAAACCCCAGGCACAGCCGACTGTGAAAACAGAGCGGGTTTGGGAGCCGGAAGACAAAGTCTTTTCGACCGAACCTGCCCTGGGCAGCACTACGCGCACGAAGGACACTCTGACCATTCTGGTGACTGCCCTGCCAATTGTTGGCGCGCTTGGGACATTCTTCTGCTGGACTGCATCCAATTTCTATGTAGGCGACGTCGAAGTGCAAACGAGCCGCCCGTACAACGCGATTACTGTAAAGGTTTTCGATAATAAAGGTTCGGAAGCAACTTTCCACACGCCGAAATTTCAATTGATGCCCGGCAATTACCATTTGGTGATAAACGCCGACAATCTCGGCTCGCAGCATGCAGACACGAATGTTGCGTTCCACGCAAAAACGAAAGTTCAAGTTGAATTGCCTAGCGATTTGGACAGAAAAGAAGCGCAGGAAGAGCCCAAAGCAAAACGCAAAAACTGGCTCCTTTTCTGGAAGAAGAACTAGATAGAAATGGGCAACAGCCAAAACCTGCAAAGTCAAACTGCAAAGACTGAAAATTCGAAGACCGCATCTAAAGAGATCGCTGAACTGATTCCGGGTGGTGTAAACAGCCCGTTTCGTTCGTTTCACGAAGTCGGCGGGCACACTATCTTTCTAAAAGATGCGCATGGCTCGAAAGTCACCGATATCGACGGAAACATTTACATCGACTATCTCGGGGCGTGGGGTCCGGCAATTTTAGGGCATTCGCCGCCCTCGGTCGTAAAAGCATGCCAGGAAGCAGTCACCAGAATGGTCGGCGAAGAGCGTAATTCGACACTTTCCTAGCATCGATCAAATTCGTTTTGTCAGCAGCGGCACTGAAGCCGTGATGAGTGCAATCCGCCTGGCAAGAGGATTTACCGGTCGCGATGTAGTTGTGATGTTCGAGGGGGCCTACCACGGACATAGTGATTCAGTTCTCGGTTCAACAACGCACCAATCAAGCTCTGGGGTGCTTAATGGCACAAAAGAGCGCACAGTGCTTACACCTTTCAACGATTTGGAACGACTGGAAGCCACACTTGAAGAGCACTCCGGCCAAACCTCCGCTGTGATAATCGAACCTGTTTGTGGCTCGATGGGTGTTGTCCTGCCTGAACCAGGATTTCTCCAGGGTGTGAGAAAACTCTGCGATAAGCATCAAGTCGTCCTCATTTTTGACGAAGTATTGACGGGTCTGCGCGTTGCAAAAGGCGGCGCACAGGCACTTTTCGGAGTCAAACCGGACCTGACGACCTTTGGAAAGGCTCTGGGCGGGGGTATGCCAATCGGAGCATATGGTGGGCGGCGCGACATTATGGATGCGCTTATGCCGATTGGTGAGGTGTATCAAGCGGGAACATTCTCGGGCAACCCTGTCACTATGGCCGGTGGCATCGAAGTGCTGCGCCTGTTGGACGATGATGTTGTTTATGAAACACTTGAAGCGCGCTCGGCTCAGCTTTTCGCGGGAGTCGGCGAGTTTGTAAACGCACGATCTTTGCCCATTCAGTTGCAACGCGCCGGTTCAATGTTCTCGATTATCTTCTGCTCCAAGCCAGTAAGAAACTTCGCCGATTCAAAAGGAATTGATGCCGATCGTTTTGCAGTTTTCTTCCACGACCTGCTCGCAAACGGCATCTATCTGCCGCCTTCATCGGTGGATGCAGCGTGCGTTTCCGCTGCTCACACTGAGCGTGACATCGAAGAAACCATTGAGAAGATAGGCGCAGCGTTAAAGAAAGCATTCTCGTAGGAGCGAAGCATGGCATCGCCCTACAAAAAAGAGGGCGCGTGCAACGCGCCGCCACGCTATTTAGCGGAATGTTCTGCGCATGCTGAACAAGTCGGAGAAAGTCTCCCAGATGACTGAGAGTTTTCCGCCGGAAGCACCGACCGACAAGCGGGGCAGGTGTTCGATTGGAATCTCGATGACTCTGTAACCAGCTCTTTCAGCGCGAATGCAGAGTTCTGCATCCACAAAGGGAGTGTGTGACAGCAAGGTGATGCGGTCCACGATTTCGCGGCGGAAAAGTTTGATTGAGTTGACGTCTTTATGCTTGTGACCATACAAGACACGCAGCATCAAGTTATACACTTGCGATTGAATCTTTCTGCGCGGCGGGTCGTTGCGGTTGACTCTGTGACCAATGACGAAATCATGGGTCCTGAGTCCTTTGGCCATCGCGAAGATTTCTTTTGGTGCGTACTGATAGTCGCCCGGCAAGGAGAAGACAAGTTCTTTTTTGCCTGCAAGATAAAGTTCTCGGATGGTGTAGCCGAAGCCTTTGTTCTCAGGGTGATTGATGATCACCACGTTGGGGAACCACTTCGCACATTGTTGAACTACAGCCAATGTATTGTCGCGACTGCCGTCGTTGCAAACAACGATTTCATAGTCTGAGCATGCTTCTTTGAGAAGCGCGTCGGCATCGGTGATCAACTTGCCGATGGTTGTTTCGTCATTATAGGCTGGTATCACGAGCGATACCGAACCCGGAATGGCTTGCATCCGTCTCGGAAGTGTTGCTGTGTTTGAGCTTTGCTTTACGCTAATGTCACTCATTTGATTTGGCTCCGCTTCAGTTTATGAAATCGAGTTGGCAGTTACTTTTGGAGAAGATTTGGAAGACTTCTGCTCGCGGCTGTAGTTTCCGATTTCTTCGATGACTGCATCGATTTGATCGTCGGTTAAGCCGGGGTGCATGGGCAGAGAAAGAATTCGGTTGACGAGCTTCTCTGTCACTGGAAGCGAACCGGGTTTGTATCCCAGATAGCTGTAGGCTTTCTGCAGATGCGCCGGGTTCGGATAATGAATCAAGGTTTGAATGCCCTTTTCGAGCAAATAGGCTTGCAGACCATCGCGATCATCGGTCTGAATTACATAGAGGTGATAGACGTGCTTACGTCCTTCTGCCTCGTACGGTGTTACAACAATACCTTCGAGACCTTCGTTGTAGCGCTTCGCAATTTCGCGGCGGCGCTCATTCCATTGCTCAACAAAAGGAAGTTGAGCATCGAGAATAGCGGCTTGCATTTCATCAAGACGGCTGTTGATGCCGATGATGTCGTGATAGTAGCGCTTAGATTGACCGTAATTACGCAGCTTCACGAGCTTGTCGAAGTTTTCGCTGGAGTTGGTCGATACGGCGCCGCCGTCTCCAAATGCGCCCAGGTTCTTGCTTGGATAAAAACTAAAGGCACCGTAGTCACCCAAAGTTCCAGCAATCGCACCTTTATAGGTAGCAAGTGTCGATTGCGCACAATCTTCTAAGAGCATGATCTTATGTTTCGCAGCAATCTTCAACAAAGGCTCCAGGTCCACCATTTGACCGTAGAGGTGCACAGGCACAAGAGCTTTGGTCTTTTCGGTAATCTTCGCTTCGACCAAATTTACGTCCATGACGTATGTCTTGGGGTCGATGTCTACAAATACGGGTGTTGCACCGGTCATCGAAATAGCCGAGATGGTGGGCACTGCAGTGTGCGCCACAACAATTACTTCATCGCCCGTCGTCACTCCGGCAGCCGCCAGAGCGAGATAGATAGCCTCTGTGCCGGAAGCGCAACCAGCAACGTAGCCGGAGCCCAGTGATTTCGCGAACGCAGCTTCGAATTTTTCGAGTTCGCTACCCAAAATATAGTGACCACTCTCAAGAACGCGATGGACCGCCTGGTCGATCTGGCTCTTATAAGTTTGGTAGTGCACCTTCATGTCGCCGAATGGGACTTTCACCGGTTAGCTCCTTTGCTCTGTAGAATCGGGCCCACACATACTAGAAGAAATGGTCAAGAAGCGAATTAAGAGCAACTTAATTGACATCTGACGAGAAGTGACATGGGCTTGGGATTTCCGCCAATTGTCGCCGGTTTGCGTGGTAAGATCATTGGCTTGGATTTAGCCGGCGGCGTTTTCCGAAACGCGCACAGGATCACCGTTTACGCCTGAGTCCAGAATTCCGAAAAGTGAGCGCGAATTTAGAGTTAGACGGAGATCATGATCGAAGTATTCAAAGGTAAGACGGCTCTCATAACCGGTGGCATGGGCTTCATCGGCTCCAATCTGGCTGCGAAGCTGGCTGAGCTGGGCGCGAAGGTCACCATCCTGGACGCCATGATTCCGGATTACGGCGGCAACGTATTCAACGTTCAAGAATCCGACAAAATTCGCATCAATTTTTGCGACATAAGAGACCCTTCAGCCGTCGATTGGCTGGTGCGCGGGCAGGATTATGTTTTTCACCTGGCCGGTCAGGTCTGCCACCTGATGAGCCTTTCCAATCCATTTCCCGATATTGAAATGAATATCACCGGCACCGCCATCGTTATGGAGGCGCTGCGCAAACACAATCCGAATGCAATTGTTGTTTACACAGGTACACGTGGTCAGTACGGCTCCGTCGTTTCCATGCCGGTAAATGAAGAAGCACCGACCAATCCCAAAGGGATCTACGAGATTTCCAATCTCACCGCCGAAAAAATCATCAAGGTTTACAACGATGTTCACGGCATCCGTTCGTGCTCATTGCGCTTGAGCAACATTTACGGACCTCGTTCGCAAATGATGCACTCGCGCTTCGGCGTCGCCAACTGGTTTATCCGTCTGGCAATGGACGACGACACCATTCAACTCTTCGGCGACGGCAGCATTCTGCGCGACTTCTGCTACGTCGATGATTGCGTCGATGCAATTTTGCGCGTTGCCACCACACCGGAATGCTACGGCGAGATTTTCAACGTCGGCTCCGACATTCCAGTCAGCTTCAGAGAATTGTGCGACGCCATCGTCAAAGTTGCGAAGTCGGGTCGCTGGCAGTTCGCCGAGTTTTCGCCGGAAAGAAAAGCGCAAGAGCCTGGCGATTTCTATTCGGATATCTCCAAGATCGAACGCTTCACAGGCTGGCGCCCCAACACCGAGTTGGAAGAGGGCATCGCGAAGACAATCGAATACTACGCGAAACACCGCGATCACTATTGGACCAAGCCGGAAAAAACTTTGCCCGCAGACAAAGAAACGGTCACTGCGACAAAGCGTTAGACTCTGCGGTCAAAGGTTATTCAGGCGTTCGTCACCGTCAAGCAAGAGCTTGTTGGAACGACAATCAGTCCTTAATCACGAGCCTGCTTGCGGGTTAACCCCAGTGCGTTTTTTCACGACTGCGTGAAGAATGAGCGCTGAGGTACTTAGTATGCAGCGAAAGACTCCGAGACGAACCAAATCCGAACGCTCTCTCGCATACCTGCTCGCATTCTCATTTGCCGCGTGCACCCCTGCAGTGCTGGCTGACCAACGTGATGTTCTGAACGCACAGAAATACGTCAAAGAAGTGGGAGAGAATCAGGAGGAGTCTATAACGGCGCACTTCGATCTCGCGTGCGCCTACCTCGAAGACGAAAAGTATCAAAAGGCGGACGATGCTTTCAACAAGGCGGTTGCCATAGAAAAACGAGTAGGGCTTACCACTCATGGCATAGTGACGCTGTACATGGATTGGGCAGAACGTCTCGTTGAGCACTACGAATTTAAGAAGAATCCCGAGCTGTTGAAACAAGCAACCCAAGCAATCGCAGGTGCCACACTCGCAACAAAAAGAATCCCATTGCACGACTCCGTCTACTACCATCAGCAAATGATTGAGTTCTTCCACAAGGCCGGAATGAAGACCGAAGAGAAAAAACAGATTCAGATTTTTGACAGCAGGTTGGTTGCAGTTGAGCAAGGACCACTCGAAAGCCACGAAATAACCCAGATTGGATTTGCTCTGAAACAACTTGCGGCGATGCACGCACGCGCGCTCTCGGTGCATGAAATCCACCACGGAACAAAACCCACCGAGCAAGTGACAAGCGACAACACGCCAAGCAAGCCAAAAACAATAAAACAGTCGGAGTTTTCGAAAGCAGAATGTTATATGCTCCGAGCAAATCAAGTTTTTAGCAGGCTTGCGGAAAATTCGCACATAAGGCTACAGGAGCAACGCGAGCTTATATTCTGGTTTCGATACTACGGCAGAAAGTCTCAAGAAGAATTTCAAACGAGACAGCTAGCAAAACTTGTCCATTCAAACGATCTGAAAATCATGTTTCCGCCGGTGGAGCGTTGTTTAGGGTGCGGGCGAGGGTAGAATTGAAGACAGGCATTTCAAAGGGCGGGGAGAGAATGAACAACAAATCTTCTAAGGTTATCAATTCATTGGTTGCACTGGGAATGGTAGTCAGTGCGTTGCCTGCCTACGCCGATGAAACACCACTCGCGCGCGCACTAAAGCACTACGAAGAAATCAGTAAGAAGCAGGGAGCAAGCATACAGGCATCGCAGCTTGCTAAACTGGAGAAAGAATTGAAAGCGCTTGAAGCAGATGAAAAGCTGGATCGCAACGGCATTTTGTCCACCGCGATGATATTTCAAAGGCTCGCACAAAAGCATGCTCCCTCGCTTAACTTCCGCGGCTCCCGAATGGTGCCGCAGGTCCAGGTTGTAGCCGATGATGCACCCGCTAAGGACGGAAATATAAAGCAAAAGAACTACAATGCGGCTGAAGGCTATAGGCTGCGTGCAATGGCTCTGTACAACAGACTTCCGGAAACAGATCCGACACGAATCAACGAACAGCGAAATTTAGCGTCATGGTACTATCACTATGGTCAAAAGCAGCAGGAAGAACTTCAAACTCAGCAGTTGAGCAAGTTGCTGCATACAACCGACCGAGACAAACTGTTTCCGCCTCCACCGCCTTGCCCTGCGTGTGGAATGGGTTAGAGGTGGCGGCGAAGTTCAGGGTTTTACCCTAAGACTCGGATAATGGACCCGTGATAGATTGGTCCCACACTTAGGCTTCTGCTGCAAACCACGGTTGTGCAAACTCGGCGCGATGCTCGGGTCAAACGACCCTAAAGTGCTGCTTGCCCCAGTCCCCGCGTGCGGGATGGGGTAATCACCACGTTCAACACGCAAATGCGTTTAGAATGTCTACAACCATAAGAAAATTCGCCAAACGAAAAACTGAAGGCGACTGGAGTTTGCCATGAGAATTAGAAGTAAAAATCAAAAGGCAATATTATCGATTCTCTTCGCAAGTGGAATTGTCAACTCGCAACTACCAGCAGCTTCTGAAAACAGTGCGTCAACGGATTCAGCAATTCAGCAGCTCGCAACGAACCCGCAAATGAAGCCTGAGGTCAGGGCTTACTACCTATTGAGGCTTGCAAGTTGTTATCTCACAGACACGCCGAAACGCGTGGTAGAGGGTCAGTTTACAAATGTTAGAAGCAACGACTGGACCTTCAGTACTTCAGAAAAGTGGGTTAAGTTGCTAACGGCCTTTGAAGAAACTTCTAGAACCCAGTCCATTGAAGCAAAAAATGATGACTACAGAACTCTTGCAGACGTGGCAATTCAAAAGGCAATGAATGAGTTAGGCAAAAGTTCAGATGCTGTGCCTAAATTGCACATGTACCTTATCGCGTCGAATCTATGTCAAAAGATAGGGAACAAAGAAGGAGAATTGAAATGCAAAAAGATACTAGAGGCAACCATTGAGGCAAGCGAACGCAATGCTTCTACTGATGAAGACCAGCTCATTGCAGTTTCATCCATATTAACCTCCATGGCAAACAATATTATTCCGGTTCGCATTCCAGATTTAGATCCGAAGAAAAATCCTTGGGCACAAGAACCGAGAGTAAAGCAATTTACAGAAAAGGAATTTGCAGAAAGTGAAAAACTCAAACGAAGGTCGGTAGCCCTAGCAGATCGGTTATCACCCGACAGTCACGAAAGACGAAAGGCACACCGAGACTTCGCCCTCTGGTACTCGGCGCTTAGAAAACCACAATTAGCTGAAAAGGAGAAGCAGATTCTGTTTAAACTGGTCGGTAGCAACGACGACGATGTTCTGTACGCAAGACCGGCAGGATGCGGTCACGTAACATGGTGGCAAAAGCCTAAACAGGTGGGGATAATGGGATGTGGCATGGGTTAGTTTATAGTGCTTAGTTATTAGCAACCATGAAAGTTCGGAACAACGAATCGACGCGAAAGAAGGCATTGTTAGCGATTGCGTTTGCAGGCGGGATGCTGAACTCGCAATTGCCTGCTTTTCCTGAAACCAAAGTGAACGCGTCCGATTCGATAGAACAGAAGATCGCAAAAAATACAAACATCGCACCAGAAATACGCGCACTCTACTTACTGCGGGTGGCAAGAGAATACGTTAACAACATCAAGAAGTCCGAGGTGGAGACGAGATCCTTGTATCTTGCAAATGAAATTAGCAAGAGCTGGACCCCAGATACATGGGAAATGATTGTTTCATCTTGGACAAATCGACTACCTGCAAGTGAGCCCCTTAAAGGCGTACAGCCTCCAAATAACCCAATCACTGTTGCGCGTCCGACCGGGGAGAATCGACTTCTCGCGAACGCCTCAATCAATTTGGCGCTGGAACAGCTAGAGAAATCATCGGATATGTTTGCCAGATTAGGTTTGCATTTCATTGCCTGGCGATTGTACGGTGAAACGGGAAGTGCTGCGGGAGTGAAGAGATGTAGTAAGGCTTTGGACGCGGATTTCGAGTATTACAGAGAGAATGAAACGTTTGACGAAGATCAAATAAAGACAACATCCTCAATCCTAAATTTGCTAGCAAATAGCCTGATCTCTGTCACTATACCGGTTTCTGACCCAGGTGAATTTTCGCTTCGAAAGAAGGAAGTATCTCCGTTCACTGAAAGAGACTTCAAAGAAAGCGAAATGCTCCGGAGAAGAGCGGTGGAAATGACGGACCGCCTAGACCCGCAAAACGACGTTCGGAGAAAAGCTCACCGAGACTTAGTCTTATGGTATTACCTATTGGGCAAAACAGAAACAGCAGAAATTGAAAAACAAATTCTATTTGAATTGGTTGGAATCAAGGATGACAGCATTCTTTACCCGCAAAGTGGAACGTGCGGACACCTTGTTTGGTGGAGAAAGCCCGGATACAGTTCAGGTGGTTACTGCGGAATGGGCTAGTTTGTGTCACGAGGATAGGCAACTGTGAAAACTCGGAATAGCGAAATGAAACGAAAGAAAACACTACTAGCAATTGCTTTTGCGGGTGGAATGTTGAATTCACAAGTTACAGCTTTCGCAGAAGAGCCAAGGTCAACTCAAACATTGATCCAAAACGTTGAAAACGACAGCCGCATGAGACCAGAGGTTCAAGCTTACTATTTGCTCCGGATTTCAAATAGCTATCTGAGTAATAAGGATAGAACTGCGGTAGAGGCTCAGAACAACTCACTCCATACGTTAGGACCTCGAACAATTGGAAGGGATAATTTCTTTGTCAATTGGGCGGACCAAGTTTCACTGCAAGCACAGTCAGCCAAGGTCGGAGTGAAATCACAAAATGGGGACCAGACAAGTTCAGACAAGATTCCTTCTGAAAATTTGAAACTTGCTGAACAAGCGGCGCATTCTGCTTTGAAGTTAGCGGGCAAGACTTCTAGCAGACTAACCGAACTGAACATTTACTTCATAGCCTCCCAACTGTTTCAAATGACTGGAAACAAAATCGAAGAGCAAAGATGCACTAGATTCTTTGAGGACGCCATCAAAGCTTGTGAGAGCAAAGCGCCGACAATCCCCGAAGAGGCTATTGCAGCATCATCAATTCTAAATTCAATGGCATATGGAAAAATTCCAGTTCGCATCCCGGACTATGTTGATCCACGATCATCAAGGACGCCGACAGTAAAACCATTTACGGAAGAAGAATTCAAGTCTAGCGAAGCGTTCAAACTTCGGTCGATTGCCATACTTGACCGATTGCCTTCAAATAATCACGATAGAAGAAAAGCTCACAGAGATTTAGCCCTTTGGTATGAAACACTAGGTAAGAATGAGTTAGCGGAGCAACAAAAGCAAGTTCTATTCAACCTCGTCGGCATTAGAGATGAGAGCATCTTAAATCCACAACCAGCAGGCTGTGGTTCTGTAGTTTGGTGGACCATAGAAAGGATAAAGCACAAGTTTATGTGTGGAGTTGGTTAGGACTGGTGCAACCAATGAAAAAGCCTCTCACAAGTGCAGCTCTAATCGCGATTACTACCGCGTTTTACTCAACGCCAGCATTGTGCATCGAAGAAATTGAAGAATGGCAGCGGTACATAAAACAAGAAGAAGCGGGCGGAAAAAAGTTCGCCAACAATGTAGCGGAGGCAACGATATGCCTAGCTGAGCAATATCAGCGCTACGGGATGATCAAACAGGCAGACGAGACGTTCGAGAGAGCCGTCCAGCTCTGCAAGAAGTTTCCACCTACACCGCCTAGACAGTACTTTCCATACATCTACATTTCTTGGGCAAGAACCATTCTTAAAGGGCGATTACCATCCAGAAGCAAGGACGGAAGTGAACTTCGCTATCAAGCGACGGAAACCGCAAGGGATGACTTTTCCAGAATTTACGCATATCTGAAGCGCGGCTGGAACGAAATGGTTTCCATTCAAGACCCAACGAAGATCAGTGCAGTTCACTACAACGAAGTCGTCAAAATGTTCCATGAAACCGGCAACGCCGTAGAAGAGCAGAAGTGCGAGAAATACATACTTCGCATTTGCGACAAAATCGAAAGTTCACCTAGCCCGACAAAAGAGCAAATCAAATGGGCTACGGAAGCTCTCAATGGGTTAGCTTATTCCATTTATCCTGAAGTCATTGCTGCTTCAGACAGAAAGCAAATTGAGTCAGTAATAGCCGAAATGAACGCGAGTACCAATGAGGCCGCACCAGAGAACCGACCTCAACCAAGGCTTTCAAAAGTCTTCTCGAAACTGCCTCAAAACGAACGAGCAGAATCAATGCGATTGAGATCGCTTGCGCTGATCGACAGGAATAAGAACGACGAAAGAGCACGAATCGAGGCTCATCGCTATATGGCGCTTTGGTATATGTCCGCAGGCATGCGAAAAGGCGCAATCGAACAGACAAAAATACTTTCTGACCTTATGGGAGTTAAGGAGGCATTTTTGTTATTCCCCCTTCCCCAAGCATGCCACGGCAGATGTGGCATGGGTTAGAATGCGAGCTAGAAGAAATTGGTAAGCTCCATGCCTTGTAAACCAAAACTTGGACTATCGCTGATGCCGACAGAAGATTTCGAGCAGGCGACCGTTTCGCTGTTTAAAAACAAGCAGGTGCAAGCAATTGAATGGAGTTTTGACTTCTCCTGGAATGGTGCGGTCGTCAGCGAATGGTGCGACGGTATTCTTCACGAGTTTAGTAATCGAGGCGCGTTGACCGGACACGGCGTCAATCTTTCTCCCCTATCAGCGCGGTTTTCAAAGAGGCAAGAAGAGTGGCTTGCGAATGCGAAGGAAGAGTTTAAAAATCGAAAGTACGTGCACGCGACTGAGCATTTTGGTTTTTCTGAAGCAGGTCCGATTGCGCAAGGTGCACCATTGGGAGTGCCAATGAATGCTGAGTCTTTGCGCAAAGGCAAAGATATGATGAAGCGTTATGCGGACGCGACGCAATGCCCAGTAGGACTGGAGAATCTCGCTTTTGCATTCGGTCTTGAAGATGTGAAACGTCAGGGCGATTTCATCGATCAATTGATTTCCTCGGTCGATGGTTTCCTCCTGTTGGATGTGCACAATATTTATTGTCAGCTTGCGAATTTTGGTGTTTCTGAGTTGGAACTGCTGAATTCTTATCCGCTTTCAAAAGTTCGCGAGATACATCTATCCGGCGGTACGTGGAGTGGGTCTATCTCTGGAAAGAGAGCCGCCGTACGGCGTGACACGCACGATGATGCTGTTCCACAAGAAGTTTTCAATCTTGCGACTTTAGCCCTGAAGCTTTGTCCGAACATTGAATTTGTGATTATGGAGCGCCTTGGGTACACAATGATGGAATTAGCAGAGCAGCAAGAATTCCGCGAAGACTTCGAGACAATGGAAGAGATTCTGGAGTTTTGCTATGCCTGAGGAAGAAGAGGAAACACTTCAAGACTTCCAAGACGCTCTCATAGAGCTGCTTTCGAGTGGACAGCCGGAGCTGGTAATTTTTGAAACTTTGAAAACAGATCCGAGATTCGAAAACTATCGCGACTACATTGCTGAATTCGATCCTGACATGGTGGCAGTCGCTTGCGAGCTAATGGGCAAGTGGGCAAAATGGAAAGAACCTGAAGAAATATAGACCGTTGAACAACACTTCTGAGCCGGCGAGCCGCCGGCGCTCCCAGGCTTCGCACACTTACGATTTGTCCTGAAGTCCGTCGCAAACTTGGCGCATCTCTTCCTCTGAAAGGCAGGTGTGAGACGAGAGCCTGTTAGAGAGCCAACCAGTCAGTTCTTTGCGTTCATCATCTCGGACAAACAGTTCCGTCATCCGTCCGCGAAACCAACCCACTAGTTCGAACACTTCTTTGAACGTCACTTTCGTTTCATCATGACGCGTTTCGCAGTGACACGACATCAGCCACGAGGTGAACTCCTTCACCTCAGACGCACTCAAATTGCTTTCCTTAACTCGGTCTTGCAACCAGCGCTCGAACTCTTGTGCCTCATCTTTGTCGGGCATGGTCTAGCTCTCGAAGGACTCACTACCGTACGCGACGTTTTCCCTAAAGTTATCCGCGAAGGATTTGGTTTTCAGCAAGGCAAGTCCAATTCCCTCTTGCTCCATCACTGTGCCACGGTATGGATCTGTGACTTGGTCGTGTCCCATTTGGCGTAAGACTTGCTGTATGCACCACGTTCCATATTCTTCTATTGACTCTGCAAACTGCCTTTCGTCAGGAGTGATGCCGATAGCGATGAAGAGGCCAAAGCCGCCGGACGGCAGATAGTACCAGCAATCTGGAGCATCATCTGGATACCAAATAAAGATGTTGCTCAACTTGGAATTGGAGCCGGGAATGATGGGGCCGTTCAAATCAATTCGCACGCCAGGTGAAAGTGTCCCTGCATGATTGAGAATGTAGAACGCCAAAGTGCGCAGTATTTGCGGCGCCCAGGGCATATCTTCCTTCGCCTTGATCATGATTTCGCAACCGAAGCCGGTCACTTCTGCAGGAGCATCCTGCAACCATGGACTGCTCAATCCGGCAGTAACATAAGTCCAATAGGGGCGCGTCGGATCTGGCGCGTAAACGAGAATATTGAGGTGTTGTTCGTCGAGGTTCGGATTGCCCGGGTCGCCGGTCTCGCCTCTCTCTTTTTCTTCCTCAGGCAGAATTACATCTTCTAATTTGAGCACCGGAGGCGGTGCATATGGTCCGGGAGTAACATGGTGAGGTTCACCGAATAATTCGCGATAAAGCTCATCACGAGTATTCCAGGACTCAATCAGCAAGTTACGCTGCCTAACCGCTGCTTCACGCGCTTCTTCAGGCGAAAGTTGCATCCCTTGCAGCATCTTGAAGACGCGGGAGTCTTCAAGCTCGATGTACTCGTCAGACTCGTATGTTATTTCCCCGCCAGCCGCTACGAGCTTTTGCGCATCGAGCTGCTCGCGATCGCATCCAGGCTCAGATTTAGCTTTTGCAGAAGACTTTGGCGGATCAACTTTCTGCTCAGCAGAACTTGCCGCTTCCATTTTTTCTGTTTTTTCTACAGCTTTCTTCGGTGCTGATTTCTTCGGCTTCTCATTGCCGGATTTGCCCTTGGGCATTAGTCTTCCTCAAGCTTAAGCACAGCCATAAATGCTTCCTGCGGAATTTCGACACGTCCCACGGACTTCATCCGCTTCTTACCTTCTTTCTGTTTCTCCAAGAGTTTCCGTTTACGAGAAATGTCACCGCCATAGCACTTAGACAATACATCTTTGCGTTGGGCAGAAACGGTTTCACGCGCAATAATCTTGCCGCCGATTGCGGCTTGAATTGGAACTTCGAACATCTGGCGAGGGATGAGTTTCTTCAGTTTCTCTGCCAGCAAACGACCATAGCCCGCAGCACGCTCGCGGTGAACAATCGCGGATAGAGCGTCGCAAGGCTCGCCGCCGATCAGGATATCGAGTTTTACAAGGTTCGATTCTCTGTACTCATTGAAGTGATAGTCGAGACTTGCATAACCGCGAGAACGCGACTTCAACTGATCGAAGAAATCGGTGATGATTTCCGCCAGAGGGAGCTCGTAATGCAGCATGGCACGCCGTGGATCAAGGTATTTCATGTCTTGGAAAATACCGCGACGTCCCTGGCAGAGTTCCATAATCTGCCCGACAAAATCATTCGGAACCATAATTGATGCAGATACGTACGGCTCTTCAATCATCGTACGATAGTTGGGATCAGGCAGGAATGCTGGGTTCTCAATCATCAGGACAGAGCCGTCAGTCTTCGTTACGCGATAGACAACAGACGGAGCTGTTGTGATCAAACGCAGGTCGTACTCACGCTCGAGACGCTCCTGGATGATTTCCATGTGTAGCAATCCAAGGAATCCGCAACGGAATCCGAAGCCGAGAGCCTCTGAAGTCTCTGGTTCGTACTGCAGGGAGGAATCGTTGAGAATCAGCTTTTCGAGAGCTTCGCGGAGATCGGGATATTGCTCGTTGTCGACTGGATACAAGCCTGCGAACACCATCGGCTTCGCAGGACGATAGCCGGGTAGCGGCTCCGGCGCAGGTCGTTCTTGGTGCGTAATTGTGTCACCAACGAGCGTTGCAACGTCCTTGATGGAAGCGGCAAGATAACCTACTTCGCCGGGACCAAGTTTATCGACTTTGAATTGCTGCGGACGGAGAACGCCTAATTCGGTGACTTCGAAATCGGATTTGTTTTCCATGAAGCGAATCTTGTCGCCCATTTTGATTTCGCCGTCTTTCACACGGAAGTAAACAATGATGCCGCGATAGCTTTCAAAATAGCTGTCGAAGACTAGCGCGCGAAGTGGCTTGTCGGCAGTATTCTCCGGTGGATGAATATAGTTGACGATCGCTTCGAGAGTTTCTTCGATGCCGATATGATTTTTTGCGGAAGCCAAAACTGCGTGGCTTGCATCCAGACCAATCACCTCTTCTATCTCGGCGCGGATACGCTCCGGGTCGGCACTCGGCAAATCGATCTTATTGATGATTGGAACAATTTCGAGATTGTTCTCGACCGCGAGGTGAACGTTTGCCAGCGTCTGCGCTTCAACCCCCTGGCTGGCGTCGACCACCAACAGCGCGCCTTCGCATGCAGCGAGACTGCGTGAAACTTCATATCCGAAATCGACGTGCCCAGGCGTATCGATTAAGTTCAAAATGTAATGCTTGCCGTCCTGCGCCGTGTATTCCATCCGCGCCGGCTGCGCCTTGATGGTGATACCGCGCTCGCGCTCGATATCCATGGTGTCCAGGATCTGCGCTTGCATGTCGCGCTTGGCGATGGTTTTGGTGTATTCCAAAAGGCGATCCGCCAACGTCGACTTACCGTGGTCGATGTGAGCGATGATTGAGAAATTGCGGATGAGATTCGGGTCGGCTGTCACTGGCTTCCAAGTACAACTGCGAGGGCGTAAACGCGTGAGCTCTCATTAGCGCGGGCTCAGAAAGACCAGAGCGCGCCCATGTGGTCTACACGAACCGTATGATATCAGGGAAAACCCCGCCAGGTGCCCACCTGAAGGTTTTGACACTTAATCAGCAATAAAAGAACAAGGAAGGCTTTCCTCGGAATCGGTCGCCTGCGGTCTTTAGCGGACCTGAGATGTTCCGTAACGCAGGCTGGCGCCCGTCTCAAAGCTCCTTAACGGCGTGTTAAAATTCGATTTTAGGGTGTTCTTGGGCTTGGGCGTCCGCACGGACGATTCGAGCACTATTTCCGCTCTGGCAACCATTGGCGACTTTTGCGACAACTTCCGTTCCAGACCTTTCACCCGACAACCTGTTTTTATGCCAAAAAAAGAAACCCGGAGACACATGACGCATCCCTTCCTCAAAGAGCTCGCGAAAAGACCGCTACTTGCAGATGGAGGCATAGGCACACTGCTCTATGCACGGGGCGCATCCCCGGAAGCAAGCTTCGAGCACCTCAACCTGACCAAGCAGGATGAGATTCAGAAGGTCCACATCGACTACATCAATGCGGGTGCTGATGTAATCGAGACGAATTCTTTCTCAGCAAACAAGTACCGCCTGGCGACCTTCGGTCTTGAGGCGGACACGCACAAAATCAATTTGTGGGCAGCCAAGGTGGCGCGAAACGCGCGCGAAGTTGGCGGGCAGCCGGTTTTTGTAGCTGGTTCTGTCGGGCCGACCGGGAAACTGATGGCGCCCATCGGCGATGTCACAGCGCAAGATCTCAAAGACGCTTTTACAGAGCAAATGGAAGCGCTATTGGCTGGCGGCGTCGATCTTTTCATTATCGAAACCATGTCATCGCTGGAAGAAACGGCAATTGCGGTTCGGGCAGCCAGAGCAGTGTCAAAACTTCCGGTCGTAGCACAAATGAGTTTCTCCCCGGACGGACACACACTTCTTGGTGTCACCCCTGAAGACGTTGTAAAACTCTACGTCGAACTCGGCGACGATGCGCCTGATGTTATTGGTATCAATTGCGGTGCTGGTCCTGGTCCCGTTTTCGATTCGCTGCTGCGCATGTCGCATGCATTGAAAGAACGCGGTGTAGACCCGTCCAAACTCAATTATTCGTGTTTACCAAACGCCGGTCAGCCAAGCTTGAGCGGTGGACGATATCAATTTATGTCCGGTCCGGACTACTGCGCATCTTATGTAGAACCTTACGTGCGTGCGGGTGCGCGATTGATTGGCGGCTGCTGCGGTACGACCCCGCACCACATCAAAGCGATGCGCGCAGAACTTGACGCATACATCGAATCGCAAAAATCGGCATCAGCTGCAACAGCACAGCAACTGCCGGCGATGAAGCCGGAGGCGCTCATTACTCCGAAAGATAAAGCGCGCCCGGTCGAAATTAAAAAAGAAACTCCCAAGGTTGGTCCCGAACTTCCCGCATTGGCCGCGCGACTTGCCAATTCCAAGGCAAATCCGAAGAACGGTGATTTCTATGTAAGTGTGGAACTTGATCCCCCAAAAGGCGCCATCGCCAGAAAGATTTTGCAAGCTGCGGAAACACTCAGAGACGCGGGCGCAGATGCCATCAATGTTGGTGACAGCCCGATGGCGCGTGTGCGCATGTCATCGTTGGCGACCTGCCAGTTGATTTCGACAAAGGTCGGAATCGAAACCATCATCCACTTCACCACACGCGACCGCAACCTGATGGGCATTCAAGCCGATTTACTTGGCTGCCAGGCTCTGGGCATCCACAACGTCATCGCACTCACCGGCGATCCGCCTGCATTGGGCAATTACGTCCATGCCACTGCTGTATACGATGTGGACTCTGTTGGTCTTATCAAAATCATAAGCCAGCTCAATCAAGGCTTGGACATCGCAGGCAACTCGATTGGAACACCCACTTCGCTCTCAATCGCTTGCGCGCTTAATCCTACGCACGAAAATCGCGCACAAGAACTCGACCGCTTCGGCAAGAAAATCGAGGCAGGTGCTCACTTTGCGATGACACAACCGCTCTATCAATTGAGCGATCTCACAAACTTCCTCGATGAATTCGGCGAGTGCAAGATTCCAATTCTCGTCGGTATTATGCCGCTTCATAGCTTCAAACACGCCGAATATCTGCACAACGAAGTGCCCGGTATCACTATTCCCGACAAGGTCCGCAAAGCCATGGAAAAAGCTGGCGATCAGGGAGCGTCCGTTGGATTGGAACTGGCAGAAGAATTGCTCGAAGAACTGCGCCCGCTTTGCCAGGGAACATACGTCGTCCCCTCTTTCGGCCGCTACGACGACATGTGCCAATTCGTAAAACGCATCAAAGAAAAATCACAAACAAAAGCCGCCGCTAAGACGTAGAAATGACATAAGCCGGGCCCGGGAGCCCAGCTTGTTGTCAGCGCGGATAAACTCTTGCGGACCTAATCCACGCGAAAAGAGAGTCCAGCTGAACTCACGACCCAATAGTCGCCGTTGGACGTGTGCGCTGTGACGTGCGTGGGGTGGAAGGAGACGATAGCGCCTGAAGAGTACTTGGCGTACAGCATGTCTCCATTCTCGTCGAGATAGAAAGTACTGCCATCCGGAGTGATGC
>DTSE01000530.1:15429-20077 GCA_012965515.1 Candidatus Melainabacteria bacterium | reverse complement strand
AAAGAATTAGCTTCTGCGACTCTCTTTGGCTGCGCTGTGCAATCGGACTCTCCTCTTCGACTTTCCTCTGCGCTCGCACTAATGAAAGCAGGTCTCTGACTAATGCATCAAAGGTAGGCTGAAGTTTAATTCTCTCCCTGTAACCATATCGGACAGCAACAAATAGCGGCTGTGTATCAACGGCATGCTTGATGTTGTCCATCGTAGTCATGCCAATCTGCATATTCGCATCCACGCGACTAAGAATGGCAAAATTCTCCGGATCATCCTTCAAGGCCTCCTTCAGCCAAGCCAGAATTACCGCGGTTTCATCACGATTTTTCTTATATCGCGCTGCCTGGGCTTCATCTTTATCCTTTGCATATGCCATGACTGCAGCACCGGTGTCATAGCAAACTTGCACAAGATGATTAGTCTTGGCGACAATTTCTTTGACATGTTCGGCGCGTCGAGCTTCTTTCTCAGCCTGCCAAACCAGATAGCCTTCAGCTCCTACCAGGCTGATTTCCACGATCACGAAGCAGAACATCAGCAACCACCCCTGGTGGCTAAGCTTCAGTCCGCTCAATCCTGTCTTATTACTCAAGTTCTAAAATGTATCCAACGCCGTGAACAGTTTTCAAAATTGCACCTTCCTCATCAACCTTCTTGCGCAGACGCTTCATCGTTGTCCGCAGAGCTTCGGTAGTCGAGTCAGACTCCGACGGCCAGACGCGATTCAAGAGTGCCTCGGGCGTGAAAACTTGATTCGGATGCCTCAACATAAATTCCAGCAACTGAAATTCTTTGGGCACCAACGTTATGACTTCACCATCTTTGTGGACTCTATATTTAGTGGGATCCATCGTGATGTTCTTTGCTTTCAAGACAGTTTCTTTCACCGCCGCAGGCCGCCGGAGTAAAGAACGGACACGCGCCCCCAACTCTTTCATATGGAACGGCTTCGTCAAATAATCGTCGGCGCCGCCGTCCAGACCTGCCTCTTTGTCGTCGACGTCATCTTTGCCTGTGAGCATCAAAACCGGTGTCTGTCCGCCTCTTTGACGATACTGCTTCAAAATTTCGATACCAGAAACCTCAGGCAGTTCCCAATCCAGAATTATCAGGTCGTACTCGAAAGTCTTTAGATGATCGCGTGCCTCACCGCCATGTGCAATGGTTTCCACTGTGTGATGCTCGAATAGCAAAAATGTTCTGACCATATTGGCCAGGTCCGCGTTATCCTCAATCACACAGATTTTTGCCATGTCTATATTGGCTTTCTAAACTTGCTGTCTATCTTTATCAGTTATATGTGGTGCCCACGCTTACTTTCTTTACCCGCAAATGCCTCTCTTCGCTTGCATCTAATAGCCAAACCCAGATTAGCCCGAATCTAGTCCGGATTTAGTCATGCCCCTGACCAAACTGCTCTCCATCAGGCAACCCTGGCGAACATCAAACAGGCTCCGGCCGAATTTAATCAAATGGTCCTGACACTTCAGCCAATTATCACGCCCTTCTCACTTTTTACCTCTACATTGAAAAACGTCAGGCTCCGCCCGTGCTTCGACTGATTGAGGTTCTCACATGCTCAATGACTCTCACACAGCGCAGATTTCCAGACTTGCCCAACTAAAGGAGCGCAAGAAAAACGTCACCACGCACGAACTTATAAGAAGATGGAATGCGCACAGGGAAGCGCGCGAACTCTTGCGCCTTTTCGAGCAAGCAAAGGCACCGGAACCCAGACGCTAAGCATCTAAGCTGTACGGGCGGTTCGCATTGCGGTACGAGGACTCTTTCAGCCGCCACCCATAAGTAGTCTCCCGGACGGATCCGGCAAAACGCTCCATCGCGGGGCGTTTTTCGCTTTTAATCTTGGCGCCACAGTTAGACCACAACAGTGTCATAAATTCGTTATTAAGGATGCCATATATTCAGACCACGACCAGCCCCGCCTCCGCTACTAACCCTAAGAGGTTCTTGCAAATGGAAAGCAGACGCACTCTCACTGCATTCGACCAGCTTCTTAAAAACAGACAGGAAATGAGAAACGACGAGACTCGCTCGCAGTTGAAAATCATCGAAAACAACCAGCGCGCAGCCTTTCTGGTCCGCCTGTTCGAGCAAGGCGAATTCTCGAAAGTGCGCAAATTGGCAGCTGCCGGCTAAACAGAAGTTTTGACCAGGAACAACATCAAAGTGCTCCCTTCGGGAGCACTTTGCATTTGGGAGGCTTGAAAGACTCCTCGATTTTCGATTTGTAACAGGCACGGATCGGCTTGAACACCCGTTTCCCTCAAAAACCAGCCATTCTCAATCGCTGAAGTGCCAAGCCCTATGGGGTTTTTAAGCCATTTTTGGTAAAATAAAGCGTTCTCCGCCGCAGGGCGGTCGCAACAAGGCGTCAGTAGGTTTTAGAGTCAAAAGGATTATCACCGTGCCCCCAGCTGTCAGAGTTCGAATAGCGCCTAGTCCAACCGGGCACTTGCATTTGGGCACCGCCAGAACGGCGCTCTACAACTACCTGTACGCCCGCCGCAACAAGGGCACTTTCGTTTTCCGCCTGGAAGACACAGATGAAATAAGGTCGCAAGAGAATTACACCCAGGACATCATCGACGGGCTGAAATGGCTCGGACTCAATTGGGATGAGGGTCCGGATATCGGCGGTCCATACGCGCCATACAAGCAAACTCAAAAAATCGACCACTACACTGAAGTGGCCAACAAACTGATTAATCGAGGCCACGCTTACTTCTCGTATGAAACGCCGGAAGAGTTGGCGGCGATGAAAGAAGCGCAGAAAGACTCCGACACTGCACATCGTTACGACAACAGCCACCGCAACTTGAGCAAAGAACAAGTTGAAAAATACGTCGCGGAAGGGCGCATTCCATCAATTCGATTCAAGATCGAGGAGCCCCGAGTCATTTCATGGCACGACAATATCAAAGGCGAGATTGCCATTGAGGCTTCGGTTTTAGGCGGCGACATGGTTATCGTTAAATCCAACGGAGTCGCTATCTACAACTTCGCAGTCGTAGTCGACGACATCGACATGAAGATGACGCATGTGATCCGCGGCGAAGACCACATCATGAATACCGCAAAGCAAATTTTGCTTTACGAGGCTCTCAATCACCAGGTGCCCGAATTCGCGCACGCGCCGCTGATCTTCGACCTCGATCGCGCCAAGCTTTCTAAGCGCAAACACGGCGAAGCTGTACATATCAACAAGTATCGTGTCGACGGGTACATGCCGGAAGCGATGGTCAACTATCTTGCAGCGATGAGCTGGACCTTGCCTGACGGCAAGGAGTTTTTCACTCTGCAGGAAGCGTGCGAGATGTTCGACTTGTACAAAATCAGCAAGAGCCCGGCGGTTTTCGACGTTCAAAAGTTGAACTGGTACAACGCCCACTACATTCGCTCTCTGCCGCTGGACCTCGTCACTGAGCGCGCCAAGCCGTATTTGACGATGTTGGAAACGGAGACGTATACAAGTTCGGAACTCGAGCAAATCGTTGCCAGTGTGCGCGACGGATTGACGATGTTGTCCGAAGTTATGGCTGCTACCGAGTTTTATTTCCTGAAGAAGCTCGAGATCAACGATGAGCTCAAGGAAAAAGCCTTGTCGAAAGACACGGCCAAGAAGGTTTTGGAAACAACCCTCAAACACCTTGGCGACTTGCCATTTGGCGATCATGCCGGCTGCAAGGCTGTCGTCGACAATCTCGGCAAAGACTTGGGACTGAAAGGCAAGGATCTCTACTGGCCTCTGCGCGCTGCTCTATCGGGCAAAGTGCAAGGTCCGGATCTGGGCGCCATCATTTCAATACTGGGACCGGCGAGAGTGAAAGCCAGATTGGAAGACATTCTCTGTCTCTGTGCGTAGCAGCAGCGCGCCATCCGAGGCGCGTATTCATGACGCACTTAAAGGCAAAGAGAGAAACGATATGTCCATTCAAGTTTTCAATACACTAACAGGCAAGAAAGAAGAATTCGTTCCGGTCGAACCCGGCAAGGTTTCGCTTTACGCTTGCGGTCCGACCGTATATGACTCGAGCCACCTCGGACACGCTCGCAAGGAAATCGTCTGGGATGTGATTCAGCGCTACCTGCGCTTCGCCGGCTACAAGGTCACTTTCGTGCGCAATATCACGGACATTGACGACAAAATCATCAATCGCTCCAAAGAGTTGAACATTCGGCCGGACCAATTGGCGCGCCATTATCTTTATGAATTCTGGCAAGATATGTACGCGTTAAACGTAGCACCGCCCGACATCGAGCCACGCGCCACCGAGTATCTTCAACAGATGATCGGTATGGCCGAAGACCTCGTCAAGAAAGGCAAAGCCTATGAAGCCGAAGGCGATGTTTACTTCGATGTGGGCGCATGCAAGGATTACGGCAAGCTCGGCAAGAAGAACATCGAGGATCTGAAATCAGGCGCGCGCGAACAAGTGCGTTCGCAAAGCGAATTGAAAGAAGTGAAACGCAATCCCGTCGACTTCGCTCTTTGGAAAAGCGCACCGGAAGGCGAAACAGGCTGGATGAGCCCATGGGGCTTTGGTCGTCCGGGATGGCACCTCGAGTGCTCTTCGATGATCAAATCCGTGCTCGGGGAAACAATCGATATTCATGGCGGCGGTGAAGATCT
>DTSE01000530.1:0-15419 GCA_012965515.1 Candidatus Melainabacteria bacterium | reverse complement strand
CCGCATCACGAAAATGAGAAAGCACAATCCGAATCGCTGCACGACAAGCCACTTGCCAAATACTGGCTGCACAACAGCTTTATCAACGTCAGCGAAGAGAAAATGTCCAAATCATTGGGCAATTTCAAAACAATCGGCGATCTGCTGAAAGAATATTCGGCAGACACACTTCGCTTGTTCATTTTGCAGACGCATTACAGAAATCCGATTGAATTCAGCCCCGAGGCAATGAACGGCGCAAAGCAGGCATTGATGAGACTCTTGCGAGCATCCCTGTTTGCAGAAGCGGAAGAAAATGGTGGCGGCTTCTCGCCATCAAAGCATTATCGCTTCGATCAAAAAGCTGCAGAAGCCTACAAGAATGATAAAACGCTGAGCGAATTCCACAACGAATTCGTGGCGGCGATGGACAACGACTTCAACACAGCTGTTGCCATATCGCATCTATTCGGGCTTGCCGACAAGATCTCCGCTTCCAAAGACGCCAACGAGAGAAAACTCTGGGCGAAAGCATTGAAAGATTATGCCGGAGTTCTCGGTTTTACACTAACTGATACCAGAAAAGTTGTGGACAGAAATTCCACTGAGCAAGTTCTCGCTTTGCTGTTGCAATTACGACAAGATGCGCGTGCCAACAAGGACTTCAAGACATCTGACTTGATACGCAACGAACTGGCCAAAGCCGGCATCAGCGTAATGGACACTGCCGAAGGTCCCACCTGGGAAAAAACTTAGTCTCGCGAAAGCGTAAGGGCAGACCATGAAGTCCGACATCAAGAAAGTCGAAACCAGTTGCAATAACTGCGGCTCGACTGATTCTGAACTGGTTACGACAGGCGTCGAGCATGAATATACGAACACGACGGACGACGTTTTCAACGTTGTCCGTTGTCGCAATTGCGGTCTCGTTTATCTGAACCCAAGACCAGACATTTCCGAATTGCCGACGATCTATCCACCGAATTATTATGCTTACAGCCTCGAAGAAGGGTATGACGAAAACCAGCGTCAGAACTTGTATTACAAATTTCGCTACCAACAGATTCTCAAAGGTTTGGAAGGCTGCCTCAGTTTTGTTACCGCACCAGATCCGGTGCGAGTATTAGACATAGGATGCGCGGACGGGCATATTTTGAACTGGTTCAAGAAGGTACGTACACGCCAGGTAGAAACCTACGGCGTAGACATGAACGAGAGAGCAGTAGAGAAAGCGAATGCCGCTGGTCATAAGGCTTATGCCGGTCGCTTCGAAGAGGTTGATCTACCTGAAAGCTATTTCGATTTCGTTTGGGCAAGTCACGTTATCGAACACGTTGCCGATCCAAAACAATTCGCAGAAAAGGTACGACGGATCCTAAAACCCGGTGGTATCTTCTGGTTTTGGACGCCAAACATTGATTCACTGGATGCAAAACTATTCAGAAACAAGCACTGGGGCGCCTATCACTTCCCACGCCACTGGGTGTTCTATGATCCAAAATCAATAAAGGAACTTGCGCGACTGACAAATTTTGAACTGGTGCATTTGGAGTTTCAACCAAATGCAATTTTCTGGGTGTGGACGATGCACTCCCTGTTGAAAGCAAATCCCGTGCTAAAGCCGCTTGCAGACTCGCTCTTTCCACCCATAAACTGGGCGAAGACGAATCTCGGCAACTTCATCCGTAACGGTTTCTTCGCTGCTACTGATTTGGCAATAAAAATAACGACAGGTCAAACATCCAACATGGGCGTGGTCTTCCGAAAACCCGAATCATAGGGACGACGTCATGCTTCGCCCGATTCGCGTAGTTGCGCATTGCCTGCGCCCTTCGCGCTGGCAATAATGCCGCCCACACTACGATTTTGCTCTCCAGTCTCTTTGCGTGATTCGGTAGAGAACATGCGGCTTTAGATGATGTCCATCGGGGACGTTAGGATGGTCGAAATCATCATCGGGGTTTCTACACATCGATATTTTTTCCATCACGCGAATCGACTTCGAATTCAGCGCTGCCGTGAACGAGACAATTTCATCTAGCCCATAATTCTCGAAGCCGTCTCTTAGGACCTCAATGGCTGCTTCCGGCGCATAACCTTTTCCCCAATATGAACGCGCCAATCGCCAACCTATTTCAACACATGGCATAAACTTTGCTTCAAACAATGGCCGCCCGAGACCAACAAATCCGATAAAATCTCCTGTTTCTTTTTCCTCTGTAGCCCAGAGACAGAAGCCGTCTTCAGCATGGCGGGCTTTAATTCGATCAATCATCGCGGCAGTTTCATCCAGAGTCATCGTTTTGGGAAAAAATTCCATCACCTCGGGATCTGAATTCAATGCTGCAAAAGGCTCCAAATCCGAATCCTTCCACTCCCGCAGTATCAATCGCTTCGTCTCCAATCCCATACCAGCTACCGCCTTTCGGTCCGACTCCTGACTTTATATAGATTCAGTAGGGTAAAGCGTCCCAGGAACAAATGAAAGGCGGACCTGTCTTACCAGTGCTGCTTGGAGTTGCTAAAAAGCCTCGAAAGACAGCATGGGAGGCAAATATGTTAAGAACCAAGGGCTTTGATCGTTCGGCCTTAATAATCGCAATCATTAGTGCGACGACGCCGTTCCTCTTGCCGTATCCAGGCGCAGCAGTACAACACGCGTCGCAAGCAGCAATTCATCATGCAACGCATAGTGTTTCCTATCCGCGCCGGCGCATCATTCCAAATAATGTCGTTCAACGGTTACAGAAGGAAGGAAACTTCCGAATCTTCTTACAAGCACTCCGTGATGCGGGCATGGCTAACGCGCTGGAAACTGGGCGCGGACCTTACACAATATTTGCACCCACAGACCGCGCATTTGCAAGTCTTACAAAAGACACTTATACGCATCTCTTTCAAGACAAAATGCGCCTCAGGAATGTTCTGAAATATCACATTGTGCCTAGAAAAATGACTTCGGAAAACCTCAAGTTCGACTCGCTACGCACTATTTCCGGTGAATTCCTGATGACAAACGTGTCCAGCAATAAGACTGTGTCGGTGTCAGGCGCCGTCGTAGTGAAGCAAGATATGGAGTGTCGCAATGGTGTCATTCACTCAATCGACACGGTGCTCTTCCCGCTGACGGGCATGGAAACGTTGGCTATGAACGAAGGAAAGGTTGACAAACAATGATTTCGGATCGTCGCAGAGCCTGGCTTAAAGACAAGTTGCATGGATACTTCGTCAGAAAGTTTCCAAATCTCGTGCGTCTTTCAGATCTGCTCAAGAAACCCTTTAGAAAACAGCTGGATCACCTGCTTGACGACAATTTCCACGAGCGCTTGAAGCTGTTTCAAAACAGAGCGTTTCCGTATGTTCTGGCATACTTCGCCGGCTTCTTTGCACCGGCGAAAGGCAATCGAATAAACCGTAAGACCGTTAGCAGTTCCTGAATTAAAGAACCAGCTCCCACGTTTGACCGATGAGGTTTTCGCCAAACATGTCGTGCGGCGATTCTTCAACAAGTTGGAATCCGCAACGCTCATAAATTTTGCGAGCTGCATGCAAGCAACTACTGGTCGGCAGAGTAATTTGACTTTGTCACTAATTATTTTCAATCCTCGCTGTCACCCGGCTTTCATACCGCGGCAATTGCTAATATATTGTGTAGCACCAATCGACTAAAAACCCGACCTGTGGGCGCTTTCGGCTGTTTTCGCTGCAGCGCGTTGTTATAGTGAAGTTGTATTAGTTTTGGAGTATCCAAATGAAACGTTGCCTGAGCATTCTTAGCGTCCTTTGCGTCATTTCTACGGGCTTGACGGTTGCGGGTTGCTCGTCCGGCTCGAAAAGCGAGCACTACGTCTCCAGCCAGCCGCAAATTGAAGTTTCCTCCAGCAAAATCAACCTGGACGAAGTTCAAAAGGCTTTCTTCGAGGCTAAAGGCGACGACTTCAAAACTCGCATGGCTTCCTTTGAAAAACGCGTTAATGAGATCTACGAGGGCAAAGACGTCGTATCCATCGACGCGACTCGCGAAAACAACCGTCTTGTCGTCACAGGCTACATCGACAACAAGAAAGAGCAAGGCTTCCAAAAAGATGACGAAAAGCTCTTTTCAATTGAACAGACTGGTGACATCGTCAACAACGACATGCCGTACCGAGTCAACAACTATGACGGCAGCGCGCACTATGTTGGTCACCGTAGCATTTTCGACAGCCCATTTGTGCAAATGCTCGTGCTCTCTCACATGATGAATTCGTGGGGCGGTCGCTATTACACACCGTACGACCGCATGGGACCACTCGGCAGCCACAGAACAGCTTGGCGCACATCGCCGGCATATGAGACTCAAAAAGCCGCAAACCAAGGTTTCTTTTCACGCTTCAAGTCGAAAGGCGACGGCGGCCTGACTAGCAAGACTGGATTTGGCTCAAGCACATTCTCATCGGGTACCACCGACAGAAAACGCAGCTGGTTTGGAGGCGGTTCTTCCTCGACATTCGGCAGCTCTTCGTCGAGCTCCAGCTCCGGCTACGGCTGGGGTGGCAGACGCTCTAGCAGCGGCTTCAAGATGCGCGGATTTGGCGGCCGGAGACGCTAATCATGCAATATCAACTGAGACTCTCGGACGCAGGAGAAAACCATTCCTGCGTCTTGACGCTGGATGAAAAAACAGCAAGTCAAAATGCAATTGATGTAGTCTTCGATGTTATCGGCTCCGAAAACATCAACGCACTTGTCGAGTCAAACATACTGCCGGCCGGTCAGGTAGACGACCTGAAGGCGCTCCAGAAGTACATCTTCGACCAGGATGAACAGGGCGTACTGATCAAAGAGACCGCCGTTTTCAAAGGTAATGGCCGCGAAATCAATCCGGACGCACCATTGAAAAACGCATGCACAATGTCGGAAAGAGACGGCATGAAGTATTACCGCCTCGACCTTGTAGTCACAGATACGGCTTTGCCATCAGGGGCAAAAACGGCTCAACAAGCGGCTAACAGCAACCCGCAGGATCCGGCCAGCTTAATGGAAGATCTAGCACGAGCAATGTTCCTCCACCAAATTGCTATCGGTTTTGCAATTGATGTGACAAAGGACAATGCAGAAATAGATGATCTGATCGCCTGGGCAGAAAAAGAACAGCACATCGAAATAGACGTGAAGAAAGCAGCCTACAAGCTGACTGAGCGAGGCAAGCGCGTACACGATTCCTACATCGAGGAAGCGCAAAACCTGATTCGCAAATTCGACATTTATTGCGATGTAGATCTCGACCGGACTGGAACTGCGCATTTTGATACCGGCGCCGGAAGAGATTTGCGAGTTGCTGCTTTTGAAATGGAAGGCGTAGACCCTTTTCGTGCACGCTTTCTGCTTGGATTAAACGATGGCGAATGGGACAAACTTTCCAATTGGCCGGAGCTGATTCGCCAAGAATCTTTTTACAACGAAATCTTTGATCCAATAGAGCGAGCTGCCAGCATCGAAGAAATCGGTGAAGACAAATTAGCGACAATAATCGATCAGGGCAAAGCAAAACTTAGACAGTAAGCGAATTAGCACTGCTTAAGATAGGAATGGTATGAAAGGCGAACAGCACTCCAAATCAAACTTAGCTTTTTCAGCGGCATTATCTGTTTTCCTATCCACAGCGGCTTTCGCCGCTGACACAGCACAAACGGCGAAACAGAATGCAAATGGAAGTCCTGCAGCGAAACCGGCTGCAGCCCCCGCAACCAAGCCAACCTCGCAGAAATCCGCAAGTGCCAACTCGAAAGGCAAAATCACCGAGAAGCGTGCGCTAGATCTTGTAATGGCAATGCCGGAAGTAAAAGAGTTCTTCAAAGAAGTTACAAAATCAAAAATTGCCAAGCCGACGATCGACCTTGATCGAAAAGAAGGCAGCGCCTATGTTGTTCACGTCTACGAAGTGGTCAATGATGGACCAGAAAGCTCGCACACAGCGACGAAGAATTGGTATTACGTCAACATCAACACAGGCAAGATAACAAAAGAGTTTTGACAGCGTAGGTCGTTCAGGAAGCAGCGTAGGTCGTTCAGAAAGCAGCGTAGGTCGTTCAGAAAGCAGCGCAGGTCGTTCAGGAAGCAGCGTGGGGGCGCGTTGCACGCGCCCTTTGATGTCGGGGTGACGCCCGTCGAAGGCAATAATGCCGCCCCTACAGAAACCTCTGTAGCGGCGCATTGCATGCACCTTTGCGGGTGACATGCATAGGGTCCTACCAAAGATTATTACTCAGTCACTGGCTAATCAAATCCAGTATGCAAACTTCAGGTGGAACACCAAAGCGCACCGGAAGAACACTGGTACCCACACCAGAAGAAACGAAATAGTGTTTGTCTCCTTCGACAATCAATCCCCGCGCGAACTTACTGCCCAGATCAGTCGGTAAAATCGGTGCGCCGATTATTGGAAGTGAAACCTGACCGCCATGCGTGTGCCCGGCAAGAGACAAGCTTATCGATTCCGGCACATCGCGCAACAAGTCCGGTTCGTGCATCAACATTAGGCAAGGGGAACCTACCGGAACACTCTTTATAGCAAGAGGAATGCTTGGAGTTCTCGTCCACTGATCGGCAAGCCCAGCGACCCACAGAGACGCACTATCAATTTTCAATTGAACGGACGCATTCTCTATAACGTGTATGTTTGCTCTTTGTAGTTCATTGCGAACTTCCTCACCGTTGTACCACCAGTCGTGATTTCCGAGCACCGCATAGACTCCATACTTAGCCTTGAGTGCGGAAAGCTCATGAGCAAACTCTTCCGGCTTAAGGGCTGAACTTCGACCATGACTAGCGACAAAATCTCCGAGCATTACGATCAGATCGGGCTTTTGCTCGTTGGTTGTAACAATGACGCGGCGAAGTTTGGAAATAGGAACGCTCAAACATCCGACATGCAAATCAGTAATAACCGCAACCTTCAAATGGTTCAACGCAGGCGACCAGTGAGGCAATTTAATTGTCTGCCTTTGTACAACCAGCTGTCTTGGCTCGATAAAAACAGCGTAGGCGAGCAGAAACACTCCGAAGAAGAGAAAAGCTGCGCAGGTAATGAACTGCCGTCTGGTGGGTTTCGATAAACGCAACTTCATTCGTTTCGCTAATCACCCCTGCTCAGGCAACGATGCAGGTTGGTAGCGTATTTGGTGCCAGTATTCTTTGAGAAAATGAGCGTAGCTCGGGCGACAAATATAGTACTTGCTTATTTCAGAATTCCGCTGCAGTATCGAGTGCAGCTCTTCAAGCCCATAGTGTGGAACAGTCGGGAATAGATGATGCTCCGCATGGTATTTGAAATCAAAAGGAGCAAGGTACCAACGTGCAATCGGTCCGACATTCAGCACAGTTATCAAACGCCCTTCCATCGGACCATCCCTGTCGTCTTTCAATCGGGCATGATCGACAAAGCCGCGAAGAAAACCAAGGAATGTTCCTGTAGTAAATATCGGCAGAAGCCAAAGTGCGAAGTACAACCAAAACTGCCCGGAAGCAAGCCAGAGCGCGCCCCAAATTACTAATTGCACAGGCACAAGGTTCAATATTTCCGGATGCCCAGTCCGCTGCAATACAACTAACTCCGCGTCTTTTTTATCGCGTTTCATCGGGCGCAGAAGACCGTTTTTCACAATACTCGTCCACAACTGCCCACCAAAAACCAAGCGCGCAAAGTGGACAAAAAACTCCTTTGCAGTGGACTTGTTGTCCTCTAAGTGGAAATTGCGGTCCGGATCTTCAGCTTGTCCCAAAAGCTTATGGTGTGCCATGTGCACTGCCCTAGATGATCCAAAAATAGAACCGACGGGATAGGCGCAAAACCACGCCGCAATCATGTCGTTCCACTTTTTGTCCGGCAAGAATGCCGCATGCTGTGCATCGTGAGCGAGAGCGAGAAGCGCGCCCATGCGCGATGTAACGAAGGCAAAGGCGAGCAAAAATGTCCAAATGTTCGGCATCAAAATGTACGGAAGTATGCCGAGAATCATCATCCCCCAGCACCAGACAAGCAGATCCACCAGCCCGCGCGCTGTTCGCGGCTTTGCCTGCTTGAGAAACGCAGCCAGCTCTTTGTCGTTAATTAGGGCGATTTCAACCGGATACAAAGATTCCACCTGTTCACCACGCCGGCGTGGCGGTCGCTGGTTTCATTCTGGCAGTCTTCTAGTAATTAGGCAAAACTATAAGGCTACGCGCAAAAATGTCAAGGAAGCCAGACCACAGTTGTGGATGCAGCGTACCGGCTTAGCGCAATGGAGCGGCAATGCTCCGCTTAGACGGCGAAGCGGAAGTTGATGCAATCGCCGTCGGCTACCGGATATTCTTTGCCTTCAAGACGTACTTGCCCTTTGTCTTTTGCGTTGTTCCACGTGCCTAATGTGCGGATAGACTCATAGGGTGCGACTTCAGCTCGAATAAAACCGCGAGCAATGTCGGAGTGAATCTTGCGTGCGGCTTCTTGCGCAGGAGTGCCTTTGGTAATAGTCCAGGCTTTTACTTCGTCCTCTCCAACAGTGAAGAACGCGATCAATTTCAAAAGCTGATAAGACGCTTTGATCAATTTCTCACGACCGGACTCCACGATGCCCAGCGCGGTCATGAACTCGGCGCGGTCGGCTTCGTCAAGTTGTGCGATTTCCATTTCAGTCTTGGCGCAGAAGGTGAGAACGGGAATGCCCTTGCTGTCGGCAAAGGACTGCAGCTTCGCAAGTTTTTCAATTTTATCTTTGCCGATATCCGACTCGTCAATGTTGGCAACAATGAGCATCGGCTTTTGCGAGAGAAAAGTGTATCCGCGAATCAGCTTCTGTTCTTCATCGGACAGCTCAACTGTACGTAAGGGCTTTTCGGAAGTGAGTTGGTCTTTGAACTTGGCGAGCAATTCTTTCTCTTGTTCAAGCGCCTGTTTTTCAGGACCTTTCTTGCGCCCGATTTCCGCATCGATCTTCTCGAGACGTTTTTCAACAACACCAAGGTCAGCGATTATCAGCTCCAACTCAAACAATTCAGCATCTCTGCAGGCGTCTACGCTGCCTTCTGGGTGCGGAACGGAAGGATTGTCGAATGCGCGGACAACATGCACAAGGGCATCGACCTGGCGCAAGTTTTGCATCATCGCAGGGCTGAAGCCACCTTCCTTTGCTTGTCCGGCTTGAACACCGGCGACATCGACAAGTTCGACGGTCGCGAAGGTGGTCTTTTTCGGCTTGTACAACTCGGAAAGCCAACTCTGGCGCTCATCCGGCACCGGCACGACAGCGATATTCGCCTCACTGCCGGAAAACCCGCCAACCTGCGCCGAGCCGCCGCTGACAGCGTTAAACACGCTTGTTTTGCCTGTGACCGAAAGCCCTACAATCCCTACCTGCATTGTGAATCCTCTAAATTCGTTACTAGAACGCTCAAAACCGCAAACCGCCTTTAAGCCCAGCGAATTTGCGTTTTCCCTATCTTTTCCTACACGCGCAAGCATGTAGTCCGAAAAATGGCGGAGAGGGTGGGATTCGAACCCACGTGGCTATTCGCCCATCCGCTTTCGAGACGGCGCCGTTATGACCGCTTCGGTACCTCTCCTCAAATGCGTATTCGCAAGTTTTGTATTCTAGCAAGAATAGCGCCTGCGCTGCATGGCGTAAGAAGAAGTGCAACGCATGAGATGGGCTTAAACCGGCACCAGGCTACTGCTGTGTAGAGTTTGGTTCGCGACGCGAAGCGATTTGTGTGTTGTTTTCGGCAGTCTTGGTCAGAGTAGCCATGACTTGAGGCATGTCCGTGCGGAACTGGCGCCTGATCAGACCCTGAGGAATAAACAATCCGCCGTTTACATACGTGCCGTAAGTGACCATGGTGTGCCGTCCGCCATCAACCGGCTCGAGCTTCCACCAACCATCCACTTCTTTGAAGCTGCCGCTCACGCGCTTCCATTCAAGACTCTTTTTATCGGTCTCTTTCAATTCAATGATGTATTCGTAGGTGCAAAGCGCTCCGCTCGGGGCGACTATGTGCTTCATAAGCTTTGTGCAGCCGCGATCTTCAATGACCTGACACTTCTTCATCATCGGAAAAGTGCGATGGGCATTATTGTAGTCGGTGAGTATATGCCAGACTTCATCGGGCTTGGCCTTGATTAGAGCGTGGCTCACGCTGAAGGTTTTGCCATTGCGAACTTCTTCGATAACCGCATGCGGACCTTCTGATTTTTGACGAGCTTCGCAGGGTTGTGCCACCACAATCGGTTGCAAAGCGACAAACGCCATCAGGGCGAGAGCAGCAAGCTCGCTCGTTTTGGTCTTTGTTCCACGCAATGGATGCCGTCCTTCCTATAATTAGGGATTTTGGAAATGCGAATCAGGATGGTGTCGAATACAATACTGAAATCGAGTTAATTGTCAAACGAATTCATGCAACAACGTTAGCACAGCCATTCCGGCTGGAACCAAAAGGCTTCTTAGAATCTCGAGTTATACGACTAACCTGAGGGTGGCTGCCAAGGTCTTGAAAAGAGGACGGCGACCATCTCACAGCCTGTTGACTACCCTGGAAAAAGCAGTGCAAAAATGAGAGTAAGATTTTTCTTTACCTTTGAAAACAGGCTCTCAGCAAGTAAAGAATGGTTGCAAAGCAATAAAGAATGTATTTCTAATCGATACAAAAACGGATGCACAAGCACGCGATAGTCGTATACAACCCAATTGCCGGTACGGCTGTAGGTCCAGATTTGTGGCTGGGCGCGATTGTTCATCGTCTTTGCGAAGAGGCCGATTACGCGGTCACCGTCATGCCGACGCGACCAGGCATGGATCTGCAAGAGATGTTCCAACACGTTCCACATCCCGATCTCGTAGTTGCGGCGGGCGGTGATGGAACCGTTCGGTTTGCACTAGGGGCGGTGGCACGTTATCGCCCGCGCATTCCTGTAGGAATTTTGCCGTTGGGCACAGGCAACCAGCTAGCGCGCAATCTCGGCATCTACGAAGAAAATATTTTGGGCGATCCGCTCGATGAAGCAATTCAAGTTCTGATGACCGGCAAGCCGATGTCGATCGATTTGGGTGTAATGAATGGCGAGTACTTCTGCGTCGCCGCCGGAGCTGGGCCGCTTTCCGATGCAGTTATCGCCACCGACCATCAGGAGAAGGTGAATTGGAAAATGCTTGCTTATGCAAGTTCGATGATTCAAACCCTCGCCCTTCCGCCAGTCAATTTCCGGCTTACCACTGTCGGCGAATCGTTCATCGTCAGAGCTGCCGGAGTCTTTATCACCAATATTTCCGATCTAGGTGTAGGCAAACTTTCAGATACGGCTGAGTTGAACGATGGTTTGCTCGATCTTTGCGTTTTGAACCCTACAGAGTTTCAAGACTATGTGGACCTCGGATTCCGGTTTGCGGGGGGATTTGTAGGCGGAAAAGCGCCATACTACATTCGCAAAGTCTCCTCATTACTTGTCGAGACTATTCCAAGGCCGCCGAAGAAATCACGCTTGCAGGCTATAGGTTCGACCATCAAGAACTTTTTCATGGGCGAAGAAGAAGCACCAGCAGAGCCACAAAAGGAAGTAATCGCCATGATTGATGGCGATGCCTTCGGTACAACGCCTATGCAAATCGAAGTAATACCGCAGGCGGTATCAATTCTGGTTCCCGAAAGAAAACTTTAGATCAAGCTGCGGAATTAACTCAGCAAAAAATGCCGTCTAAAGAGCATGCTGAAACAGGTAGCTAATAGGGATTAGGCAACATCCTGCGAAGTAGCTCTGACATCGCCACGACCAGCGCAATCACGATAACAGCCGGCGCCCATGCAGCTCTCCAGGCATTGAACACTCCATTGACACTGATGATGCTCTTGCAGAATTTTCCTGCAAACAAAGTCAGTGCAAAAAATACTGATTGAAAGACAATGCCGCGAAAGACAACGCTGATAAGACTCTCAATAAGAGGCTCGGCAGAATTCACAAAGTCTTTGACGAAGGGTGTGATTGCAGAAGCTATTGCGAAACCAGCGACAAAATACAAAACGGTAAAGGCAAGTGCATATACAAAAGAAAAGATTGCGCAGTGCAGAACGCTGACTTTTTTCAGCGCCACATTGCCGCCACTAACAAGTGGAGTTAAGTATTTGTAGACCAGCGCTATTGTCAGCAAGCAGGAGACAAAAGGGAAGATCGTAAGTTCTGGCATGGTTTCCCACAGAGGTCGAGAAGAAAATTATCGCACCATCTCCGCGTTGGCGCGAACGAATGCCAGCTCGTCATCACGAGTTTTTATTTTGCCGTCCAGCCTCGCGTCAAGTAGCGCCTCGAGAACTCGTCCCAGCCCGGGACCTTGCGCAAATCCGAGCTTCAAAAGATCGGCGCCGGTCAGTTCGATTGTAGTGTCACCCAATTGCTCCAGATAAAGTTTGATCATGCGCCGCGTCAAGGAGCCAGGACGTGCCAGACAAGCAGCTATTGCGAGCGACTCTTTCGCCTGTCCGTAAAACAAACGATATATCTGACTACGCTTTGGCTCTTGCTCAGGCTCGCCAATTTGGCCTGGTAAACGCAGACCGCTCAAGATCTTCTGCTTGTGATCCATTTGCAGCTGCAAACGCTCCAGACACGCTTCGAGCCTTTCCTTTGGCAATCCAGCTATCAAAAGTCCCAGATGGACGAGCCACGTTTCATCAACAGGATAGTGTTCCAGCAATCGCTCCGCGCGCCGCAGGAGGCTGCGAACGGGAAGTCCATACTCGAGCTCCGCATCAAGATAACGAAGGCGTCCGCCCAAATCACCGAGCAAGTCGAGTGCACTTACACGGTGAGGAGACGCAAGTATCAACTTCAGCTCCGTCCGGATGCGTGCACCGCCAAGGTCGTCGAAAATCCCCATAGCAATAGCTCTTCGGGCTTGCTCCTTACTCTTTGACTCGAGTTGAAAGCCGAGACGAGCGGCAAAACGCGCGGCTCTTATAATGCGTGTCGGGTCTTCAATGAAACTGAATGGGTGCAAAATGCGCACCACGCGGTCTTTTATATCCTGCATCCCACCAAAATAATCGACCAATTGTCCGAACCTGCCGGGATTAAGGCAGACGGCAAGCGCGTTTATTGTGAAATCGCGGCGCAAGAGATCCTGCTCCAATCGAGAAGGTTCGACGGTTGGCAAAGCAGCAGGATATTCGTAAAACTCCGTCCGCGCGGTGGAAAGATCAACTTCTCTTTTCTCCTCGCAGTAAAACTCGAGAGTAGCTGTTTGAAATCTCTCATGCCGTGCAACGACTTTGAGGCGCCCAGGATAAGCCTTCTGAAGTTCATCAC
Organism: Candidatus Melainabacteria bacterium; assembly: GCA_012965515.1. Taxonomy (GTDB): domain Bacteria; phylum Cyanobacteriota; class Vampirovibrionia; order Obscuribacterales; family Obscuribacteraceae; genus QKMZ01. Next base: position 2,128 of record DTSE01000530.1, on the reverse strand, counting down.
CTAATTGGATTGCAGACCCTTCAATTACGAAGTCGAGGTCGAAATTTTCTTTCTCGAGCAGCAGATCGCGCACACACCCGCCGACTAAATAGCCTGTCATGCCGAGCCGCGCGGCAATTTCGCCGATCAATTCGCAGAGCCACAAAGTCGATGCGCTTGTGGTCTTCAGCTTATAGGTGAGATCTGCGGCTGCGGTTGCGCGTTTTGAAGAACCAGCCGGAGCCCAATCGACATCATCCGAGGCAAATCCACTCGACTTGCCACCGGGCTTTGGACCGTAAAGTATCTTGAGCACATCGTTTCGCGACACGAGCCCGACCAACTTATCGTTCTCATCCAGCACCGGCAAGCGCCCAATGTCCTCTTTGACCATCATCTCTTGGATTTTGCTCAGCGGTGTTCTCGGTTGAATTGTCAAAACAGGACGGCTCATAAATCCATTAACCGGCGCGTGCCCGAGCCTGTGGTGCGTTGCCTGATCGATATCACGGCGAGAAACAACGCCGACAACCTTGCCATCGTCGGTAACCACCAGCCCATCTTGACCGTAGCGGATCATGAGGCGGCTCGCCTCGTCCATGGAAACAGTCGGAGGCACAGTACGCACTGGCGACGTCATGATCTCGGACGCCGTTTTCTCCGGACTGACATTAGACTCCAAACAGCTCACAATCTTCGAAGCAATCGCATCGAGGTCGTCAGATTTGATCACTGCAGAACCGGCGCCGTGGTGACCATCACCACCGAAAAGCCTGACCACAGGGCGGACATCAACCGAAGCCGTATCACTGCGACCCACTAAATGAACCCGATCTCGCATGTAAACCGCAGTGAAAGCGGCTCCTGCTGATTCAATTTCCATGAGCTTCCGTGTCAAACCAGCCAGCTCCGGAAGGAAATCAACCATACGCGCCGTGGCGACGACAATTCGAACGCCTTCCAAAGTAATGGTTTTGCAGGTCTTCACCATATCTTGAAGCAACTGAGAATGCTCATCGCCCAGTTTCGGGTGAATGTATTCATTGACGTGATGCAGGTCGGCGCCGCATTTGAGCAAATGCGCAACCGCCAAACAGTCGCGCTCAGTCGTGCCCTTGTATGTCAAACATCCAGTGTCCTCGTAGATGCCCAGCGCCATCACGGTGGCCTCGAAGGACGTAAGTTTGATGCGCTGCTTCTTGATCAACTCGACGAGTAGCGTTGTCGCAGCGCCTACAGGTTCAACAATCGAGCCAACTTCCGCGCCATCGAAAAGTCCATCAGGGTCAATGCCGTGATGGTCATAAACGAAGTACGGAACATGTTTGTCCGGCGACTTCAGCAAGTCGCGGCAACCCGCGTCAAGGCGATCAGCATTCTGGCAGTCGACGACATAAACGCGCGTCACCTTCTTGCAGTCCACATACTTCATTTGAACAATCGGCAAGCTGCTGCGATAGAGTGCGAGGAAGTTGCGCACATTGCCGAACAGCGGAGTGCCCAGCACCATGCGCGCGGCAGGGAACAACTTAGTGACAGCAAGCTGCGCACCAAGTGAATCGAAGTCCATGTTGTTGTGCGTTACGACTACTTCCAATTGCTGACCTATCGTTGCTGTCGACCGAAAGCTTTCGAATCATCTCCACCAGATCCCATTATCGCCCAACAGCAAAGCGATACTGCCTTCATGCATTCATATGTGTAGAGGAAAAATGGACATTTCAGGGCACAGCAATACTGATGACTGACATCCAAGTTCTGAGCATTATTTACGGCACCGCTGGGGTTTTGGGCACTGCATATCTTTGTGTCGCAATGGGTTCTGGCTTAATCGCACACCGGCATCAAGCGCATGGAACCGGTCATCACGGACAAAGTGGCGGGCATCATGGTGGAAACCATGGAGCCGCGCATAGTTCTAGCAATGGAAGCGGTCACAGTTCTGGCGGCGAGCCTGGAGCAAACACCGGAAACGCCGGCGCGCGCAGCGTTCTCGGCAAAATTGAGCATTCCGCTCACATGCACCTGCCTCACTTTCACACCCATAGAATTTGGCCGGTCGTAGTCGACTATTTCAACCCGACATCCGTTGCCATAATGCTTTCCATGGGCGGGATGACCGGCTTCCTCTGCTTACAGATCAATAGGT
>DTSE01000529.1 GCA_012965515.1 Candidatus Melainabacteria bacterium | reverse complement strand
CGGCACAAGGCATTTACGAATCAGAAGAGATGAAACTTGTGGAGCCGCTTTTGCGCCTGCAAGAGACCTGGTCCAAAATTCCCGACGAAAAGTCAGTTCTCGTAGAGCACATGCATTCGCGAGAGGGATACCACCTCTTCATCTATCCGTTTGAAGGAAGACTCGTGCACGAGGGGCTGGCAGCACTACTGGCTTACAGAATGTCGCGTTTGATGCCGGCAACATTCAGTTTGTCGATCAACGACTACGGTTTTGAAATGGTTTCGAATATCAACGTCCCCGTTGAAATGCTTTCCGAGCACCATTTGTTCAATCCAGAAAATCTTGCAGACGACATTTTGCGCAGCATGAACGCCTCCGAAATGGCGCGCAGGCACCTTCCTGCAAACACGAATTTGTCGCCCGGTCGTAGGCGGGCAATGAACGACTCTTCCAATGAGCCGATGCGCTCGCCGCTCATGAAGACTACATTCATGCTGTCGTCGCTTGTAATGGTTCCAATTGACATGCGATGCCGCTGTCTAATGGAGTCACTTTCGACGATGAAATAGTCGTCGTATTCTTGTACTTTGCAATATTCGGGATATGCACCCAGCGCGCGGCCGCCCTTGGTTACGAAGTTCAGCACCCAGTCAAACTCAATTTCGCTGAGGTTTTTAAATGAATATGCGCTGCGAATTTCTGCCAAGACGCTTTCGCGTCTGAATCCGCCGCCCACTGCAAGAGTGACTATGTGCTGGCTGAGAACGTCCAGTGGCTTGGGTAATGGTTTTCTCGATTCGATTTTTTGTTCGACTAGAGCCTTGCGGGCCGCGGCGAACTCGATGATCTCGAAGGCATGGGTCGGCACGCAAACAACGGTGCTCAGCGCTCCCGGTTTGTGTCCGCTTCGTCCTGCGCGCTGCAAGAGTCGGGCTACGCCTTTCGCGCTGCCGAGCTGGAGTACTTGTTCTACAGGCGCAAAATCAACTCCCAAATCAAGACTGGAGGTGCACACAACGCATCGCAACTTGCTGTCACGGACCGCATCTTCGACAAACTTGCGGGTGTCTCGGTCGAGCGAGCCGTGATGAAGTGCTATTTCTCCCGCCCAATCCGGTCTGACCGTGAGCAAGGATTGATACCACATCTCGCACTGTGAACGAGTATTGGTAAAGACTAGAGATGTTTTAGCCCGCTCGATCGTTTGCGCGACTTGTTCAACCATCGGCAGTCCCAAGTGTCCAGCCCACGGAAAGTGTTCTACCGATTCCGGTAGCAATGACACAAATGTGGTCTCTTTGTCGATGTCAGAGGTTATGCGGCGTGTCTTTTCTGCATTCATGCCGCAAAGTGTGTGCATGGCTTCTTCAGTGTTTCCGAGCGTTGCCGACATTCCCCACGTGCGCAAATGGGGATTGATCTGGCGAAGCCGCGCAAGTGCAAGCTCGGTCATTGTGCCACGTTTCGTGCCCATAAGCTCATGCCATTCGTCAACGACCACGAGTCTTAGCGTCGAGAACATTTTTTGATTCTCGGCATACGACAGCAGTAGCGATAAGCTCTCCGGTGTAGTGATAAGCGCAGATGGAAGTTCTATTTTCTGCCTCGCCTTTATGCTGGCGGATGTATCTCCAGTGCGGGATTCCAGGGTCCAGTTAAGAGCAAGCCCATCCAGCATTTCGCGTAGTGACTTTTCGGTGTCGCCTG
>DTSE01000528.1 GCA_012965515.1 Candidatus Melainabacteria bacterium | reverse complement strand
CCTTGCCTGACCGCACTCATTGTTTCGATAGCCATGCCACTGCAAGGTTTCAGCGCTGACACCCCAACTGCAAAAGACGCTCTGGAGAAATTGAAAGCCGGAAATATGAGGTATTTGAGCGGTGTTTCGTCTGTACCGAGAGTCGACCCTCAGCGCAGGGAAGAGACTGCAACCAGAGGGCAAAAACCAATCGCCACCATTCTCGGCTGCTCCGATGCGCGCGTCCCTCCAGAACTTGTCTTCGACCAGAAGTTCGGAAACCTCTTCATAATCAGGGTCGCCGGCAACGTGACGGGCACTTCGGAAATCGCATCTGTCGAGTACGGCGTGCAGTATCTGGGCACGCCGCTGGTTGTAGTTCTTGGACACTCGGCTTGCGGCGCGGTTCAGGCCGCTGTCGAAAAGACTCCTCTGGATGGAAAGCTGCCCAGGCTGGTCGAGTTGATCGCTCCGGCTGTCGATGCAGCGAAGAAAGCCAAGCCAGGGTTGAAGGGGCAAGAACTTATGGAGGCCGCGGTAGAAGCTAATGTACGCCATCAAATCAGCGAACTGACCTCAAAGAGCGAGGTGCTCAAGAAAGCACTGGACTCTAAGAAGCTGTCCATCATCGGCGGGATTCGAAACATAAATACGGGCGCAGTCCGTTGGCTAAATTAGAGCGTGGGGAGCATTTTGCGCGGCGCATTGCGTGGGGACTTCATATATGTGCTGCGGGCATTGCTGCGCGCCGACCTCCGCACACATCCGATCTCGCTTCGGACGCCTCCTCGGCGACCTTCGCTCGCCCGTCGGCATCGCACTGAAGGCTTAGAACGCGCCCTCCTTTTGTAGGGGAGACGCCATGCGTCGCCCGGCGGGCGGCAAGAATGCCGCCCCTCCCCGTGAGCATCGCACCGAAGGCTTAAAACGTACTAAAATATGCAGCCTCATCACACCACAAGATCGAGGTTGTCAACAATGTCTAAAGGTAAGGGGTCTGAAAAGCTGTACTCTTCTCGCATTGACTTGAGCGAAAAAGTTCGCTCCGAGATGACGCAGTTGCTCAACGAATCACTCGCATCAACACTTGATCTCTGGACTCAAATCAAGCAAGCCCACTGGAACGTCAAAGGCAAAGAGTTCTATCAATACCATTTGCTCTTCGATCAAATCGCCGGTGAAGTCTACGAGTACATCGACATGATTGCCGAACGCATCACCGCTCTCGGCGGCGTAGCAAACGGCACGACTCGCATGGCTGCAGAACATTCCGCATTGAAGGAGTATCCGACAGACCTGGTTCAAGGCGAAGAGCACGTAGCAGCTCTCGCTGATCGCCTTGCTGTTTACGGCAAGCATGTACGTGCCGGCATCGAGAAAGCAGGCAGTGCAGATGCCGATACTGCAGATCTCTACACTGAAATTTCGCGCACCATCGATCAGCGCCTCTGGTTCCTCGAGTCAATTCTCGTCGGCAGCAAATTCGAAGCGAAATCAGGAGAACTTGCTGGTTCGCGCCACTAGGCTCCCGCATCGGTAACACAATTGAGTAATCGCGCAAGGACGGCCAAGAACTGCATGCATCATTCGAGGATGCGCTCGGCCGTCCTCGTGTTACTCCTGTGCGCTGGTTTAACTGCAGATATTCTGCCGTTCCATTTGGCTCACCAAGCTCATGCTGCGCAGTTTTCCACGTACGATGATGTTTTCTTTGACGCTCTTATACTCAAGGCAAAAAAGAAGTACAAAGAAGCGGGAGAACTTTTCGCAAAAGCATGCAAGATGCGTCCGTCGGATCCTGAGGCATGGACCCTTCGAGCGCAAATGATGTTGAAGACTGGTAGGTGGAAAGAAGCAGAGGATTGCGCGCGAAAAGCAGTCGCGTTAGACAAGGAATACGAGCAGGCATTCCAATATTTGGCTAATGCACTGCTCTATCAAAACAAATTGAAGGAAGGGATTGCGGAATGCAAGAAGTGCCTTGCACTCAATCCCGACAATGATTGGTCAAAACACTATTTGAGAATCGCCGAACAAAAGCTTCGCCTTCCCATCACCGATATTTTCTACGGACGAATCACGGAAGACCGTCCGGCCATGGAAGCGATTGCGAAGTATCTGCAAGAGCAGAAATACGACGACGCAATGAAGTTAATCAATAATCACATCGCAAAATATCCGACGAACGCGAGCGGGTATTTGAAGCGTGCCTATGTGTACGAAGTGATGCGCAGGCGCGACCTGGCGATAAAAAATTACGACAAAGTTCTTTCCATGTACCCGTGCCAGGAAGAAGCGCTCGACTTGCGAGCGCAAGCGTATCAAGCGATGAAACAAGCAGGCAAGTCGGTAAAGGATTTGATCAAGCTCGTGCGCAATGACACAGATCATTGGAACTCTCGCTTCCGTTTAGCGTTTGCATACATGGAAGCCGGAAATTTCAATGCTTCCAAGCGAGAGTACACAGGGCTTTTGAAAGTTTATCCAAATTCAATTGAAGGATTGACAGGGCGCGGGCTCGCACACTTGCGCGCAAAAGAATATAAAGAGTCCGTTGCTGATTACTCACAAGCCATTAAATGCGATCCGGATCGCAGCGCGAGCATGCATTACAAACGCGGTCTAGCATACGAAAAACTTGGCGAGAAGAAAAAAGCCGCTGAAGACATCGCGCTTTCGAAGAAGATGGGTTACGACCCCAAAGAGTTTTAATGGGCCACTGTCCTATTCAGGTTTTGCACTAAGAACGCAATTTCCCAAATTGTCTGCTCAATGTCCTTCACATCTGTGATTGCAGTGAAGACTTCAGTTTTTCCGCTATCGCGCGGCACAAACGCCGACACTGCAAACATCGTGCCACCATCACTACTGGGCAGCGTAAATTGAAATGAATAAGCACCGGGGTGATATCTGTCCCATTGCTCAACCTTTGTGACCTTCAAATGGAGATAATCAACCCATTTCCGCATAAGGTGTTTTACCCCCGCAGGATCGGATTCCAGAGACATCACGTCAAGCCGCTTCATGCCTAGTGGTGCGGTACGCGTGAAGGAAGTAATCTCAGGAAATGGCTCTTTTGGCGGTTGCGTTTCTTTGAGAATCCAATCATTTGCAAGCAGCACGGAGTGCTTTAAAGATGGGGTCTCGCGAAAAGAAAACGCCTTTCGACTCGGCGAGCAATAAGTCACAACTAAAAAAACTGATGCGAGCGCCACAGCAAAAAAAGCTGTTTCTGTGTAGGATAAAAGGGCATTTGCTGCGGGTTTCTTCTCATCATCGAGTTTGTCGGCGTTGGTTCGACTTGAGTCGAGAGTTTGCAACACCAAAACGATCTGCGCCACCATCACGGCACCAAAGACAACCATCGAAGAAACGAGCTGTCCGCTAGCGCGCAAAAATACTTCCAGATATTCGTAACCGACAAGGATTATTCCGCCCGACATCGTCGCAGTCAGAGTCACCCATGGCAATGCCTTTGGTCTCTCGGGTTTCAAGGCAGCAGCCGACATCAATAATGCGGGCAGCCAGTATGCGAGATAGAGATGGAAGACATTAGCATTGAACAAAACCTCCTGGCGCAACGGAGCCAGAGCAACGCGTAATTCGTTGGGTAAAGGCAAGTCGACAAACGTATACGAAAACGTCACCACTCCGCTGGCAAAGGCGAGCATCGCATATACCATCCAATGATAGCGACGGTTTGGATGAGTGGAATCTTGCTCTTTGGCGCTTTCCGAACCTGTGAATTTTCGAACCAATGCCAATAGTGCTACAAAAATTGCAACTTTGAAAAACAACCAATAGCCGGAAACGCTAACGTCAAGACTTAGATTTCCAGTTGTTCTCAAATTCTGCAACTGTGTATTTACGACTTCCCAAAAGCCAATACTGGAAAAACACTTATCTAGCGCGTTGAACAACATCGAAGCGGCGGCACCGGCAGAATAAACGCCGAGCAGAAAGCCTACCGGTGGCGTAGCTTCCTTGATACGGCGGTTTGCCCACAACAGAAAGTAATAAGGTAGCCCAACATCGATGACGCCACGAAACATTGTGAGAAACAATTCGTTTACGATGCGATAGTCAAAGCAGCTTGCGCGCGCATTCACCTGCAAAATTATCAATCCGACAATGCCGCCATAGATGGCTAGTCTCCCGCGCGAAGGCCACATCGGTGAATCATTGATGCTGAGCTTCCAACCGATTGTGTGCATCAGCCAGAGCAGCCAAATGGCAAATAGCCAAATCAATACAGAAGAGTGAATCGGGCTGCGCGCAAAGGAGGACATTTGAAAGATGTACTCCCAAAGAAGAAGCGTTGCCAAACAACTGAGGAAAAATAGTCTTGACAGGACGGATGAATTTAGACGTTTTTGAAACGCAATGACGGAGACGATGCCAATCTCGCACAGAAGCACCCACTTCATCCAATGCGCGGCCATGCCGAGTAGCGGATCACGCCAGATGACAGCTTTGACCGCTGTGAAGAATGGCAAAAAGAACATGAATAGTTGCTGGCCAATTGGGCTCGTTTGGAAAGTCAGCAAATTAATGATGTCTTCGCTCCAGACGGCGAGCGTAGCGACCAAAAGTAGAATCAAGAGTAGCGGGGTCGCGAGTGATTTCGGCAAAATGGTGCTGACGGACGCAGCCACAACTTTGCTGCTACCCATTAACTTGTGAACAATGCCCACACCAACAAAATAGAGAATTGGCCAGAGAAGTGCATTGCTCGAGTCCAGCGCCGAAACTATCGCACCACCAAGCGGAGCAAGTCCGCCTCGCAAAGCTGTAGCCGAAAGAAATGCAGCCAATACAATACTTGTGGAGAGAAAAGCAGCTTGAATCGAGATCAACGGTTCCTGAACAGTCCCTTCAGTTGATTCTCTTTGCACTGAGCGCAGATAATTCGCCAGAGCCAGGCAAGCCAAACCTGCACAAACGCCGATCGAGCATCCAACACCAATTCCGACGGCGGGTCCGTCGAATGGCAAAACGGTTGCTAGCCAAGGACGAAGCGGTGTCAGGATGGTGAACTGAAATCCAGAGGCCGCGCCGACAATCACCGCGGTCACCACGCGCATTATTCTCGCTCTCTGCCCCACATACGGCAACACTGTCAGATTGAAAACCAGTGAGAACAAAATCGGCAGTGTCAGTAGAGCGTTCCAATAGCTGCGAGGCAAATACAAAATGGTGCCGGCAAGAAAGTAAAGTGCACCAACTGCGGTTGCAGAAAACGCAACGCGATTGCAGACCGCAGTGCCTATCAATAGCGAAGCCCACGCGCAGGGCAAACACAGTATCCAAAGAAAAATCGGCCAGCGTGCCATCTCGTGCTTGTAGCCGGAGAAAGTCTCTATAGAAACTGAGCCAATACTGAACGGCGCGACCTGCATTTGCGTGAGCGGAATGACCAGGCTTAGCAGAACGCTCAATTGAATCATCAGGCGCAACACCGGAGCTGTTTCAGCGGGCGCAGCACCCAGCTCCATTCGATCTTTGGCGTAATCACGCCAGTAAAAACGTTCGAAAAACTTCCAAATCGCCTGTCCCGCACTTGACTGCCCAGCGCCGTCAACCAGCGGTTTGAGCAGCGGCAATTCGCCAATCTTGCGCAAAAGACCATAAATGCGATCGCCAATCACAGAAAGAAAAGGGAAAATCCCCGCCAAATAGTTGGCGAATTTTCTAAGAGTTGCAATTGCTTGAATGGGATTCATGACACACGGATCTCAGGCTACTAATGATAGAGGCTTGTTCGTCTGATTTGATATACGTATGCGATTTTTAGAGAAAGCGAAAACAGGCTCCCCCTGAAACTTACAGGGATGCCTTCGGAGCCAAGTCCGATGATTTGGCTGCCCTTAACTCCACGAGTTTTATCGAATAGCTGCCTGGTGGAAGCGTGAAGCCGACCTCTTTGATTGGACCGTTCAACAACCAATTGCGGACGTTATCGGGCTTAAAGACGATTACCTTCAGGGATGACGCCGACTCCATTCCCCTCGCTTCGTAATCGCTCCATTTCCCTGGTGGGCCTTGCGTGTAGTCAATCCAACTGCGCGGCTGTTTAGTCGAGCGCCAGAGTAACTGGGTCTTCTCGCTGAAGTCGGTGTCTGGGATTGAACCATCGACAATCAGTTCAATACGATCGATTGCAAATGGATCGAGCGGTTCCTTTAATTTTGCCCAAACCATTTTCCCGTACTTAGGCTTTTCAAATGTGGAACAGGCAACCATAGCCTTTCTTTTCAATGTCGAAAATTCATTGCTGGAGAAAGTCTTCGCGCCAGTGGGGAAAGTCCAGTCAAGCCAACTTTTTTCACCGGTCATCCATAAAAGCCAGTGCGCGTCTTTCT
>DTSE01000527.1 GCA_012965515.1 Candidatus Melainabacteria bacterium | reverse complement strand
TAGGCGCCTGCGACATAATCCGCGCCTGCGGTGGCAGCGTCAAAACCATACGCAAAGAACTTGATGAATACATGACTCAGAATATGGAGCAGCTTCCCAACGGCGTGGAAGCGATGCCTTCATATACTGCAGCGTTGGAGCGTGTATTGACTCGTGCTTACATGCAAGCTGAGTCGTCAGCGCAAACCACTATTGATAGTGGCAACGTTTTGGCGGCAATGTTTCAGGAAAAACGTTCGCACTCTGTCTTCTTACTTGAGAAAGAAGGAATCACTCGCCTTGATGTGCTGTCCTACATTTCTCATGGAATTTCCAAAGTCGATGCCGGTCGTGGCACAAGCAAAGAAAGACTGCCTGACGAAGAGATGGATGGTGAGGGCGGTCCCGATGAAGATGCTGAGGATAATGCCAATCCACTTGCTGCCTACACGACCAACTTGATCGAACGAGCAGAGAAGGCAAAAATCGATCCTTTAATAGGAAGAGAAAACGAAGTCAAACGAACAATTCAAATCTTGTGCAGACGGCGCAAGAACAATCCAGTTTACGTCGGCGATCCTGGTGTTGGTAAAACAGCTATAGCCGAGGGTCTCGCACTCAAAATTCAAAGAGGCGAAGTGCCAAACGCACTCAAAGACTGCCAGGTTTATTCTTTGGATATGGGCGCTTTGCTTGCCGGAACACGCTTCCGCGGGCAGTTCGAACAACGACTAAAATCAGTGATTAAAGCCTTGCAGGAAATTCCTGGAGTTATTCTTTTTATCGACGAAATTCACACCATCGTTGGTGCCGGCGCGGTGAGCGGCGGAAGCATGGATGCTTCGAATATTTTGAAACCAGCCTTGGCATCAGGGGAGCTTCGCTGCATTGGTGCTACCACTTATCCTGAGTTCAAACAAGCTTTCGACAAAGACAAAGCACTTGCTCGAAGATTTCAAAAAGTCGATATCTCCGAACCTTCTATTGAAGACACAATCAAAATTCTTACCGGTCTCAAACCGTACTACGAAGAGCACCATGGAGTTACGTACACAGACGAGGCTATTCAGCAAGCCGCAGAACTTGCCGGCAAACATGTGAATGACAGTTTCCTTCCGGATAAAGCAATCGACGTAATGGATGAAGTCGGCGCATCCGTAAAATTGATGGATGAAAAGGACAGACCTTCCAAAGTAATTACTGTTCATGATGTAGAACTTGTTGTTGCATCAATGGCGAAAATTCCGCCGAAGTCGGTTTCGGGCTCAGACAAGGAAAAACTGCAAAATCTCGAATCCGAACTGAAGAGCGTTCTGTTCGGTCAAAACCATGCCGTCGAGCAAGTCGTCAAGGCAATCAAACTTTCCCGAGCAGGTCTGAGTCATCCGACAAAACCGATCGGATCATTTTTATTCTCAGGACCGACCGGTGTCGGTAAAACTGAACTTGCAAAGCAGCTTGCGCGGGTTATGGGAGTCAATTTCCTGCGATTCGACATGAGCGAATACATGGAAAAGCACACAGTCTCGAGACTAATTGGTGCACCTCCTGGTTATGTCGGTTTCGATCAGGGCGGCTTGCTTACCGATGCCATCAACAAAACACCTCACACTGTGCTGGTTCTTGATGAAATAGAAAAGGCACACCCAGACATCTACAACATTCTTCTGCAAGTAATGGACCACGCATCACTTACAGACAACAATGGCAAGAAGGCTGATTTCCGAAACGTGGTTCTGATCATGACCACAAATGCCGGTGCTCGCGAAATGACTGCTGAAGACATCGGGTTCAAAGGGAAGGTTTCAGAAGAACAAGAGAAATCCGAGAATTTCACTCAATCGAAAATCTCAATCTCGCACGGCAAAGGTAAGAGTGCAGTAGAGAGGACATTCAGTCCGGAGTTTAGAAACAGATTGGACGCTTGGGTTGTGTTCAATCAACTCACTTATGCAGATATCTCGCGCGTTGTCGACAAATTCGTCAATGAAGTACGCGCTCAACTGTTTGAGAAAAATGTTGAGATCGAACTTGATGAGCCGGCGCGCAAGTGGTTTGCCGACCACGGTTTCGACAAGCTGTTCGGTGCTCGTCCGATGAACAGACTAATTCAGCAGCAGATCCGGGAACCTCTTGCAGAGGAAATTCTCTTCGGCAAGTTGGAGCATGGTGGAACGGCGAAAGTGACCACGGAAGGTGAAGAAATCAAAGTCACCTGCATTCCCGGCAGTAAAGACAAGAAGAGCGACACAAAATCGACTGAGAATGAAATCAAAGAACCAGCAGGAAAGATTGATTTCAAAAAGCCCGATGACGGTTCTCTTGATCCGCTGAAGATCATAGCAAAAGCAACGGAAGCTGAAACCACGGACGTTGAATCCGGGAAGGACAGCAAACAAGGCTGATGCTCACCAATAGAATTAAGCCCATTTTGTGCGCGCTTGCATTTTTGCTCGGCTCACCGAGCTTTGCGCACTCAGAAACCGTTGCAATCAAGGCAGGAAGAGTCATAAACACTGAGACCGGCACAGTCGAAACCGATCAGGTGATCTATATTCACGACGGTTTGATCAACCAGATGGGAAAAAACATCGTCATTCCTAAAGGTGTTCGCGTTATCGATCTTTCAAACAAAACGGTGCTGCCTGGACTTATTGATTGCCATACGCACCTTACCGATGAAACAAGTTTAGATCCGATTATTGAGCTGCAGAAGACCGCTGCACAGAAGGCGTTTGAATCAATCCCTTATGCAAAGCGCACTATTGAAGCAGGTTTTACCACGGTACGAGATGTTGGAACATACAGAGCGTTTGTTGATCTAGCGTTACGTGATGCCATCGCCCGCGGTGATGTGGTCGGACCAAGAGTTTACGGCGCCGGATGCTATGTCACCATAACTGGTGGCGGCGGCGCTCTTACTGGTTTTGCACCAGATGTAAAACTGCCTTTCGATCTCGAATATGGAAAGTGCGATGGACCCTGGCAAGTGAGAGCTCGCGTGCGCGAACTTGCACATCGAGGAGTCGACTGTATCAAGGTTATCGCCACGGGAGCCGTGCTTACACATGGAAGCAATCCAGGTGCTCAGGAATTCACGTTCGAAGAGATGCAAGCGGCCGTGGATGAAGCTCGAAAGTTCGGATTGAAAGTCGCCGCACACGCGCACGGCACAAACGGGATCAAAGATGCTGTGAAGGCAGGTGTTGCATCGATTGAACATGGCACAATGCTCGACGATGAGTGCATTGCGCTGATGAAAGCGAAAGGTACTTATTTGGTAGCCGACGTTTACGACGACGAATTCATTCAGGGCGAGGGGAAAAAGCGCGGCATGCCAAAGGATTTCCTGGAGCATGACGCCAATCTAGGGCAGATTCAGCGAGACAATTTCGCCAAAGCGGTCAAAGATGGAGTGAAAATTGCCTTTGGTACTGACGCCGGGGTCTTTCCTCATGGCGACAATGCCAAACAATTCGCCTGGCAGGTTAAATATGGACAGACACCGATGCAGGCTATTCAATCGGCAACTATCAGCGCTGCGGACTTGATCGGCAAACTGTCTGAGCTTGGTTCAATAACCCCAGGCAAAAAGGCTGACCTGATTGCAGTAAGCGGCGACCCACTCAAGGACGTCACGGTCCTGGAAAAAGTTCAGTTCGTCATGAAAGACGGAAAAGTCATAAAGCAGTAGCCAGTTGGCGTTTTCGGTTTCGGCGGCAATCTATATATAGGTCATTCGGCTCAGCTGAAAGGTTTACTCGTCTTCACCCGGCTGTGAACAAAACCATTTAATAACCCCGAAACCTTTCACTGGTAAGCAATAGAGGATGAGAAGGAATCCTAGATTTAATGATCAACTACGTAATTCCCCCATTTGTCCGCAACCCCAGTATCCGTAACATAAACCTACCTTCCTCATCAGTGTATCCACAAAGCTGATAAGCCTTCGAAAAACCTAAATGCCCCGCCCGGGCGAGCCCTCTGGCATAATGGAAACAGGGTCTGTTTACCATAGAGCCAGAAGAAGCAGGATTTCAGCTCTTCTGACAAATGAGTTTTTCATATGGGACGCCAAGAAAGACAAGAACGATTTGATGCCAGTCCTGGTCCTGGTGACGGAGGTTCATCCCCGCTGCGCGAATTTGCGCACCATCATCTAGCCACTCGAGGTGGGTTGAGCCGCGGAGATAACTACCAGTTTTCCGGAGCTACCAAAGTTTGGGACGGAACGGGAGCGCCTGACGCGATTGCGCCTTTGCCGGGCGAAACCAACATGCGGCGGTTCGACCATCGCAAAACTCCAAAAGATTTAGCAAAGGTAGAAGGCGTTGGTTTTGTGGACAAAACCAGCCCGGAAGGCGATCGACGGTTCGAAGCCCGTCCGGAGACAGACAAGAGCACACCGAAAATTTCGGTGGCTATGCAGGATCTGCAAAATCCAGAGAGCCAGAAACCACACTTCATAGTGAGGAAGAACGGCCAAGTCGAGATGCAGGGCGACCCGGAAAAGCTTAACGCCAAAGACATTCAGGTTGTGCTCGAGCGTGAGCCCGGAGATCTGAACCCGACAGCTCAACAGAAGAGAGCTGCCGATGAACTGGTCCGCTACTTGTCAGACCGTATCAGAAACAAGTATCCGGAAGCGGCGCAGAAAGGTGTCGAATTAAACGACAAGGACGACGCTGTTTCAGCCTCTACCGAAAGAGCCAACAAACTTCAGCCGCCGGCTGCCGAGCAGAACATGACTCCGCAAACGCGCGCCGCCGTTGGACAAGCCAACAGAATGGGCGGAACAGACGGCGTAAACATGCCGCGCGAATCAACCGATCGCATCGGTTCATTCAATACCCGCGACGTTCCACGTCAGCCCAATGAGTCGGAAAAGGCATTCGCGACCAAAGAAGCAGTCGCCGGTTTGTTCAAGCCGGACGAAAAGACACCTTACGAAACCGTTCGACGCCATCCTGATGGTCACACAAGAGTAGGCCGCTACGGCTTCTCAGGCAGACAAATCAACAACTGGTTGGCTGGATTGGATCTGGGCGATCCGCCGGATCCCGAAAAGATTGCCGAACTGATCAAACAAGGCAAACTACCGAAAGGCTTCAACGTCAACTCTGTCAAAAACCTCAAGGCAATGGCAGACAAGATGGACAAGGGCGAAGCCCCTGGCAAGGACGAATTGAAGTCGCTTTTGCCGAAAGAAATGCAAGAGTCGATGGCCACTTCCATGACGGAAGGCTTCAAACAGCAACTGGGCGAAAACCCCGGAGCCATCACAGCTGCATTCATGTCAGGCAAGTCACCCGGCGAAGTTACTCAAGCCGATCTTTCCACACCGGAAGCAAGACAGTTGATGGATGCCGGACAAAAACTCTACGACGTATCCATGCAGCGTCAACAAACGAGTTCGAGCAATGGCGAACGCGTGGTCGGAACAGTACCGACTGGCGAACGCGCTCAAATCATCAATCAAGCGCTCGAAGAGATCAACCGCGCCGCCGCAAATGGCAATGGCAAACGTGTTGAACCAACGCCGCAGAACTTGGCAGCCATCAATTTGATCATCCAACGCGAATCCGGATGGAGAGCCGATGTCGTCAACAATTGGGACTCGAATGCTCGCAAGGGCACTCCATCCAAGGGCTTGATGCAGACCATCGGACCAACATTTAATTCGCACAAGCTGCCGGGTCACGATAATATCTTGAACCCCGTGGACAACATCATCGCCGGCGTCAGATATGCCGTTAAGCGCTATGGTTCGCTGGACAACGTTCCAGGTGTAAAAGCAGTAGCCAGAGGTCAGGCATACCGCGGTTATTAAGCCTAGCGGTTATTAAGCCTAACTGTAGGGTCGACGCCATGCGTCGACCTTTTAGGTTGCGAAACTCCAAGCGCTTGATTTTGCCGTCTACTTCTTAGCCGGCTTGATCTGTTCTCCGTGTACTTTGGTCTTCACGTTGGGAAGAAGCTCGGCCGATGTAGCAGCTTCACCAGTAAAGCGTTGCTTGAATTCAGCGTGGAAAATATCGCCTGGTTTGACGATCGCTTCCGGACCACGAATAATGCTGTCCGAGATTAAGAACCCGCCTGGCAAGCCGGTGACAACGCCCAATGCAAAGCCTTTCAAACGGCGATGTCTCATGTTCTTTCCAACCGGTTGCATGAATGCGAACGAGGGATTGATTGCACCCATGATGCCATATGCGGCAGGCACGATACCAAAGCTGAAGACACCGCCAGCGGCCGCTCCGGCGCGAATTGCCAGGTGGAGAGCTTGGTGTTTCACTTGAGTGGAAAGAGGTGAAGCAATCTCATTGGCATGATTGACACCTAGAACTCTGCCTTCGTTCATGTTCTTGATGATGCGTGCTTGTCTGGCCGGCGCAGCAACAAGCGGAAGGTGTTCACCTGCAGGTGTAATGATCTCATCGAAATCAAACGAAAGTGAGCCGGCCATGCGCATCCAACGCTTATTGGGAATCAACTCGGCAGCAATCATTTTACGCGCCGGATATACACGAGTGACGTGACCTATCACGAGTGATCCCTTCGGTGCCACCAACTTGCCGCCGATTTTCAAATCGATCTTCAGCCGGCCTTCAACAGGGTCACCGACTTTCGCAGTCTTGCTGGTAGTCGTCGTAGACATGTATACAGGAAATCGAGCACCTGCCTCGATTGCGGTCTTGTCCGGAGAGTCAGCAATTTCTTTGAATTCGAGCTTTTCTTCAGCAGCCAACTTTTCTTCGTCGTTGTCGACTACCATGATCTCGGCCGGCACCACTTCGACCAACGTTGCAGAATTTGCAGACTGAACGGTGTCAGGAACAATGACTTCCTTTACCGCTAACATACGAGATTGTTGCACTTCTCCTGTAAGGATTTCCGAATCCTCACGAGGCAGAACAATGACTCTTTCGTGTGCAGCGTCTGAGTCTGTGTTTATAGGAATGACGATAAAATTCGGATCGGCGGAAACCGCAACTGTTTCTTGAGCGAATGCGGGAGCCGCAAGAGAGCTACATAAGAGCAGTACCGAGAGTGCCGTCGAAAGGGATTTTAGAGGAAGGGCGAACATAGAAAGTCCTCCAGAAAATTATGAGAGCGGGCGAACTCACCCGAAAACGCGGCACTTACTCGAGCGTTTTCGAATTGAATTTTTGTGTGAGACGACGGACACCACTATAAGTTGCATAGCGTAGCATTTTTCTTCAGTAATTAATCAAAAGTGGTATCACCCGGAAAAAGGCTGGGCAGCAAAGCTTTCACAAACCTTGCTGCCCATAAAATTGGCTCTGTATCTAAGTTTCGGAAGCCTTAGCCTCTAGATTCTGCACCGCCGATATAGTGTTGGATCATATCGTACCAGTATGGCCAGTCGTGCCCAAAACCATCCCACTCCCTGAAGGCATGCCAGATTCCTTTGTCCCAAAGGATCTGCGAGAACCATCTGTTATTTCCGAATAATGGATCCGCTTTGCCAACTGGAATGATCAAATCCAGCTTCCTGATTTGATCTATGTGATGCCCGTCGTGTAGCTGAAGCATATACTCGCAAGGACTGCCTTGAGCAATCACATCATTCATCTCATTGTTAGTCCACTCTCTAACATCATAAACACCGCTCATTCCAAGCACTCGGTTGAAGTGAGTTGGATATCGCATAGCAATACTATAGGAGTGGTACGCACCAAAACTGGCTCCCATCGCGATGCAGAAGTCATTGTCGTTCTTCGATTTCGTGAATGGAAGAACTTCTTGAATCACATACTCTTGATATTGCAAGTGACGTCTTGCTCTATCAGTCGGGCTGACATGGTGATTAAACCAGCTTTCCGGATCAACGCCATCCACGCAGAACACCTGCACCCAACCTTCATCAATATGGCGGGAGATAGCATTGAGCATGCCCCTGTTTTCCCAATCAAAAAACCTGCCGCACGAGGTTGGAAAAACGATTACTCGCGCACCCGCATGACCGAACTGAAGGAGTTCCATATCCCGATTCAACGTGGGACTATGCCATTTGTGATATTCTCGCAACACCTGTGTCCTTGCCTTTTTTGAGGGTTTCGTCGGCGGATTGTAGCATGGCCACGGGCGATGCAGATTTCAAGGGCAGCTATTCAATGCGATTTGTATACCCAGAGGGCTTACTGGGACGTCGTATTGCGATAAAATCGGCTGAGATTAAAGGGCGACGAATCTGCGGACCAGGCAATCGCACGATACAACCAAGCCACTGATAGAACGCAAAGCAAAAGCAGAAGAAACTAGAAACAAAGCGCAGCCAGAACGGATAGATAGGTCTACTAGCAACTTATGAACTCAGTATTTCTTAGCCCGCACTTTCCACCAAACTTCCAAAATTTTGCCTCCCGGCTAAAGAATGCCGGCGCTACAGTGCTGGGGCTTTCCGACGTACCCTATGATTCGCTCAGCCAAGACCTGAAGTGTAACTTGACTGAATACTACAAAGTCGATGACATGCACGATCAGGATCAACTCACGCGCGCGATGGGCTATTTCACTCATCGTTATGGCAAATTGCATCATCTAGATTCCCACAATGAATATTGGTTGGAAACTGAAGCGCGCTTGCGCACAGATTTCAACATTCCCGGCATCAATATGGACCAGATCTATAACGTGAAAAAGAAGTCCGAAATGAAACGGATCTTCCAGCAGGCAAAGCTGAATCCTGCGCGTGGACGCGTTTGTAAAAACGAACAAGAGGTGCGGGCTTTCATCAAAGAAGTCGGTTATCCGGTGATCGCAAAGCCGGACAATGGTGTTGGTGCTGCTGCAACTTTCAAGCTGGAAGGCGATGACTGCATCGATGTCTTTCTTCGCGGAAAGCCAAATACAGAGTACATTCTTGAAGAATTCGTCACTGGTCAAATCGTCAGTTACGACGGCTTGGTCGACCAAAATGGAGAACTGATATTCTCCTCTTCCCTGCGCTACAACAAAGGCGTAATGGAAGCTGTCAACGAAAATTCTGACATCTACTATTACACTGTTCGCGAAATCGAACCATTTTTGGAACAAGCAGGCAAGTCGATTCTCAAGGCATTTGATGTGCGTGGAAGATTCTTCCACTTCGAGTTTTTCCTCAAAGAAAATGCTGTGGTTCCGCTCGAGGTCAACATGCGCCCACCAGGTGGCTTAACTCTGGACATGTTCAATTTCATTTTCGACTTCGATTGCTATGATGCCTGGGCGCAAATGCAAGTGCACGGCATTTCAAAACCAATGCGCGAGCGCAAGTACTTCGTCATTTACGTCGGCCGCAAAGATCACATTCACTATGCGCTTAATCACGAAGCAGCTGTCGAAAAACACAAGGACCTGATCGTGCATCATGAGAGAATCGATTCCATTTTCGCACCGGCAATTGGAAACTATGGTTACATGCTCAGGCATGCCGAACTTGCGCCATTAATTGAGGCGGCTGAGTCAATACAAAAGCGCGCCTAAATCAAAAGCGACGAAATTTCCAATCCGCCTGAGAGCGTTCAAAGTCTTTGCGCGCTCTTGATGCAGCTTCTTGCGACTGGAGCCTGGACTTAGCCATGCGTTCATCCATCGCTCTTCTATCGTCCTCGTGCTTTTTGCTGTATGCTCTTTCATTCGCTGCGCGCATTTCAGATGCAGTCAACTCCGGCACGACTTCAAGCGAATTCAAATACTCTGCAACTACTGGTGAGTCTACCCAGGCTTTGTTACCTGCAGCTCCGATGATATAGACAAACCGGCGCACTACATAAAGCCGAAAGCGAGCCAATTGCTCCTTTTCACCGTTGGGCGGTGCGAGTTCCACCTGCCTTCCTTGAAAGCCCTGCAGCGTAAGAGAATTCCTTCTCAATTCGACACTCTTTGTTGTCTTAGCGAGATTGCTGCAGACTGCATCAAGAAGCTCACTGACTTTGGAATCAATAATCACGCCTGGCGCGATAAGGTATGACACCATATAAGCACCATGGCTCTCAGGATAACTGTAATCGACCGAACGCATACCGAGCGTGTTGCTGTATCTGCAATTAGGGTTACCCGGCAGAAGAATCTTGAAGCGACCTTCTGGATAAGAGTATTTGGATAGTTTTCGCGAACCAAAACTGACTTTAGGTGCTTCTTTGGAGGCATCAACAGTAACCACAGTTTTCTGCTCACCAGTGGAGGAAACGGTGGAAGCACTTGAAGAAGGCGAATTTGAAGGTTGAGGCTGGGAAACACTTGGTGCCGTATTCGATGCCGCTGTAGTCGTGGCAGGCTTAGATACGATTTCCTGAGTGCCTTTCTTCTGTTGGTCGATGATTGTCTTAAACCGAGACAGAAAGTCGATCGAGGCATCCGGCGGATAGCTCAAGCGAGTAAAGAGATGATGATCTTCTGGTTCCGAATATGGTGCAGTGAAAAATACCATGTGCAAGATCAAGTTGGTTTCGCTTGGATTTCGCTCGTGTCCGGTATATCTGCCTCGTTTGACGATGATATCACCAGCGACTCCGCCCGAATCAGGAGAAAGCTCCTTCAAACCTGATTGAGTACCAGTCAGTCCTCTTGCTTTGTACTCGAAGTGAAAGCTGTCACTTGTGCGCACGATTTTTGCTTTGGGATAAAACTCCTTGACCAACGCTTCAACTTCATTAAAAGCCGTTGAAACATCAGCTCCGTTAGCGGATGTTGCCTTGACCTCTTCGGTTTTGCCCTGCGCCTTATCTTCGGCAAGCGCAGCCAGCTCAATTGATGACAGTAAAAGCGATGCGAGAATAATAATAATAATAATCTGCATGCGCAGGTCAAAAACGCGACCAGCCGGTCTGGAAATAGTCATGTTTGCTCTCTAAATAAGGGCACTTACCTTAAAATTGCCACTAGAACATTGTTTATAAACGGGTGCCAAAAGCCCTTGTGCCTCCTGGGGTTTGGGGCTTCATTTAATGTGACCGGTTGTCCCCAGGAGAAGCGATAACCTGTTCCACCTCAAAACCCTTTTTCCTCAAAAGGTTGACCAGTCCTGTCTCTCCCACCATATGAGCTGATCCGACTGCTACAAACAGTGGGCTACCCTTGGTCTTGAGAAAAGGCTCAATCTTTGCCGCCATTGCGATGTTTCTGTTATTCAAGAGTGCCATTGTGAAAGGTATCAAGTCTGGATTATCAACCGACTGGTGCACGGCAACCCGTTCCATTTGCTCTACGTCTCCCGCCTTCCAAGCCTGAAAAATCGAAGCCATGGTTTTCTCGGTGTCTTTCATCTCAAGAAGGGTCACTTGCAGTAACTTGTCTTGTACTTCGGCTGCTAGCTTGGAATCCAGTGCAAGTTGAAAGTCGACAGTCTCAAATTCATCAATCGGCTTTTTTTGAGCAATTGCCTTTTGCAAGAAATGCATGTCGATACCGAAAGACTTCTTCATTTTCGATAAGTCACCGCGGCGAGGAATTGAGATTAGCTCACGCGCATACCATGGCTTGTATTGCTCATACATTCCCCACGTCTCTCCGGACCAGGCCAGATAGGCTTCAAAAACACGCTTGGTGTCAGGAGAAAGGTGCTTACTCAACTTATCGGGCGAACTGTATCTGCCTGATGTAGCTACAAGTTGACGAACCTTCTCGGGATCAACTTTCACTTTGGCAATGTTTATTTCGACTACGAGACATCGACTGCTGTCAAAGGCAGACTCGATTTCGCGAGGCAACGGGTAAAGTGTGGGCGGAGCCGCATGAATAGTGCCGAGTAGATAGACAATATCGGTGCCACGTTTAGCTTTCCAGAAAAACAACTTACGTGGTGCCTCCTTTGGGCGCGGAGACACTTGAGGAAGCATATGCACAGGTGCAGCAGATGGAGCAGTTGGTGAAACGGTTGTGGAGGCGGCGGCAGAACTGGTGGCAGAAACAGCCGCAACAACAGAATTTGGAACAGGGGTTACATCCGTGACAGCGGTTCTTGGAGGCGGTGGTAAAAGTCTATCGAACTCTTTGACCAAGTCTTTGAACTTCTCTAAGAAGTCACTGCTAGCCTGAGGCGGATAGGATAGTTTTGCATTCAGATGGCAATTGTGATTGGCTGAATACGGCTCCATCAAAATGGTTTCGTAATAGTAATCGTTTTGAACCCTGCCCTGTCTCGTTGCAATTCCGCGTTCAAACTCCAAATCGCCGAGTATGCCGCCGTCCTTTGGACCGAGAACTGGCAAGTGTGTACTTGTTGAAATTTGCGGAGCGACCTTAAATTCGAAGTGTAATTTTGCACCGTTCTCATTGAACTTGGCATTCGGATAAAACGTCTTTACCAATTTTGTCACTTCATCGAAAACTGGTTTGACTACAGCCGGATGAACGGTGGCAAGTTCTTTGGTTTGCTCAGTCCCTTGCGCGCAGACAGCTTCGCACAATACGAAATCGCTAAACAGACAGAATGCGCAGATAGCTGACAAAAGGGCAGCAGGAGATTTCATCGAGAAAGTCCAAAAGCTAGGTTGTTTACACTTATGCCCTGTAATTCCTTGATCTAATACTTAGCCTAAAAGACTGCGTCTGCGGTGAAATCGATTTGAATATCATCACCCTTGGACTTCATCGCCACCTTTGTCAATTTGAAATTCTTCCATCGAGAATCGCCAGCTTCGAAGAGGTCGATTTCACCTTGGTGTGACACAGGCACGGTCACCTTACGCAAGCGCTTAACGATCACCCTTCGTTCGGCAATTCTGAGCAATCCGCTTGTCACTTTGCTCCAATCTAGGCGCATGCTCGGAGGCAGAGGCAAGTCCATGGTCAAATCATATTTGATTCGACTTCTAGAAGAATCGGTATCACCGATAATTGCGTACTTGACCAAACCCTCGCCTGTCAATTCCGCTTCCAGGGTCCATGGGCATTCTTTCCATTCGTCAGTCTTGAGGATGATGTTTCCTTTCTCAACTGTCCCCTCAATAACAGCATTACCTGTTGCGGTGAAAGAAAGAGAACCTGAGCCTTGCGCTTTCATGTCTGAAATAACAAGGTCGTCGATTCTTACCGACTTAGCTTTTGCATTTCGATAACGCCAGCGCTTGTCCTCGGAAATTGTCTTGTCCAGATCGAGGTGGAGGTGGTCTGGAATGCGTTTTGAAATCGCTTCTGCAAGAACCTTCTCTGGCAATACCAAATTGCATGATTGCAAGTGTAAATTGGCACGATTTTGAACCATTGAGAGATCAATACCGCGCACCTTAACATCCACTTCCTGTGCACCCAAGAGCTTTGAGCGCTGGATAGTGAAGTCTACTGAGCTGTTGAGCTGAATTTCTCTATCAACATTAAGAAACAGTTTCCCATTCAAATCAGCAAGCTGAATGACACTCTTTGGAGTTCTTAACTCCCCTTCTCCGAACTCAACGACAAGCGGCAGCTTCAGCTTTGTAGGCCCGGAGTTGTCTGTTTTCTCAAGAAGCATACTGCTCGGCAACGTCAAAGTTGAGCCACCAGAAGTGGTGAGTGAAAATTTGCTCTTATTACCTTGCCAATCTAATTGCTTGAGCTTCGAAGTTCCTTTCTCGAGCACGAAGGCTAGAGCACCGAATTTGTCATAGGAAACCTTGCCGATCTTTGTATCACCCAAGTGCAAGGTCAGGTGAGTAGATTTCTTTGCGATCGTGATCGTTCCAGACTCTGCAACAGCATCACCCTCCGTGGAAAAGTGTGTGGAAGCATCGCTGCCAGGTGTCAAATCGACCTGGAGCATAGCGGGAACAGTTTCCGGGAAATAGGCATCGGTTTGGTGGATGTCTGTCTTCAACAAAAGACTTGTTCCCTTCATATCCATACCGGACAACAGATGCATGCTATCGTCTTCACTACCGCTGGTATGTCTTAACGAATATTCCTTTAGATTGAGAACGCACTCTTCGCTTAGTGCATGGCAACGTTTGAATTTGCCAAAGCTGAATTTGCAGGTTCTCAAAACCACCTCGGGCGGCTTTTCAGAATTAGGTTCAAGAGAGAGGGATAGCTGGTTTCCTCGTTTTATTGCCCGCCCTTCAACATATGCATGTCCGCCGTCAAATTCGGTATCAACTCGTTTGCCGAACCATTTACAATGCTTGGCAAAATTGACATCGATTTTGCATTTCGCCTGGTAGTTCAAATGGCGATCAACTGAAACGTCAGTCAACGAAATTGTTGAGTCAGGTCCTACAATTACGGACTTCGGACCAAATCGCAAAGCGGCTCCAGGACGAAGGTCGAGTGCTGCCTTCTGAATTTTCATACTGTGAATCATCTGATGCGTGTCACCACTGATAACACCAACTTGCAACAGATTGACAAAGAATGCGGCCAGCCCGCGCACAAGATCAACTTCACCACTGACGGTGCCTTTGTACAGCGAAATAGTCAGCGGAACAGGCACTGCCATCACGCTAATTGGACGGCTTACGGAAAATGTGCCGGTGGCGTCCTTTGTCGAAATGACGTGCGGGTCGGTAACGGGCATAGCCAACTTCAATTCGAAGCTGGTGTTCGGAGGAATGGATACAGGGGTTTTGCCGATAATGTAAGTGCCGGGTGTGAACACACCACTCGCCACCAGCCTGATGCTGGACGTAACTTCAGTAAGCCGCTTGACACTGGGATCTGTGACATCGACGTTGTAATTGACCGTTATCTCTTCTCTGTGATGAAGCGCACTGCAGCTAGAAAGCATAGTGCAAGTCAAAAGAAGAGACAGCAGAGCCCTAGCGAACAGACCAGTCGAAACAATGGTCGGTTTCGGCATATTGCCCTTACGCAAAGCCAATAGTCTGGAAATCCGGGCGAAACTCATCAACGCAGTGGTCCGCACCTCCAGATGCGGGAGCTATAAAACTCGATCCTCGGTCATAACAATAGTCGCACGAAGTCGGTGACTGTGCGACAGTCGTAATAGTTTCCGCATGTCAAGATTTTCACATTGCCTGCAGGTTTCTGGGCAACTGTCTTTTCAGCTGGGAGCAGACGCAACGAAAGTTTCGCTGAAAACTCCTTATCCGAAGTATGAAGGAGCGTTTCCAGCTTTCCACTTAATATTGCAGCCGGCGCTGGGCTTTTGATCAGCGGAAACAGGTTTGCTCTCTAATACGCAGTCGATTGCTGAGCGCAGGTCTTCACCTGTCACTGGGATGCTATTTCCCGGACGAGCCCCGTCAAGTTGCCCTCTGTAAGCTAGTTTACGATTCTCATCGTAAAGGAAGAAATCAGGAGTGCATGCAGCAGTGTACGCCTTCGCTACCTCTTGGGACTCATCGTAGAGTAACGGGTAGTTCAGTTGCAGCTCCTGGGCGAACTCTTTCAACTTTTCAGGTGTGTCTTCTTTGTAATTCTCTGCGTCATTGGAAGAGATAGCAACAATAGCCATATCCTCGTTGGCATAATCAATGCCTATCTTGGCCAGTTCTTCCTTTACGTGCACTACGTAAGGGCAGTGGCGGCAGGCGAAGATAATCAAAAGCGCCTTTTTGTCAGCAAAAGAACTCAAACTGTAGCTTTTGCCATCAGTAACACTGGGAAGAGAAAAATCCGGAGCGGTCGACCCCAGCGGGCGCATCGTCGAATTCACAAGTACCATGTCAATTTCCTCCAGATCAGAACTAAGCATGGTAGAGGGCTCAAAGAGCGCAACACCTGGCCTGGCGAACATTTCGCTCGTAGAAATTTACCATAATGCGGGCGTTTACAAGTCGGTAACAACTTACCGCCTCACCCCCTTTATAACTGAGGGGTGCAAAGCCGGACGTTTGTCTGCCCGACAGCCTTTGCCTCAAGAAAAGTCTTACTAACCAAAATTGAAGGAGTCCACCCCATGCCTCCGTCTAACTTTAGGAATGATCCTGTCTCCCAGGCAATCGAAAATCTTCATTCGAACTTTGCCGGACATGA
This sequence comes from Candidatus Melainabacteria bacterium, assembly GCA_012965515.1. Classification (GTDB taxonomy): domain Bacteria; phylum Cyanobacteriota; class Vampirovibrionia; order Obscuribacterales; family Obscuribacteraceae; genus QKMZ01. Next base: position 4,316 of record DTSE01000527.1, on the reverse strand, counting down.
TCCCATTCGCGAACTCAACAGAGGATTCGGACCACATGAGTCCGTCGACAATGTCTTCCAAGACGTTATCAATCAAACTTTTGGACGCGGCGCTTCTGAGCGGAATAACTGGAGAAGACTCCCGGAGCTGCAAGACGACTTTTCAATCGATTTTTCAGGTGACAGTTTCGATCGTGGATGGAATCGTCGCGAGCCGGTAGAACTGGTGAGAACTTCGCGAGAGTTGATGAATACGTTGGATCGACATGCAAGCGGGATCAACATCGGCAGGCACAGCGACCGCCTTACCAAAGACGAATTGAAAAACTACATTGAGCGCGTCGGAAATTACATTTCACCGCAAGACAAGGTCGATCTCATGTTGATCCTTCGTGACTTCAAACAGATCGCCGGAATTGACGGGAGAAAAGACATCTCTTACCGAGATATGGCTTCCTATGTAATGGCCAATAGAGAAGCTGATAGACAGATTCGCCAATTTCGTCAGGAGGAACGAAACGAAAGCTATCCAACAAATGAAGAATGGGATTGGATGAAACCATCGACACGCGAGTTACCGCAAGGGAATGCGAGAAATCAACACGCAGACGTGTCACGCATTATTACTAGCCCAAACGCTCCTCATGATCACTTCAGAGTCGAAGGTGCCGATATCCCACTGTCGCAAGAAGCTTTCAAGGAGTTTTACGGAATCCCTGAAAACATCGACCTTACCAAATTCATGCGCACCAAACCGAACGATGGGCAAGTCCCTAATTTTTGGACATCGAAAGTGGCTGCCGGTCTCGGCGGACGTGATGGAAACGATCTACGCTGGGATAAGGCCGATTACCATGATCCTGCCCTGGATTTCCAGCGCAACTTTGCTCAGCTTGCTGAATACTTCGACAAACTTCCTCCTGACAGGCAGGTGGAATTTGTGTTCAACTTTGCAAGAACGCAAGGTGAAGTTCTGCGCATGCATGGGGTAAAACTTGTTGCAGTTGATAACGAGAAGATTCAAATCAACGAAAATGGCGAGACCTACTATGTAGATGTCGTGCAAGACGTCGGCAGCGTTAAGCACTTGCTGCAATGGTTGGTAGAGAAATAACAAGCAAAGATTGTTAGACACAGAAGATACTGAGTATCGAGGTTCAGATAGTTTCTTTAATCGATAAACGGTCTTACTTCAAGTACGAAAGCACTTCAGTTCGCATCTGCTGGTCTTCTTTGAAAAGACCTCTGAAAGCCGTCGTGACAGTTTTTGCACCAGGCTTTTTGATTCCACGCATCGACATACACATGTGTTCAGCTTCCACCCAAACACAAACTGCCTGCGCGCCAATACCTTTAACGATCGCATCGGCAATCTCTTCGGTCATTCTTTCCTGCACCTGCAAGCGGCGAGCGGTCAATTCAACAACACGAGCGATTTTCGAAAGGCCAGTGATCACTCCGTTGCTGGGCAAATATGCAACATGAGCGCGACCCATGAATGGCACGAGATGATGTTCGCAGAGGCTTGTGAAATCTATGTCTTTCACTAGAACAAGACCTTCGGTTTCTTCCTGAAACTTGCAGCTGATTTCTGATGAAGCATCGACACCGGTCGAATAACAAAGCTCTTGATACAACCGTGCAACTCGCTGCGGAGTGTCAATCAAACCGGCACGTTTAGGATCTTCACCAATAGCTTCGAGAATCATCTCTACAGCCGATGTGATTTTCTCTATATCGATTTTGCGTGCGAGGCTATTCTCGGGAATAGCCGACGAAAATTTAGTTGCTGGAGATTCATCAGACTTCCGTCTCAGTGCTCTAGGCAAAATGGTTACTGTGGCTTCCATGTCTCAATAAAACCTTCAAGATTCATGTGCTTACAATACACGTCATTAGTGAACAATCGGTGAAGTGCCCTTAATTGTTAAACTGATTTCTCAAGTTTATGGCGTGTGTCCCAGAAAGACTCTAATTGAACGCGCCGCCATCATGCCGCTGCCGACTGCGAAAGCAACACGATCGTAGCCGGGCTGGACGATATCACCGGAAGCGAAGACACCGTCGACGGAAGTTGCAAACTGAGGGTTAACAATTACATGACCGCGAGACGTTTCTAACTGTTCACAAAACAGGTCGGTATTTGGTAAGTAACCTAGTTTCGCAATGAGCTTCACACAGTTGACTTCAAACTCATCTGAGCCCTTCGAGACAATCACCGACTCGAGCTTTCCCTTGCCAATCAATTTTGTAACAACAGAGTCCGTATGAACATCGATCGATTTGTGCTGGTTCATTCGTGCCACTATATCCGGTCTTGCTTTGAAGTGACTACTGCGCGCAAGCACAGTAACACGAGAACAATACTCAGCTAAGTCGAGCGCGGTAAAAACAGCACTGTCGCCGCCGCCAATGATCGCAATCGGCTTTCCGATTAGCGACTCACGAGTCGGACCACTTCTATAGATGATATCTTCTGTGAATTCACTTGGAACTGGCAAATCAAGCCGCTTTATTCGATACCCGGTAGCAAGCAATATCGTTTTACCCTTGAACTTCCCTTTGCTGGTAACAACTTCTTTTTCGGCAAGATTGAAACCTAAAACTTCGCAACCTGTCCTGATGCGATCTTTGAGGAACAGTTGGGCAACCCTATCCATTTCATCGCGCATCTTTTCGCCGTTCTCAAAAAACCCTGCTGCGTAGTTATAGACGGGGCTGGGAATTGAGGGCAGCTGTCCGCCTACCCGCTCCTGGCGCTCTAAGACCACCACATCCAGCGCATTCTCATGACACTCAAGCGCGCAACTGATGCCGGCAGGTCCGCCACCAACAACAATCAAGTCATGAATACTTGCTTCAGACACTGGGATCACCCATACATTTGCGCCAAAGCAGCAACGTCTTCAATTGCTGCTTGTACTTGCGACGGCAGAATTGATGCCATGCACCTTTGCGACCAATCCTCCTTGGTGCAGTGCCAGCTTTCCCAGTAGAGTCGCTTTTCGTTGGGTTCAAAAGAATCGTAGCTGACAACCTTGTTCGGTTCACCACCATATTCGATGTCTGTGCATTCCCGAGGACAACGAGGTGCACTCAAACTTCTCACATGTGCATATTCACGTTGAAACATGACGTTGTAGCGAAAAAGAGAAACAGTGGGAACGCATTGTTGAACCGCAACATGCATGAGTCCTGTGTCAACAGCCACTACACAACGCGAGGAACTCAGAACATCAAGAGCATCTGTGATTGAAGGTGTTTCTATGTGGGTTAAACCGTTATTCAAACATTCTTCGACGATATGCGAACGATCGGGTTCACCTACTACTAAACAGGTTATTCCTCGCGACTTCAATCTTTCAGCCAGTTCGAGCCAGTGAAACACAGGCCAGCATTTCACGATTCCAGCCGAGCCAGGCACGAAAACGACAGAATTCTCGACCTCCCTTCTCCTTTTGAAAGGCAATTGCAAGAGACTCGAATAATCAGCATTAATCCCGAAATCGGCACAAATACCCATCAAAACCTGGGTAATCTTGTATCCCGGATAGCGCAACTCGAATTCGCCGGCGCCCCAAACATAGTCCGTCTGCAGCGGATGATTGCGCAAATTGTAGAAAACATCATCTTTGCCCAGTGCGGCAGGATCAAAATCGATCTCTCGCACCATACCAGCCAAACCCAAGATGCGCTCTTCCAAGCCCTCTTGCATCGGCGAGCGACTGACCAGATAAGTCGGTTGACCTGTAGCAATCAAGGCTTGAAGAGCAGGGAGAGAAACCATCAGGTCGCCTAAACCCAAAGATATCGGTGCCAAATAGTAAGCCACTTAAACTGACTCCTCAGTCCAGATGCGCACAGCCGCTTTCTTTCATGCAGCCATGATACCTCAGCACATGCGGCACGGTTGCGAGGATAGCAGTATGGACTCACTGCTAGCGCTTGCAGACCTTACCAATCTGATTCTGGTTGAAAGAAGTGAACAGTGTGTGTACGTCCACAGGTTCGGTCATTGCAGCCAACATGACACTTCTCTAATAAAAAGCCGCTCTACGCCTGGCTCTTAGCCATTAATCTCCTTTCAGATATAAGCCAGACCCCTTTGCTTCCTCTTGACTTCATAGTATTGTGTTGCCAGGCATAGATTTGAACGAAATAGTTCGCTATAAACCAAACAGACTTCGCAGACAGAATGCGGATTTGTTTGGTGATTTCGTCTTTAAAAGGCTTGGCAAATGGTGGCAATCAAAGAACGCGATATACAGACGATCAACTGGAACCTTGAAGGTGATTCCAGCGCAGTAGCGTCAGCTCCGGAAGATAAGGGCGTGGTC
>DTSE01000526.1 GCA_012965515.1 Candidatus Melainabacteria bacterium | reverse complement strand
GCTTGAGCCCGCTCAAGCAAAAGAGAAAAAGCTGATCAAGATCAAAATCGAGCGCGAAGTAGTGATGGCGGACGAGCTGATGCTCAACGGCAAATTCAGCGATGCTGCAGATCTCTATCACGCTGTTCAGGCGAAAAACCCGAAGTCTGTACCTGCCACTATCGGCTTTGGTATGGCTCTGGCGAAACAGTTCAAACTGGACGCCGCGGACGAACAGTTCAACAAAGCACTGACCATGGATCCGCACAACGCCATGGCTCATGCTGGAAAAGCGATGGTGATGTTCAATCGCCTGGCCTCTTCCTCGCAAACCGTGATCAAGAACAAAGAAGCATCACTCAAAAATGCTGAAGCAGAAGTGAGACAAGGCTTGGCGATCGACCCGGGCATGCCGGAAGCTCACTACACGCTCGGTATGATCTTGAAAGAACAAGGTCGCACCGATGAAGCAATTACTGAGTTTCAAGATGCCACCCGCATCGACCCGAAATACTCGGAAGCATATTCCGGTTTGGGCGTAGCGCAATTGCAAAAGGATGACGTGACCGGCGCGATTCAGTCGTTTAAGGAAGCAATCGCCAACAACTCCGGCAACTCGACTGCCCACTACGGGTTGGGTGAAGCATACAGACGCCAGGGGCTACTTGATGAAGCTCTCAAAGAGCTGAACACCTCCTTGTATCAGTATCGCAACAGCGCACCGGTTCACCTTTCGATGGCAAAAGTCTATGCCGCGCAAGGCAATACCGTAGCCGGCGTGCAGCAGTATCAAGAATGCATCCGCATCAAGCCTGAAAATCCGGAAGCATATCTGGGCATTGCCGATATTCGCGAAACTCGCGGCGACCTTGAGCACTCGATTGCCGAGTTGCGCTCCGGTCTCGAAATGATGCCTAACAACATGGACCTGAGATTGCGCGTTGCCGATCAGAGTTTGAAACTCGAAAAACTCGACGATGCCATCAAAGAATATCGCGCTTGCATGGACGCCAATCCGCAAAACGCTGCTGCCGCCAAAGGCATCACGCGCGCCTATTATCTGAAGGCGAACAAAGAAGCGACTGGTGCGTTCTTTGTGAGCAACGAGTACGAGTCTGCAAAACGTATGTTGGAACAGGCGGTTCGCTTGAACCCCAACGACATGGAATTGCGCCTGGCAGAAGCAAAACTTCGTTCGCTTTCCGGCGAAGCTGTCGATCTTAAAGCAATCGGCACCCCGACAAACAACGGCGAGCGTATCGCTTATGCTGAAGCTTGCCTGGCTCAGAACAAGTACAAAGAATCCGATGAACAGATGAACATCGTTCTTTCCAATTGCACTGACGCCAAGCAAACGTTTGCGGTCGCCGACCTTGCTTTGATGATCAAAGATATCCCGAACGCTGAAGCCGCTTACAAAAAGGCTGCTGCTTTCCCGGGTTCGGAAGAGCGTGCCAAGCGTGGTATCGACTTGGTCAACAAGGCGAAGGACCAAGCCAGGCAAGATCTGACCTTGGCTGACGATCTGGCTCGCAAGAAGCAGCTCAACTCTGCCATCGACAAATACAAAATCGCTATCTATGAAAACCCGAAAGTAGCGGACACGCACCTCGGTTATGCGATTTGTCTGGAGCAGCTTAAGCCGCCGATTCCGGAAGATCTCAGACAAGCATCTACGCAATATAAAGCGTATATGGCTTTAGATCCGACCATTCCACCCAAGGAACTCGAGAAGCTCAATAAAAAGATTGCTTCGCTCGAAGAGAGGGCATACAAGCTCGAACAGAAGGGCAAAGACACGAGAGCCGGAACAAAGAGAAGGTTCTAAAAAAGAAATTGTAGGGGCGCATTGCATGCGCCCCTTTTTTTCTTTTGGGCGCATACAATGCGCCCCCGCAGGTCATTTGCCGATATAATTGCGACGTGACTGATTGGAAAGACAAGAAAGTAACCATACTCGGCCTCGGCAGAAGTGGCATTGCGGCAGCGCAATACCTTTCGGCAAGAGGTGCGAAAGTGTTCGTCTCTGATTCGGCCGCTGCTGATGCTGATAGACAGGCTCAGGCTGCCGAAGTAGAAAAGCTCGGATGTAAAGTCGAGTTGGGTGGACACAGCGACGAAGCCGTCGAATTCGGCTCTTTCGTCCTCACCTCTCCTGGCATAGCCCCTCATAGTGCGGTTATTCAAAAGGCTCGCTCGTTGGGCAAAGAAGTAATTTCCGACGTCGAATTAGCTTGGCGCGAGACTAAGGCTCCCATAATTGCCATTACTGGAACCAATGGAAAATCCACAACCTGTGCGCTTTTGAGTTTCATGCTCGAAAAGACGGGGCGCGTTGCACCTGCTTGCGGCAATATCGGAGTTCCCATCCTGAGCCAGTTGGACAGAAAACCCGACTACCTGGTCGTGGAAGTATCTTCTTACCAATTGGATTACACAACCAACTTCGCGCCTAAGATTGGCGTCTGGCTTAATTTCACACCCGATCACGTTGACTGGCATCAGGGGCTGGAAAACTATAAACGCGCAAAGCAAAAGCTTTTCGCAAATCAACAGCACAGTGATTATGCCGTCCTCAGCATGGACGATCCCGTGGTCAGCCAGCAAATAACGCGTTCGGAAATCTTCCCGTTCAGCTCGCAAATGAACTTGGACAACATGGTCCAGGCGGCGTATGTTTCAAACGGCTTTCTTGCCTATCGAATTCGAGCACGCAACCGCATTGTCTGTGCAGTCAACGAATTGCAAATATTAGGCCAACACAATGTTGAGAATGCTCTGGCAGCAATTTCATGCTGTGCCATTCTCGATGTGCAGCCGCAGGAGATAGAGAACTACATTAAAGAGTTCAAGGGTTTGGAGCATCGGCTCGAATATGTCTCGACGATCGATAACGTCCCTTATTACAACGATTCTAAGGCGACCAATCCTGAGTCCGCTATAAAGGCGATACAGTCCTTCCCTGACAAGAAAATCGTGCTTATTGCCGGAGGTCGAGACAAATCGACTTCGCTTGATGAATTTGTTGATGCTGTTAGAAACCATGTGGCAGCTGTTATCCTCTTAGGTGAAGCCAAGGAGAGATTTGAGAAAGCGTTAAGGGAGGGAGGATTTAACGACGTTCATTTGGTCGCAAACCTCGAAGAGGCTGTCGACCTGGGTGGGAAACTGAAACTGGGACCCGTTGTTCTTTCGCCGGCTTGTGCCAGTTTCGACATGTTCAAGGATTTTGAGAACAGAGGCCGTGTCTTCAAAGATATTGTCCGCACAAGACTCGAGATGGCGCCGTCAGTCCAAGGGTAGTGGTGGTCGCAATCTGAAAGTGGCTCCCCCTTCGAACGAGGGCCCAGAGTTTCGTGGACTCCCCGATAAAGCTCTCATAACTCTCGTCTGCTCCCTGTGCGGATTCGGACTGATGGCGGTCTTTAGCGCATCAGCCCCGGAAGCGCTTTCGAACTTTCAGGACGCTACTTACTATTTACGCCGTCAGGCGATTTGCTGCGTGCTTGGTCTTTTCGCCATGTTCACGATCAGCCGCTACGACTACCGCCGCCTGAAGAAATGGGCATGGCCTGTGGCGTTAGGCGCGTTTGGTCTGCTCTGCCTGACACTCGTTCCCGGAATTTCTGTTACGACAATGGGCTCCACTCGCTGGTTGCAGATTGGTCCATTGCAGTTCCAGCCTTCCGAAATGTGCAAAATCGCATCCATTTTGCTTATTTCCGCCGGTCTTTCAAAGCACTTCTGGTGGCACAGACAAGTTCTCGTGCGCATCGCGCTCATTCTTTTGATGGCGACAATTGTTGTAAAACAGCCTGACCTTGGAACAGCAATGATGATCTCGGGCAGTCTGGTGGCACTCTTGTTCGCCAGCGGTCTCAACCCGTTGCTCATTCTTCTTGCTGGTGGTGGTGCTTTCGGATATATGTGGCACCACGTTCAGAAAACGCCTTACCAGATGGCGCGCATCATGAGCTGGTTGGATCCCTATAAGTATCCGCAGAAGGAAGGATGGAACTCCATTCAAGCTCAGCTTGCAATCGGCTCGGGCGGTCTTTTCGGCGTCGGCTTCGGACGCTCTATGCAGAAGCTGTTCTACCTGCCTGTTCAGCATGCCGACTTTATCTTCGCTGTTATTGCAGAGGAGTTCGGTTTCATTCCCTGCTGCGTTTTGATTTCTCTCTATATACTTTTCGGCTATTTCGGCTTCCGAACCGCATTGCGCTCTCGCACTCTCTTCGGTCGTTTCCTGGCAATCGGCATCACCAGCTCGATTGTGCTTCAGGCGCTGGTCAATATCATGGTTACGACCGGCATCGTGCCAGTAACAGGTATTACACTGCCGTTCATCAGCTACGGTGGCACGTCACTTGTAATTACTCTGGCGATGGTTGGTGTTCTTCTTTCTGTTTCGCGCGATAGCGGCCAGATGTCTGAAGACGAAGAATACGAAGATGCTGACCCGAAACCAGCGAGACAATTGGCGCGTCCATGAGCGGGGGCGAGCACAGGCTAATTCTCACAGGTGGTGGCACCGGCGGCCATGTGTATCCGGCGTTGGCTGTTGCCGACGAATTGAAAGACGATCCGGACGTAAAGGCCATCCTTTATATAGGTGCAAAAGGTCACCTCGAAGAACGCCTCGCGAAAGAACGCGGCCTTGATTTTGTTGGGTTTCAGGTTTCCGGCTTGCCGCGCAGTATCTCTCCCAAGCTTTTGACCTGGCCAATTCAGATGACTCAAGCGATTGGACAATGTGCCGCGCTTTTCAAACGTTTCAAACCCACTGCGGTCTTAGGCACTGGCGGGTATGCTTCAGCTCCGCCACTGACTTGCGCTGCGACTTCCAACATTCCATACGCAGTGCATGAGCCGGATGCGCATCCTGGGCTGGTCAATCGCCTTTATGCCAAGAATGCTTCCGTTGTTTCATGCGGGATGGAAGCGGCCAAAGAAAGATTGGTCAGCAAAGTTGGCGAGACTGTGTTCAACGGTAATCCGGTGCGCAAAGGTTTTGTCAATCTGATTGATAGGGAGAAAGCCGCACGGCAACTGGGTTTGGTCAGTCATTTGCCGACGTTGATTGTCACCGGAGGTTCGCAAGGCGCGCAAGCTATCAACGATGCCGTTTTTTCCATGCTGCCGGCATTGTTTTCCGACACGAACAAGATGCAGGTAGTTCACCAGGTCGGCGAGAAGAATTTTGTAGACTACAAAGATCAACTTCCACACGAAATTATGACTAGCGCGAGATACTGCTATCGCGCTTATTTCGACGATCTCTCCGTCGCGTACGCTTTGAGTGATCTGGCCATCTCGCGCGCGGGAGCAATGACAATCAGCGAGCTTTGCGTTACCGCCACTCCCTCTATATTCATTCCATATCCTTTTGCGGCGCAGAATCATCAAGAACATAATGCACGTGCGCTAGAGGCTAAGGGTGCAGCAACAGTGATTTTGCAAAAGGATTTGAATCCAGGTCTACTGGCCACGACAGTAAAGTCGCTGTTATTCGATCGTGAAAAACTGAAGACGATGAAAGAAGCGGCTGCACAAATGGGAAAACCCAATGCGGCAAAAGACATTGCTGAGATGCTGAAGCGCTTGAGCAGCGGCTATCAGGGAGCGTCTAGCTAATTAGAACAAGGGGTTAGCCGGCGACGATTGGTGCCGGTGTCAGAACTGCGGGACTGACGAAATTTTCTTGGGCAAGTGCTTGTTGCATTTGCACGCCAGTTACCTGAGCGCCGGGCCGCATTTTGCTTTCAATCTCTTCCAGAATTGATTCAATTTGGGAGATTAGCTTCGCGGACTCGTGGTCAGCGCCTTGAGAGCGATTGACTGCGTCTCTCAGTTCTTCAATCGTCGATTTGAACGATGGTTGATTTGGAAAGGTCATATACTTTCCTGTTGCGACAAAGGGACTTAACTATGGAGCCAAATGTTTTCTGGGCAACCAAAACATATGTCAGCCGCCCTAACTTGTCACGAGTTTAGCACGGAAAAATCGGAATCCAACCGCGCAAATATCCGTAGTCTATCCGCAATGGATGTCAAGCGGTATAGAAGTGGCTGCCCGTCATATGTTCAGGAGGTCCGTTGCAAATGGAAACTATATTTATCAATTGTGCACATTAACTATTATCGGCACCCAAATGGCGGTATGAGTGGGTTTTAGGCGCAGCAGCAGTGATCTGTCAGTGAAACCCGCTTCTGCTGGGCGTTTTCACCGTGCCCATTGCCCCCTGCGCAAAGCCTGCCGACTTCTTCGGGCAGTGATATCTTGAGGGTTAGTTGGTCTGTTAGTGATAAACGCAAGTCTGTGAAGTAATTGCCGATCGTCGCCGCTCTATTATTTGCCTTCATAGCATTCTGCATT
>DTSE01000525.1 GCA_012965515.1 Candidatus Melainabacteria bacterium | reverse complement strand
TGAGTTCTGCATTAGGCGACAATTCGGCACCGCAGGTAGTAGTGCATGCAGGCTGCTGGCAGGGCGCCAAACTTGCAGATGGAGGCAGTTTTGCTTTGCTTGGTTGTACTGTTGCCCCCGCCTTTGACTTTTCAGATTACGAACACGGACATAGGAAAATTCTCTTGGAGTCTTATCCTCGACACACGAAAGAGATCCTCCAGCTTACACGAGAGCAATGATCTCAAAGCGGTTCAACGGTTCAAAAGTAAGTCACAAACACGCAAAAGGAGAAGCTGGTGTCTGCCTCGAAAATCGACAAAAGTGCCACTCAGCTCACGGATGAGCAGAAGCTGACAGTGGAAAAGACGGTCCAGTTGGTGAAAGAAAAGCTTGGTGACGACTCTACCGGACACGATTACTTTCACATTATGCGCGTGAGGGCTCTGGCAGTGCGCCTGGCTGAAGAGGAAGGAGCAGATGTCTATGTGTCCGAACTGGCGGCGCTCTTGCACGATATTGCCGACTGGAAATTTCACGGCGGCGACTTGAATGCCGGACCGCGCGTAGCTTCAGAGTGGCTGCAGTCAATTGGTGAGCCGGCGGAAACTATTGAAAAGGTCACGGACATCATCAAAGAAGTCTCGTACAAAGGGGCGGGAGTTAAAACTACTCCTCAGTCAATTGAAGGCAAAGTTGTTCAGGATGCCGACAGATTGGATGCTTTGGGCGCCATTGGTATTGCGCGCACATTTGCTTATGGAGGTCGGTTCGAGCGTCAGATGTACGATCCCGAACAACCACCGGTTATGCATCAGACATTTGAGCAATACAAGAACGCCAAGGGTACAACCTTGAACCACTTTTACGAGAAGATCCTGCTGCTTCGAGAACGCCTGAACACTGATGCCGCTCGCGCCCTAGCAGAAGAACGGCACAAGTATGTAGAAGACTTTGTAGAAAGATTTCTGCTCGAATGGGAAGGGAAAAAGTAAAACAAGTGATGAGATATAATTCACCATCGTCGTGCGCGGAGAACAACTAAGAGATGACAGATACGAGCGAAAGCGACCTTAGGAACATGATCTTGGGCAACGTCAAAGATCGCAATGCCAGTGAAGAAACTCGCCAATGGCTCTCGGTTCTTGATTCAAGCGCTTTGCAAGCGGACCAGACCTTGCATTTGCAGGCAGCGCCGGAGGCGGAAAACCTCAACACCAGCGCGTATGTTGATCTGCTCTTCGACTATTTGAGCCGTTATGTCGCTGAGTTCAACAAGAATCCCATTCACGAATCATTGAAAGTACACTGCGAGCGTCCGAAAGGTGAGTTCGAATTCAAAGATTTCAGCCGTTTCTCTCACAACGTCAAATACTTTCAGGGTCACGTGTCGACCCGTGAATGGGCAGTTGTTGTTCAAGCATATATGGGCAAAATATTGGTCTTCATTGTGCCCACCGACATTCTCATCGGTTTTCGACCAGGCGATCCAAATCGCAAACCGTATATGGAGATCATCGAAGCGACCGAAGATGGGCGTACAAGCAGAAGTCTTCTCGGACGCGGTCTATCCAGTGCCAACCTAGGGCAATTGGCGAAACGCATTTTCGGACAAGTAATAAAAGTTGCGCGCAAGGAAGCGACAGATACTGAAGTATTCCAGATCGCAGTTCATGCTGAAGAACAGACTGATCCCGATCGCTCATACGATGCCGACGAAAGTAAGTGGCTTCTATCAGAAGCGGATTTTCTGGAGATGCGTCGCGGAGGCGGTGCGCATGCTGCTGCACCTGCGCGGACCCTTGGAAAACCTGGTATTCCCGAGCAATTTCGTCAGAACAGTCATAACGTAGCCGCACTATGTATGCAGATTGTCGGCGATGTAGACAAGGAACTGGCTTTTCTCGAACAAGTCGGTATCGCCGCCATGAAGGGTGACAACATGAAGGAGATCAATTACGCGATGAAGCGCTCCAACGTGTTGAAGAGCTTGAAAGAAAAGATTCTCGATTTTGCCTCTGACTGGGATAACTGTCTGAACGGAGAGCGATGAGCTCATCAAGCGCAAGCAAAGCAATAACCGACGACCGTGATCGGCCGTTGCGCGAAGACGTTCGCCTGTTGGGCAGCTTGCTCGGCGACACCATCAGGCGATTCGAAGGCGACGCGCTTTTCGATGTAGTCGAGCGTTTTAGGCTACTTTCCAAATCCATCCACAACACTCCTACTGCCGAACTCAAGAAAGAGTTGTCCGATTTGGTGGAAAGTCTCGACGCAGAAACTGCAGGCAAAGTAATCAAAGCGTTTCTCACCTACTTTGACCTGATTAATATTGCCGAACAAAACCATCGCGTTAGGCGCCGTACCCAGCGTGAGCATGAGACAAACGACCGTCCGGAGCCGGATTCGCTGACGAGCGTGTTTGACAGAATGGAAAACAACCAAGATGGCAAAAGCCGGCTGCGTAAAGTAATTTCGCAGCTTGATGTGCAGGTGGTTTTTACCGCGCATCCAACTGAAATTACAAGGCGTACTGTTCTTATAAAACAGCTTGAACTCGCTCGTTTGTTGAAACGACGAGATCATCCACCTCTATCCAGGCGAGAAACCAAAGCGGTAACCGATGATCTGCTTAAGGTGATCGAATCGCTCTGGATGACGGATCACGTCATCTATTTCAAGCCGCAAGTTATGGATGAAGTTCGCTATGGGCTCTACCACTTCGAGAACGTCGTCATTAGAGCGATTCTGGATGTTCATCATGATCTGGTGTCTGAGCTGGATAAGCTCAGTGGTGAGAGTAAATGGAATCACATTCAGCCTCGCCGTTTCATTACGTTCGGTTCGTGGATTGGTGGCGACCGGGACGGCAATCCGTTTGTCACACCGGAAGTCACGGTGAACACTCTTAATTACCAGCGTTCGCTTGTTCTGAAGCACTACATGAAAGAGATGGAAATTCTCTTCAATGACTTAAGTCATTCGCACAACTGGTTGAAAATGAGTGAAGAGTTTTATTCTTCGCTTGAGCAGGATCGTATTTTGTTTCCTGAATTAGACGAGCGTTATCGCGACCGCTATCGTCTTGAAGAAGTGCGGCAAAAGCTGCTCTTCATGCAGGAAAAATTGCGTCGCGCGCTAAACTCCCCTGATCAACCCGGCTCATATCAGCACCACCTCGAGTTTCGTCGGGAGCTGGAAATGATATACAGTGAGCTGGAATCGCACGGTTGTATCGCCAGTTTGACTAGCTTGCGAAAAATGCTTTATGCCGTCGATATCTTCGGATTTCATCTGGCAAAACTCGACGTACGGCAGCATAGTGAGCGCCATTTGGACGCCCTTGATGAAATCACCAAAACGCTGAAACTGATTGAAGGTGGTTATCGGGCACTAGGTGAGGACGAAAAGGTTTCTTTCCTGGCTAAAGAAATTGAGAATCCGCGCCCGCTCATTCCCGCGCATCCTCAATTCTCGGAGCCGACGAATCAAACGATCGAAGTTTTTCGAACGATGGTTTCTCTGCAAGACAAATTCGGCATACCTGCCATTGATACGTACATCGTTAGCATGACCCAGAGCAAGAGCGATCTGCTCGCCATTCTCCTTTTCGCCAAAGAAGCCGGTTTGTATAGCACACAGAAGAGCAACCGGACAATCAGCGTCGTACCGCTTTTTGAAACGATTGAAGATTTGCAGAATGCGCCGAAACTTTTCGAAGCCTTGTTGCAGGTGGGTGCTTACAAGAACTACATCAAGCACAGAGCTAACTTGCAAGAAGTGATGATTGGCTATAGTGACTCTGGAAAAAACGGCGGCATAACTGCTGCAAACTGGGAGTTGTACAAAGCTCAAAGAGCACTTGTTCAATTCGGGCGCAAAGAAGGAATCCAATTGCGCCTTTTCCATGGTCGCGGCGGTACCATTGGACGTGGTGGCGGACCCACGCACAGAGCCATTCTTGCTCAGCCGGAGGGTACCGTCGATCATCGCATCAAAATTACAGAGCAAGGGGAAGTCATTGCAGCGAAGTACGCAATGAATGACATCGCCGTCCGTAATTTTGACAGACTTGCTGCAGCAGTCATCGAAGCAAGTCTCGGCAGCTTCGATGAAAAGTCCGAACTTGTGTACAAGGAACGCACGCCGCTTTTGGAGTCGCTTTCCGCTAAGTCATTTACAGTTTATAGAGACCTGGTTTACGGCTCCAAGAACTTTATCGAATTCTTCAATCAGACCACCCCGTTGCCTGAGATCGGTGAATTGAGGATGGGTTCGCGTCCAGCCAGGCGCAAATCCGGTAGTCAGTCGATTGACGATTTGCGCGCCATCCCATGGGTGTTCGCCTGGACTCAAAGCCGATTTATGTTGCCCGGTTGGTACGGATTCGGCTCCGCATTTCAGCAAGTGACGCAGGGTGATTCGACGGCTTTGCAAACCATGCGCGCAATGTATTCGGATTGGCCGTTTTTCAACGGTTTGGTGAAGAAGATTGAGACCGCTCTTGCCGTTGCCGATCTCGAAATCGCACGCTACTACTCTGACAATCTGGTCCAATCCAAGAAGCTCAAAGATGAATACTTCAGCCGAATCGAGGAAGAGTTTCAATGGACCCGCGACGCCATTCTTTCAATTTCGCAACAGTCGGAACTTCTGGACAATACGCTCTATCTAAGAAAGTCGATCGAGTTGCGTAATCCATATGTAGATCCAGTCAGCTATCTACAGGTTCAATTCTTGAAGAAAGTCCGTGGAATCAGTGCTGAGGGAGATGCTTCTGCGAGACAAGAACTGCTGGACTACGTGCTCATGAGCATCAATGGCGTCGCTTCAGGATTACAAAGCACCGGCTAACAATTGGGAGAGGAGAATCAAATGCCTACGGCTTCGACCACAGCGCAAGCAAAAAAGTTGAAGGGCTTTTTCCTGGAGAAGGCAAAAAGCTGCATTCATGAGCCGAAAGGCATGCTCAAACATCTTTTTGTCACACCGTCTTATGATGTTGTCGCTGGAGCTGATGATGCCAGCGATGTTTCAGATCGTTCGCTGACCGGGCATTATCTGCAGATGTATGATTGGGATGCTTGTTTTTTTTCGCAGGCATCTATCAAAGCTGGCATAGATGGTCTAGCTCAGGACGTGGTTGAGAATTTTCTCGGTTTGCAGGAAGGCGATGGACACGTTCCCCGGACGGTTTCACCAAGCCGCATATGGGACAACGGCGATCAGTGCAAACCTTTTCTTGCACAAACGCTTCTTTTTGCCGCTGAACAGAGCTCGAAACCCGCATTGATAGAGAGTCGGCACTTGGAAGGGTTGGACTGCTATCTAAAGTATTTCGACGCAAAACGCAAGCACGAGAGTGGATTGTACTTCTGGAGAAACGTGCTGGAAAGCGGCGTTGATGACAATCTTGCCCTTCTTTATCCACTTGAGGCAGCAAAAGGCGAGAATGAAGACATCGCGAACTTTCCAGATGGCCGCCTGCTTGCAGCAGACATCAACGCATATCTAGTAGCCGAGTTTCGAGCGATGAACAAACTGGCAAAACTGGGCGGCAACGAAAGGATGGCCGCAGATTATGACGCGAAGGCGACCACACTTGCAGCGAAGATCGACGAGATGCTTTGGTCGCCAGAAGACTCCATCTATTACAACTACGACCCAAAAACCAAGCAGCATTGCCGGCTGCGAGCATGGACAGGACTTTGTCCGGTGATTATGGGTACGACGAACAAAGCTCGCACGCAGGCTGTAATTGAAAAGAACATTATGTCCGGCGAGCACTTCCTCAGAAGTGCAGGAATCGCGAGCGTAGCGGCTTCCGAGCCGCTATACAATCAAGCGAAACGGGGGCTATACGGGCGTGTCATTTGCTCTAACTGGCAAGGACCGATGTGGGTTTTGCCAAATGGGCTGATTGTTCGGGCGCTCTTACGCGAAAAACTCAACGCAGAAGCCCAGAAAATTGCGGAGCGTGTAGTTAACACTCTAGCGTCCGGTCTGGAGTCTAAGGGCACACTTTTCGAGAACTACCATGCTGACACTGGTGAACCTTTGTTCGCGCCGCAGTTCATGAGCTGGAACAGCCTCTGCTTGGAACTCTTCAGCATTTTGGAATAGGAGCTGCCTTGTAGCCCTAATTAATAAAAGAAAGAGGTTGGCAAAAGTCGCCAATTGCGGCAATATGCTTAGATGGTAAATATAGCTTAGAGCCACCCCAAAAGTGAACCTAAAACAGACATCCGTTGTTGCCGGACTCCTGACCCTTATTCTCGTCGGTCAGCTGGTTTCGCCCATGGAAGCTGAAGCAAAAGCTAAAAAGGGAAAAGCAAAAGCTGCGAAGCCGTTGCCTCCTTATCCGCCTGAATTTAATGATGCAGTGAAGATGCTGGTTTACGACAAGAAGTACAAAGAGGCGTTCGAGATATTTGATCGGCTGGACCGAAACGGCTTTTGTCGCGACAAGACCCATTACTACATGGGGCTCTGCAAGCACAATATGAACCAGCTGCAAGAGGCTGCACAGCACTATCAAGTCGTATACAACTTTTCCAAAGATCAACAGCTTAAGTATCTAGCTGCCGTTGGTTATGGACAGGTTGCAAAATACGCCAAAAATCGTACCTATTCCGGGCAGGGAAATCTCTTCGCTCGCATGTCTACGGGTGCAAGTAACGCCGCAGGGCCCTGGAGTGGGTCGGGAGGTGGTGCCGCCGATTGCGGCCCACGTGGCTGACGGTAGTTCTCTTTGGGCGGCAGGTTGCTGCCCAGGCAATCAACCTGAAAGAACACCTTAAGACTACCGAGGTGGAAATTTTGAAAGCCAACCGTTCGCTTCTCTATGTTTTTATTCTGCTTGTGGTGTTTACAAGTCAGGCGTTTCTACCTGTCGGACATGATGCTGAGGCAAAAGGTAAGAAAGGTAAGGCAAAAGCATCCAAGAAAGCTGCTGCCTATCCGCCAGAGTTCTACCAGGCAGTTAGACTGGTCTACGACAAGAAATATAAGGATGCATACGAAATTTTTGAGCGGCTAGATCGCAACGGATATTGCCGCGATAAAACACACTATTACATCGCGTACTGCTTTCATAACATGAACCAGTTGGCTCAGGCGGCGCAGCACTATCAAGTCGTTTCGAGTTTCTCTAAAGATCCTCAACTCAAGTATTTAGCAGCGGTCGGCTACAGCCAGGTTGAGAGATACGCAGCTAGCCGAACCTATGCCGGACAAGGAAATTTGTTTGCTCGTTTGTCCACCGGAGGTCGCAGTTGGGGCGGCGGCGGTGGAGGCGGCGGCGGTGGCTGAAATTAGTTTGCTTAAGGCGGCAGGTTGCCGCCTTTTTTTTAGGGAAAGAAAGATCCAATCACATACAATGCAAAACTATGACGTTCAATTTTCGCCCTGACGACTACATTATTGCCTCTATGAGCGCGTTCTTAATACAAGCGGTTATGCCTTTATGGGAAGCAGGTGAGCAGAAGGGCGTTGTTCCTAGGCTTACTGAACCGGCGCGGGAGCTCTGGCGTGAAAATAGAACACGCTGGCTAATCACTGTTCTCCCAGCTGTAATTTTCAGCATTTTTGCAGTCTTTTTTTGTTTGCGCTTAGTCATTCCCGAGAACGAAAAGCAAACAAGCTGGATACTCGCTGGAGTCTGTGTTGCAGCGCTGGTAACCAGCACTGTCAGATGGTTTCTTGTCCAGCACAAGGTCGAAGAACATACTAATAATGCGATGGTTTACTTGAAGCAAGCTGAAGACGAATTAGCGAAACTAACAGAAGGTCCAGTCATTCAGGACGAACAACTCGACGCGCAGATTTTGAGTCTAAAAAAGCAAGTTATCGACGCCCGAGCGAAACTCGGCTTGCCCAGCCGAGATCCAAATGATAGGTGACCATTCTGCCTTAGTTTTTGGACTGCGACTGTAACACTCTTTGTTTACTAAGATAAGCGCCACCGACGGACAATAGTGCGAAAAAGAAAGTGGCTATCGGCGCATCCAGGACAATCATGAGCGCACCTTGGTAGAGTTCTCTCATGTGGCTCCACGGCACAACCATGTCTATGAGTTTTCCTACTAAAATCGGAACCACAAAAAGAAGAATAGTGAGTGTGGCTGTGAAAACATAGGTCGAAAAGTAGAGAAATGATGGAAGATGTGACCCCAAGAAGTGATCAACTGCATCGCCTAAATCCAATTCCTGCTGGGTTGCCGAAGCTAACAGATAAGCATTGAGCACATACAAAGCCATATGAGGAAACCAGAGAAAGTAGTAACCGAACTGCATCGTAGCGATTGCAACATTCATACGGGTCCACGTTGGTCCGTCAGGATCGTAATACATGTTGTTTAGAAACTGTGCCAGCACTATCCAGCCGGAGATTGCAAGTTCTGAAAACAATACGAAACTTGAGAGTTTCAGAATGGTTGTTCGTTTGATCTCTGATTCGTGAATACACTCACTCTCAGAAGATTCTGTGCACAACACATTCTTCGATACTGCATAACTGAGCTGCGAAAGTTTGCAATTAGCTAGAAATTGAATAACAAGGCCTAGGATACTAATGATAGGTAGATACCAAATAGTCTGAAAACCTTTTGTTTTGCCAATGTAGCCATAGTATGCAGCCGTAAACGCCAGTCCGAATCCAAAGCACCACAGAAAGGCTGGTAGAAAAAACTTTCGAAACAAACCAATTGAATTCGCAAGCGTAGCTCGGTAAACGTTTATCAGAAGTTGCGAAAGCGTCAAACCTGCTTGAGGTGTCTCAATTCTAAAGTCCATAACTTGCTCGCCTACTGCATATCTAACAGAAGTTTGTCTAGTTCGGCGAGAGATCGGTTTCGGAAATTAACGCGGTTGTGCACTGTTTCCAGAGCTTGTTGAATTCGTTTGCGTCCTGCGGGAATTGGGTTGGCGGCGAGGAACTGAATGAAGTCTTTTTCTTCTTGCGTTGTAGACATCGATTCTAATGAGCTCACCACATGCGGTACAGCCGGTGTTGGTAGCCGTTTCTTGATTGCCGCAAAGTTCTCTTTGATGAACTTGAAGCCGGGCTGTTTTCCGTGAGGTGTGATGAGGATATTCCCGAGCAGCTTTGGAGAATCTTGCAGGCGGATTTCATTTCCAAGACTGAACTTCAAAGTGCGATCTATAAGTTCTGCCTTCCTAAAATACGGAAGTGACATCATACTGCGAACGCGATCTTCCGGTGTTTTTGCCGTCCTCCAGAGATTGTCCAACTTTTGATAGACCTTTTCGTCGCCATTGAATGCAACTATTTTGAAGATTGGATCAAGCAGATCTGGTTCAACCTTCCTAGGATCGGCCAAGTAAATGTTGAACTGTTTTCGAGCTTCGGAGATTGTCGCCTGGTCCTGTCCAATGGTACCCATCGCCAGAAGCACATCGCCTCGAGCAGAACGAACCAAATCGCTTTCATTGGGCTTTGAGGACCAACCAAACTTCACTGCTGTTGCGCCTAAATGATGCCTAACGAATTTTTCGAAGGTGGGCAGATGTTTTGCGTCTAGCAGTCCATATAGCCGATCCAGGCACTCAACTCTCATTTCGATGAGCTGCGGATCGTTTTGTGCTTCGTACTCTTTGAAAAGCTGAAAGTAATTCGAAACAGGTGACAAACCGGCAAACATCAATGTCCACTGATCAGACAGCAAAGTCATCTTTTCGCTCACGCTAAGGCGATCGAGACCGGTTGCAAGAATCGCACGCAGCCAACCTTCTGTGTAGTTGACTCGGTAATAGCCCGCTGCTTTAGAGTTCAAAAGTGGAACTTGCTCTTTCGGCAAATCTACCATTGGAGCACTCTTCGAGGAGAGGAGAAAACTTCGCTTCGAATCCGTAGTTTGCTCAGGATTCAACAAACGCCATGAAATCGGAATTGCCCACAGAGCGTTGGCGACATCTGGTTTCGACCTTGCTGCGGGATCGGTCACGAAACGTGATTGCGCCAGCCTGATCGCATTCGCGTTTTCCTTCCTCTGAGCATCAATTACTGGAAAACCAGGAGAGTGAACCCATGCATACATGATGTCTGCAACAGGTTTTTGCGAGGCGTTCTGCAGCGAGTTCCAAAGATCACCGGTAGTTGCATTGCCAAATTTGTGTTCGCGCATGTAGTTTTGCACACCGGCTTGAAACACCTTTTCGCCCAAATATGTTTCCAGCATACGCAGAATGGAAGCACCTTTGCTGTAGGTGATTCCATCAAACATTTCGATCGCTTCGAGCGGATTTTTCACTTCTGAGTGAATCGAGCGAGTCGACATCAATTCGTCGATTTCCATTGCGCCGAGTCGGTCCAGCGTGAAGAACTCCCATGTTTGCCAGTCAGGACGCACGTAATCAACAGTCTTCTCCGCCATCCATGTGGCGAAGGCTTCGTTCAGCCAGAGGTCATCCCACCATTTCATGGTGACGAGATCACCAAACCATAGGTGAGCCATCTCGTGCGCTACGACTTCGGAAACACGTTTTTGCGCCGCTACAGAGGCGTTCTTCTCATCCACAAGGAGGGTTTCTTCTCTGAAGGTAATCGCCCCGAGATTCTCCATTGCGCCGGCTTCAAACTCCGGTATCGCAATCAGATCGAGTTTATTGCCTGCATACGGCTGTGCAAAATAATTGAGAAAGTACGGCATCATTTTTGCCGCCTGGTTGCGAGCAAAGAGTCCGAGCTTTTCTGAGCCTTTAACCGCCCAGACTCGGATGGGGATTGAGTTCGCAACAACGGGTGGGGTTGAAGAGAAAGGACCAACCAGAAGTGCTACAAGGTAAGTCGACATTCTTGGCGTGGGAGCAAACTCGATTAACCTTTTGCTCGAGCCTTTTTGTTTTGTCTCTCGTGCAATAGCACCGTTTGAAATGGCAGTATTTCCCTGATCGACAGTTACCTTTAGTTTGAATGTAGCCTTGAAGTCCGGCTCGTCAAAGCAAGGAAACATTCGTCGAGCATCGGTAGGTTCCATCTGCGTAGCGCCAAGTGTAATCGCGCGACCTTCATTGTCGCGTGCCTTCACTTTGTAGAAGCCGCAGAGCTTGTCGTTCATGCGTCCGGAAAACGCTATGTTGAGCTTGTATTTGCCGGATTCAATGGGTTTTGACAGCAAAAAGGTAACAACTTGTTCGCTCTTTGCGAAGGTTACCGTTGTTGCGGGCTTGGTCGACTTCTCTTCGCCGGCGAAAAACAGGTCTGCACTCTCAATCGCTAAACCTTGCGAGTTCAAATAGATTCTATTTACTGTTTGCGCAGCGTTGATGACGATGCTTTCTGTGCCTTTGAATGTTCCTTTCTCCAAATCAGGATCGATGAAGAGGTCATAACTCTCTGGTGTGACGCTTCTCGGCAAACGAAATGAATCTGCTGTCGGAGACAGTGCGGCCACTTTGCCTAGACCCGACTCAGGAAGTACCGGTACTAGAGCAAACGCCGCGATTAGAGAGCAGGAGATTGCTTGGAGAAGCTTCACGGGTAACCTCACTGTTAGTCGATGGCCTTATTCTGTTCCAGATATTCTTGAAACATCAACTTCAAATTCTTGCCGTTGAGGGTGTCTCTGGGCTGATACTCAGCAATTTTGTTTTCGTAGGCGACCGAGCGAGCAAGCATGATCGGCTTGCCGTCGTGTCCAAAAACTTTTGATGAAGTCTCTCGTTTTAGAACACCTGGAGAATCAATTGTGTAGGTCGAAATCTGTTCTGCTGTCTGTACTGTCTTGATGCGCCCAGTGGCTTTGTCGACTCGAAGCTGAGTATCAACAGTGTTTTTGACAAATTTGTCTGTGGTCGCTTCTACCGGTTCGCTTGATCGAATCAATTGGACAATCGTGTCAGCGCCACCATCAACGGTATCAACATATGGAGCCGGATTGAATTCCCAGATTTCTCCTTGGGCATCCGTCTGCGTGCCCCAGATTCCATTGCCTTTCGCTATGACTGTGCGAGGAGTGCTGTCTTCTTGACGGGTCACATAGTTGTATTGATAGGCATTGGTCTGACTGTCTTTGTGCCAGGTGCCGGCCAGCCATTTAGGAATTTTGTACCAATTGTTGGCGTCACCGGTAGAACCCGGCGGCAAATTAGCGACATCGAATATCTGTCCAGGTAAAAGCTTAGCCTCGACCGGGTCCGCGACGTCGCTGTGATTGATTTCTGCTCGCAAAACCTTGCCGTTAACTGCGCCGGTCAATAAAAACGAGCCGGATACAGCCAGGGCAACAAGAGTGTGTCTCTTCGTCATATGGTCTCCCCCAGGCGGGAGATCATACCGTATAAGCTCTTTCCAAAGAATATCTTGGCACGAAAGACAAAAGAGGTCTCTTAACCGAGACCTCTCAAAAGGTAAGTAATTGGGACTTTGGCTAGTTTCTGTCCTTGATCGCTGAGAGAAACTTGTTAATCCAGCTCTTCTTGAGCCACTCGTTTTCGGCAGTAGCCAATTCCAGCTTAAGTTGAACATCTTCCAACTGAGCTGCTTTTACCTCGAGAGCCGGAAGACGTTCGAGCCAGACACTCTGGGCAGTAAGCATTTCATCGAGTTGTCCCAGTCTGGAAGTCGCCATGTTGAGACGGCGGTTGGTTTCTACAACAAGCTCGTTGACTTGCATCAAGTGATTGAGCAGATCCAAAACCAACTTTGCTTCCGTGGGAGATTCTTCGGTTTCCTTAGAAGAAATCACCTCTGCCTCCACATCTGGTGCCGAAGTGACCACTTCCAATTGCGCGCGTTCAAGCAGATCTTCAAGACCACTCAGGTCTAGCGGGTTGCTGTTTGAACTTTTAAGCGGCTCGCTGCTCATGTAAAACTCTTTCTAGTAATTTCTTGAATGTACAGCCGACTTTGCCATTATCTGTGGTATCACGGATAATGGCAACGCTTGGCTACCTCGAATACTGCGTCTATTTGCGCTTAGTCCAGTGTTTGACGTAGTAGCCCATGGTCAGAGCCATCAATCCGAAGGCTAAAGCAAACAACAAACCGATGCAGGAAACCATGGCCCAAAATCCGGCCGGATCTGTTGTGCGCAGAGCGAGCATTTCGCTGAATATATCTTCAAGAGACTTTGCATATACAGCGGAAATACTGCAGACATACGCAAAGACTAGCGAAGGGAAAAGTGTTGTGGAAGCTTTCATTTGACGTGCGGTGACACGTAAGCGGCAACGCCTTCAGGAGGCTTTTCTTCAGGCAAACTTTGTTCTCTCCATTCTCGAATTCCACCAGCCATGGAAAGAACATTTGTGTAGCCCATCTTTTGAATATTCACTGCGGCGAGTGCAGAGCGATAACCGCCTCCGCAATACAAAACTATTGGCGCATCGTATTCCGGAATCAGTTTTTCAATGTCGCGTTCGATGATGCCGCGTGAGATATGACAGGCTCCTTTCGCGTGTCCTTCGAGCCACTCATGATCTTCTCTCACATCGACGAAGTGAAACTTGTCCTTTCGGTCGAGTTTTTCCAAGACTTCTTTCGGGCTGATTTCGTGGACTTGCGATTTAATGTCCGCAACGAGTTTCTCAAACGCTTCCGTATGCTTCATGTCGACCAATTCCTTCGTGGCGCTCTAAGCCGACATTTATAACAGCAACCTACAAAAAGGTCATCAAACCATTAAGTCGTGACATAATAGTCGCTTCGCGCGGGCGAAAGCTCGTGCTCGTTGCCTCTTGAGAGAACGTGGGGTGTCATACATGCTCTTTGAAAGAAGCGTGCCCAAAATCAAGCTATTCGGGACAGAGATTCCCGAACCAAGGTTTTTTATCGATTTCCTGGGCTTCGAAACGCACGTCAAGCAGATTAGAGACAAGCGCGGAGCTTCGATTTGGCCGGGCTGGTACGACCATGCAGCCTATTACAGCCTCGATTTGGTTCCGGAAAAAATGTTTGGACCCGGCGAAGTTGTGCCTATTCCAGAATTCGTCAAAGCCCCGGATTATGAATTCGAGATTGGCTGTGTGGTTGGAAAGTCTGCGCTTATAGCCGACGAGAAGGAAGCTCTTCAGTTCTTTAGAGACCATTGCTACTTGACGATCTGTAACGATTGGTCAGCGCGCGATGTTCAAAAGAAGGACATGGATGGACTCGGACCCACAAACAGCAAATTCATTATAGGCAAGAGTTTTGGACCGAAACTCGTTCCCGCCAAAGACGTCAAGATGGATGATAATGGCGTACTGGATGCAGAAATGATCCTGAGAATAAATGGTGAGGAAAGAGCAAAATCGAATTACAACACGCTCTACCACACTCATCCAACAACTGGAAACAAGCAAGCCTGGAGCTTTCCACGACTGATAGCTTGGCTCGGCAAGCAAAACATTGCCGTTCACGAAGGATACGTCTTGGGTTCTGGAACAGTTGGAAATGGCTGTATTGCGGAGTTTATGGCGAAGACCGACCCGCAAACGGGTAAAGAGTTAGCACCGGCCAAGTACGGCTGGTTGAAGGACGGTGATGTCGTCACCATGGAAGTCTCGGGTATAGGCGTACTGGAAAACAAAGTAAAAGTTGGCTGCAAAGAATATGCGACAATCAAATAAAACCGCTGTGAAAACCAAATCAAAAGCCAAAAGCATTCAATTCGCGTCGGATACATTTCCTGCGGATCAACTTAATGAATTGATTGCCGTGCCCGGCGTGCACGTCACCGGCGAGCACTATCAATTCCCGGAGACAGACGGCAATCGTGTGGGCAACCACATGGATGCTTTGTTCATTTTGGAACCGATCACTGAAAATGCAGAGTACGTCAGCTGGATCGTTGATGACATAGAAACCTGGATTGACGACAATCACATCGGTTTTGAAGTTGTGTTTGCACCTGCGCAACCATCGGCGGTGCGCATAGTGAAAGAGCTCGTTTCCCGTCGTAAGAAAAAGGCCGCATTTTGGGAGTATCTTCCCACCGGCTGGTTTGGCTCAAAATTAGTGGAAGGCAGCATCAACAACGGCGATCGCGTCTTGGTTTTCAATTCCGTTGCCCAACATGGACGTTGTGTTGGAGAGCGCCTGCCTGCCTTTGCAGAGCAAATGGGCGGTAAGCCAGTAGCTGCTGCCGTGTTTGCAAAGGGCACCGGCAATGGTGTCATCTCTGCAGAAGAGCGCTGGGAGGAAAAACTCTATGCAGCGCTACAGGTGCCGATTGAAGTGTTTCTCCCTGATTCTTGCATTAAGTGCAAAGAAGGAAACGCAACTGCACTTCCTTGGACCCAATTCAAAGACAATCAAGATTAGGACTTTGATTCCATAATCGTCAAAACATTGCCGCTGGGATCTTTGAAGTGAGCCAAAGTTCCGCCCCACGACTGCTTTTCCGGAGGGCCGGTGAACTCGACTTGCTTGTCGCAAAGTTGAGTATACGTTTTGGAAATATCTTCCACGAGTAAGGTTACGCCGACAAACCTTCCCACCAATTTTGAGCCTTCTTCCATGCGTGCAGGTTCACAGGATTCGATCGCCAAACTCACGTCATCGCCTGACTTAAACTGAGCCCAATAACAGCCATCCGTGTAGTCCAGTTCCATGCCGAGAGTTCTTGTGTAGAATTCGATAGATTTCTTGAAATCCGACACGAAAACCCTAACGAATCCAATTCTCATGGTTCATTCCAGTGGCTAAAAAGTAGAAAGATTGCCCTCGGAGGGACTCGAACCCTCAATCCCTTACGGGCAACGCATTTTAAGTGCGTCTCGTATACCAGTTCCGACACAAGGGCATAGGCGATATTTTAAGGCATTCTAGCCCGATAAGTCTGAATTGGCTGGCTGAAGCGCAATTTCTCGTATCAAGCTAGAGAGGCGAAAGCAAGCTGGGTTTGTTGGAAAGATTCTCAAAACGTGTACGTAGAAATACGAATTGACACCCAACTTGCCTCTGGCGATACTAGTTTTATTACTAGAGATCTAAAAAATTGCATTTTATGATTGTGTAGGCACGAATGTGCCGATGGCGACCTGACCCTTTTCTGGAGTTTGTTGCGTGGCAGCCAGCCAAGGTCAACCCACCAATAGAGATCAAGTCGATGCACCTTTCGTGCAGGCGAATCCTGACGTTGAGGAAAACCAAGCCGGCGATGCAGACTTGGTCACTGACGGCTCCAATCTCGATATCTACAGGATTTCGACCGACAATCAATTTCTGGCTATGAACAGTTCAGGCGACTGCTTGAAGCATTTCGGCGACTGCCAGATATTCGACCCTTCTCAGAACAACCGTGACGGTTCGCAATTGTTTGGAGACCTCCGCTTTGACGGGAATGATCTGCGTTCGCGTGCGCTCATGGACGCGTTTAAGCTGGATAACCCTAGACAGTTGGAGAAGCTTTTCGAGGCACTGAAACCGCAGGAGATACCTCCTGAAGAGCAAAATGCTCGTTGTGCTGCAGCGCACAAAGAATGCTATGAAGCGATCGCCCACATAGCTGCAGGTACAGCCAGTGCGAGCGACCTTGCTCAGTTATTGTCCGCCTATTCCACTCTAAATGGTTTTGCGAAGGGCTCCTTCGCTCAGTCTTACGTCAATGGAGCGATCGCAGCAGTACGTCAAGGCATGGAAGCAGCCAGCAGAAACGCAGCCAATCCTACCGGTCTCACCAATGCCGAGGTTATCGCATCGCGCATGCGGAACTTCCAGTTAGAGTGGGATGCGAAACACCGAAAGTAAACGATTATTTGTTGATTGGTTGAAGCGAGTCGAGTGTGCGTTCGACTTCTGCCGATGTTTTCGGGTCGTAGCTTACGTAATAAGCCGTCCAGAGCCCGTAGAGAACCCAAAGAAATCCGACGAAGTTCTTGATGTTCTTCTTCGCATGAGCCGGTTCGTGCAGAAAGTCACCGGACCAACTAGAAGCAAGCAGCGTCAATGGATCCGGTGCAAATAGCGTCCCTGTCTTAATCCAGGTGATCAATCGAATAGCTACTAGCGAAACCGAAATCCAAGCCACAATGGCTATGAACTGCGGACTTGGCGTGACTAGTTTGACGCTAATCGAACTTTCCTCGGTGATATGAATCTTGAAGGGCTTATACAAATACAATCCGATTGCGCCGCAAATGACAGAAGAAGCCATTACGGCGACGAGATTCTCCATCCAGCCGACTACAAAATACAAGGCAGCCACAAGAAGCCAGCCATAAGAAAGCAGCCATTGTCCTCTGGATTTGCGGGTTCCCGGTCGGGCCGTGAGGACAGATATAATGCCGCCTAGTGTCACTAGCAGCCAAAATGCTGCACAAAGAATGACATTGACTGCGGATTTCGCGCGTTCTGATTGATACCTGGCTAAGAGAGACGCAGATTCCTGGTCCATGCCGAAGGCTTCATAATAGTCGTTTGCGAAGCTCAAGTAAGCTCGGCTGCGATGAAATTGATCGATACGTTGTGAGAGCAAATCCATCACTTTTGCCTGTAATCCGTATACAGGACCTGCAAAAATGTTGAAAAAGAACGAGTCAATAATGCTGTGATGCACTTCCACTGGCACATTAAGAGTGACAGGTCGCAAAAAAGAAGGGTCTTTTTGAAAGTTTTCCTGCGCCCAAACTCTCAGATATTCAATGCCAGTAGCATTCTTTTCGGAAAATTCGCTTTTTACTAGAACAAGCGCGAGCGTAAAGGAATTGGCAACGCGACTGGCCATTGGTGCAGAGCCGGTCGGAGGAAGATTCATGCCTGCAGGCAATTCCTGGCTTGCTTTAACGAGCTCGCGGATTGGTGGCTGTGGTCTGTGAAAATATGAAAGCGCGAAAGAAAGGCACAGAATGCCAATCACCAGATATGTGTAAGTCTTCTTTCCGAACTTCATTTGCCACCATTTTCACCAAGTCACAAGGCAGGCTGTGACATCTGGTACTTTAACGGCTTGTCGCTTGTTTAGCTTTTAAGGTTGCTAATTCAGATAAGAATGATCATTTGAATTTAGAACAGTTTGGATTATTAACAAGTCAACAAGACGTACAGTCGGCAATACGTATGCTCGAGAAAACCGTTTGAGAGTTGTCGAAAAGAAGACGATAGCAATTGCCAACTTATATACTAGTCGACACTTCGAGAGGTCGTATTGTCGACAACTTGAAGAGTTAAGTATTTGATGGTTCGTCTTGAGTCTTAATAGGGCTCAAAGAGTTCAAGAACTCTAAACCTTCTCACAGGTTGATAATGTATTCTGAAGTTGTTCCGCACACGCAACCTCCAGAGGAAATTGGCTTGGACATTAGTCCCTATGCAATTCTTGGTTTGGATGAAAATGCTGCTCTCGCTGATGCGGAAGCTGCATTTAGCAGAATGAGTGCGTCTTTAGACGAATTGAAAGATGATGATAAAAACGGCGTTTTGGCGAGAAAGGCTCTCGCAAAGATGTCCGATGCCATTGCCCAGATTAAGGATGTCGGGTATAAGAGCGACCCTACCAGTAGTGGCGAATTATCCAGTCCAGAGAACTACACCCATCCGCGCCTAGGGCAGATTTGTGTAGCATCCGGACTTATTTCTATGGAACAACTTTCGGAAGCGGTTGAAGAGCAAATTGTTTCGGGAATGCCGCTCGGGGAAGTTCTGCAGGACAAGCAATTTTTATCACCCATCCAATTGGAAGGCCTTCTTCTTGGACAAGAAATGATCGACATACCGTCCCAATGCATTGATCCGGATGGGCGAAGACTGATCGCTTTGGACATTGTGTCGGAGGACATGGTTCTCATTGCCCAAATGGAGCAGAAGAGTCTAAATCAACCTCTAGTTTCTCTCCTGGAGCGACGCGGATGGGTCAATGAGAGATTGACCCATGCCCTTGAAATGGATCGCCAGAATTAAGACCTTGTGATTACTCACCCCCGATCACAAAAAACGCTCCTAAGACCTCTAAAAGGTCGGCACTGAAAACACTGACCCTGTGGGCGTTTGCGAGTGTGCTCGTTGGCGATGAAACATAATATACATTATCGGCCTCGCCACCGCCTGTGGAGGCGTTTGTTTCGCTCCTACAAATTGATTGGCAGAACAATCAATTAAGTAGTTTTGAGAGACCGAATAAAATTTCAGTTCTACTAATCCTTCACTGCGGCTAGGCGGTTTGAAACAAGCTGCTGCCTCTGGCTCTGACTTCCTTGGCCAGGCTGCTTCTTCCTGTTGCCTGCAGAAGTTCGGCGTAGTTTGACAGAATGGCTGCAAACTGTGATTGATCTTGACTAAGCTCCGTGCCTTCCATAGAGATAACTCGGATGTAGAGCCGCTCAGCAAGCTTGTACTTTCCTTGTACGTGATAGAGCATGGCAAGATTTGTGGTCGCCATAATCACGTCCGGATGTTCTTGTGGATAGTTCTTTTCGTAGATGGCTAGCAGTCGTCTGCAAATTGGTTCGGCTTCGGCATATCTGCCTTGCTGATAATAAAGTCCGGCCAAATTATTGAGGCAGCGAGCCAGGTTCGGATGATCGTTGCCGAAGGCCTGCATGGCAATTTCCACTGAATGCTTGCCAAAAGATTCAGCTTGATCGAATCGTCCAAGCAAAGCATAAAGTGACGCGAGGCTTTCTACGCTGACCATGAGCCTTGGATCATGCGGATGGAAGCCTTTAGCTTCGCTCAAGGACGCCAACCACATAAACTCCGCTTGGGCGAGATTGCCCGTGTCCTGTGCCTGCATTGCCAATTGTCGATACTGACTCCAGTCTCGATTGTGGACCACGAAGACTTTTCCGGACTCTCCTTCTACTTCTTTTATTGGAGCAAATTGCCCTGAGTTTGATTGCTGAATTCGGCGTACTAGACGACCGAAATCTTCCTTTGCCGCCTGAGAAGCAGAACTATAGGCAGGCATTGAGGTAGAACTGCTTGTATCAAACATATGAAAACCGCCATTGCACCCTTCAGGGAGCTAGTAAAAAAATATGGGAGGGAAAGGGAGAAGGTTGCCAAGTTGTATGGCGAGCATATGGCAAAGTTGTGGAAAAGTTGTGGAATTGGAAATCCATAAATTGAGGCATTCGAATTGTCTCCCTGCCGTCGTGTCGAATCGTCGACAATATGAATGTTTGAATCATTCAAGCAGTTGTATTGTAGAAGGGTCGACAAGTGCACAAGAATACTGTTGGTATTGGCTTTTGTTTCTAGATTGTATGCACGAGCTCTGCCCTGACGATACTCAGTTGCAACAATGTCCGATTTGGTACAGTTTTTCGCCTCCTGAAATTGAGTGTGCAACAGATTTCGAATAGCTTTTTGGCGCAGTAGTGTCTTTAACTGGATACATCA
>DTSE01000524.1 GCA_012965515.1 Candidatus Melainabacteria bacterium | reverse complement strand
CCGGATGAATATCCTGTCCTTCCGAAAAATTGAATGGAATGAAGTGTTCTTCCGACATGGCGTTGCCTTAGAAATAGAACTTACTTGTAGCTCTTAGAGATAATCAGAGGGAAGTTAGCTTCTACAGCTCTGTCTTTAGCCTTTTAGGTTGTATTCTCCAAAGCTTGGCAGGTGGTTAAACAGAGATCCGATTGAAGAGCAAGGCGGAATTAATATGTACGCTTACGTGAACAACTCGCCAATCAATTTCCGCGACCCATCTGGACTCACCGCGATAACCGCGCTTTTTCGGTACATGAAAGCAATCTGCGATGATTGCGAGTGCGTGGATAAATCAGATCGAAGTAAATGTACGTCCGATGCGGTGCTAATCCACGCGGCAATTTATGCAACATGGGGGCAGCACAGGTTTGGTAAACCTGGAAAGGCCAGAAATACTGGTAATGCGATGAATGGAGTAAACGGCTAATTGTGTTGGGATTATGCGACCTATTTTTACAGTGCCGTCATGAAGTGCGGATCTTAAATCTGGCATCCTGCGTACCAGCGATGGGATCTAGGTATAAACAAAGACGGCAGACGGGACGTACATTGGGCGCTACGCTTATCTACCAAAGATTTAGACAAATGTACACTCATCCTCGATGATTCAGCATTTGGTAATGGTGCTTACGGTGAACTTCACGGCCCAGGTTATAGCTCCGGTGGTTCTTTGATGTATCCAGTTGAAGCTCCCTCGGACCGTGCTTGGGGAAGAGAATGGCAGGGGATTCAATAATTAAGAAGAGGCGTGTTTCCCCCATTGCTCTCGTAGGAAAGTGTACTCATACTGGATTACACGTTTGGCGGTCCCAATATGCACGAAAACTCCGTCTATCACACCCGAATATCATTGACGATAATGGTTATGTCCTTCTTCGTGTGTTTCTTTGTAAATCTGCTCTCAGAACCGTTAGATCATTGCCCCTCGTGCCACTCGAAGGAACACGTTAAGAAGGAGTGGTGCAGACCAGAACCGTTGTCCTATTACATAAAGACGGATGCAAAAGGGAAAAAGACTCTTGATTTTTCTGTGATTACTCATCCAGAGCGCGTACCTGGAGCGAGTCAGTTATGGGTGTGCTCTGATTGCCAAAAGATTTGGTCAAATCGGCTAGACGTAAAAGATATTCAAACGTCTCCCGTTCGCATCCCCTGAAAACCATCAGAAATGCGATCCCTAAGACATAGATGCAGGGAGCCAATCAAAGTCTTTGATTGCTGAGGCTATATCTACATCATTTTCGTGAATGTATGCAAGCAGCGTTCGCGCTTGTTCAAGGTCAAGTATTTTCTGCTCCACTAGTGACTTAAGCGTGTTTGCACCGTCCAATGTCATTTGCGTAATAAAGCCCGATTCCAGTAGAGATGCGGCAAGCGGCTGGCGTTTCTTCAATGCTTTCTGCGTGGCAATTTCCAAGTCTTCCGGATGGATGCAGCCGGTCACTTTCAGTAACTCGGTCACCTCCAGCTCTTCTTCGTAATACTCTTCCTGCTCTTCCAATGCTTGTAAGACTTGCGAGATATCCCAATCAACAGTTTCTAGTTTTTTCGTCAACTGAATGGCTTGGTCTTCTTGCAAAGCGCCTTCCATCAACATATTGAGCAGCTCATTCAAAGCAGTCACACTTTTTTCAGAGCAAAAGCCGCAAGTAATGAGGGCTTGATCGACTGTTTTGTCCTCGGTCACTTCTATTTCGCGCGCCGAGATCAGTTCTCGCTCGTTTATCAATCCGGAAATATACATCAGGTATCCGATATCACTGTATGGATAGGGATCTTCTTCGAGGGCTCCCAACTCCAGAAGTGGCTGCAGCAGGGGTAGTTTGCGCAAGCGGGCCGCGCGCAGGGCTTGCAATACCTGGCTTCGTGTGGCGAGTCCGTCGCGAATAATGCGTAGTCCGAGCAGTGCGGAATTCAGCAAATCCATGGTGATGATGCCTCTATTGAGCAGCACCTGTCCAAGTGGAAGCGCTGCATTGATGCCATCAATGATCGCCTTCTCGATTTGCTTTTGCTGAGCTGCGGCCGATTCACGCAGGAGGTCGCCCAGGCGACTGGCTTTTACTCCTGCTGCAGTAGGCAGAGCGTTGACGCGAGCCATAGCTTCTTCAATGCTCAATGCCTGCTGTTTGACGAGTTTTAGAACTGTCACACCATTGGTGACTGAAAGAACATCTTTTATGATGAGTTCCTGCACCTCGAGTGCCCTGCCGAGCAGCTCTTCGGCCAGGTGACCTTCCATCGAAAGTATTCTGCCGAGAGGAACGTGCATTTTCACAGCAAGCGCCATGCAACTCTCGAGAGTTTCCTGATCGATCATGGTCGATTGAACAAGCAAATCACCGATTTTGATAGGCAGCGGTTTTTCAGCTTCCGGATGAATATCCTGTCCTTCCGAAAAATTGAATGGAATGAAGTGTTCTTCCGACATGGCGTTGCCTTAGAAATAGGACTTACTTGTAGCTCTTAGAGATAATCAGAGGGAAGTTAGCTTCTACAGCTCTGTCTTTAGCCTTTCTGGCAGCGGCCAATAGTTGTTGAACTGTTTCACCGTCTGCGGGCAGATTGGCTACCCCGAATGCCAGCTTGAGGCTCTTCTTGTCCAGGTTCTTAATAAGCGGAGTGACCGTCAGTGTTTGAAGAATTCGATTGGCTACATAGGCGGCTGATGCGGTTCGCGTATTGGGCAGCAGCAGTGCATATTCCAGCATCTCGTAATGCCCGAGAATGTCGAGCGGCCGCTTGACCATTTCAATGCGCTTTGCCGCATTCTGCACTGCCGATGGTGGCAATACGTCAAACATCGTTTGCAAATCGCCGCGTTTTTGGTTGGTATCGTACTCTTTCTTTCGATTCATCTCGAAAAGAATAATCGACATTGGCCAGCCGTAAGCTTCAAATCGGTAGAACTCATGCTGCAGATAAAGCAAGAATGCGGAGTAGCTCAATACGCCGGTTTCCTGGCGAAGCATTGATTCCAACAATGCGTCCACTTCTTTCTTTCCGTCGCCCAGAAAGTCGAGCGCCCCCACTTTGACTGCGTCCGGCGGCTTGATTTCAATTAATTCGCAGGTGAGGAAATTGAAAATCAGGGGAATCCAGTCGGCTGACTCCATCGGTCGGTCGCGAAGTAGGTCATTGAGCGAATATTTGTGACCGATGGTTCGATAAACTTCGATCTGGCGGTCGACATTGAGAGGTTCGCCTTTGGTCAGCATCAAGCGCACTTCTGTATCGCTCATGTTCCGTGACTTTTTGACGAGATACGCATCGGTGGTCAATCCCATGCGCTCCAGGTGTTTCTTCTTGTCGAGAAGGGCAATACCCTCCATGACTGTTTCCATCATCGGTTTGAGAACATTTCGCACTTCAGTCTTTTCATCGTGGAAAAACGCGAACGTTCCTTTGCGCCAGGTGATTAGCTCGCGCACAGCGTTGTCGCCCAGAATACCGGCAACGTGCGCGTACATGGCTATGCCATTCAAGAAATAAATCTCGCCGACACTCTCGTCACCCAGAATCTCCAGCCGTCCTGTCACACCGTCATTGTTCAAGGTTGTGATTAGTGTGGAAATCTGTGTACTTTCGATCGAGCCTTCAAATGCCTTGGTCTCCATCTGCGGACCGGGATCGACAAAACGTGGACCGTGCTGTGATTGGGATGGCCTTTTGTCGCCGAGATAATCAACTCCGCCAGTCTGAGGCTGTTGAAACGCTGATAAATTTCCGGAAGATTGAGTCGGGTGAAAACCGCCGGAGCTGCCCGCCGAGCCCTCGGGGTTGTAGCCCGCCAAATCGGCAGGATTGACTGCAGGTGGTGAGTCGAAGCTGCCTGACTGATGGGCCTGGAAAGATGGTGCTTGCGTCAGTGCTGCATTGGGATCTACTGCCTGCATGCCGGTTTTTGATCGATCCATCGCGCGGGTGCTTTGCACCGACATGCAGACCATGTCGTTAACTAAGTCGAAATCACCGGACTCCTGCTGCCAAAGCATCTGCGCTTCCGTGCCGTCATCTTCGAGCAAAGTCCACAGCGGGTTATTCCTTCCACTTTCGAACTTGACGCTCAAGCTGTAGGTCAAGCTCGTGTTGGGCGCGACAAACAACTGTTCCACGTCGCGCGGCTGATTGTCCCGTGCTTGCTCATACATCGTCTGGTAAATGTCCAGCGTCGGTATGTTTTTGATATTCGGCAGATTGATTCTGCCCCGGCTGGGCGGAGGTTGTGGCTTTTTCGAACCAAACATTCGCGTTTCTCTTCTTTTAGGGAACGTTTATCGGTCACACGACAGGGAGTTTTCTACTGGTGTAATTCCCCAATCTTTGAGCTAAGAACCAAACAGGGCAATTGATATTAGAAATGGATGTCAAGCGGGCTGGTCGCTGTGTGGTTCTCTCGCCCCAAGTGCCGGGTTTGGCGTTTCAGCGTGGGAAATCGTCGTAAACTCAATCCTTTCAGGATTGTGCTCGTTCGCGTCCAAATCTTGCCTTTTATCGAACCCTTGGCAACCCATGGTGTCTGATTAGAAACTATTACTGGCTGCAGCTACACATTCATCGGAATGAAACCTGGTCAGGCACGGGTTTTGGCAACATGAATTAAGCTTTAGTGCTATCTGAGCATAGGATAACCCGCATCTGGGGCTGTGGAACCTTTCTATTGACTATAATTGTCAGTCGGAAAAAGAAGCAGAGCTTTTCTGGAAATAAGTGGCCCTTGTCGCAGCTAGTTGCTCAACTTCTCCCGAATTTAGTGTCACGGAAGCATTTTGAATGAGCAAAGGAAGCAATAGTCCCACGATGTCGACGCCCGTGGCTCCTTCTGAAAAAGAGCGAACCATATTGGACGCGACCGGAAGCAACATTGCCGAGTTTGCCGGTCGACTGGATCAACAGCCTCAGGCTGATGCTTCTGAGTCATTCGGTCATTTTTTGGTTCGTTCTCTTAGAGAAATGACCAACATAAAGTTTGCCCTGGCAAGCTTTGTGGTCAACAATCTGCGCCGTCGCTATCGCCGTTCTGTTCTTGGATTTGCCTGGAGCTTGCTGAATCCAATCCTGACCATGTGCGTGATGACTGCTGTTTTTTCCGTACTGTTCAAGCAAGATCCCAAGAATTTCGGCGTCTATGTATTCACCGGTCTTCTGCCCTGGACGTTCTTTTGCGAGTCGGTTATTGCAGGAAGTGGAGCAATCACCTCAGCTGAGAGCTTTCTCAAAAAGGTGTACATTCCGAAATTGTTTTTTCCGATGGTCACGGTGGCCACCGAGGCCGCTAATTTTGGATTTAGCATAGTTGCATTGCTGCTTTTGGCCGCAATAACCGGATATCAATTCAAACCGACTTGCCTTCTGGTCGTTCCTGTTATTGCCCTTCTCTTCGCCTTCACCTATTTTTGCGCCCTCTTTTGTTCGATAGCCACCGTCTATTTCCGAGATTTTGCTCATATTTTGCGAGTCGGGTTGGGTGCGATTTTCTACACCGTACCGATTGTTTATCCGGCGAGCCTTGTTCCGGAAGAGTACAGATGGTTCTACGCATATCATCCTTTCGCGCGCTTTGTCGAATTGTTCCGACTGACGCTCTGCGATGGCAAAGTGCCCTCGCTCGATGTATGGGTGGCACCTGTCTTGGTCACTGTGCTGGCCTTCCTGTTTGCATTTGCACTTCTCAAAAAGACTGAGCGTGACATCATTTTCCGTTTGTGAGGTTTTGTGGACGCATTAATTGAAATCAAAAACGCAACGCTCAGGTTTCGCATCTATCGAAATCGAACTCCTGCACTCAAGGAAAAGGTTATTCGCCTGCTTTCTCCAAAGAAAGTAACGGCTGAAGAAGTGATTGAATTCGATGCCCTGAAAAACCTGAACCTTTCCATTAAAGGTGGAGATCGGCTTGGCATTATCGGATTGAATGGTGCCGGCAAGTCCACCATGCTCAAGATGATCGTCGGGATCTACCCGCCGCAGAAAGGCTCAGTGCACGTCAAAGGCAAGGTAACACCCCTTATTGAATTGGGTACCGGCTTCGATCACGAGTTAAGCGGCAGAGAAAACATCTACTTAAATGGTGCTCTGCTTGGACGTTCCTTCAAGCAAATGCGTTCAATGGAAGACGCGATCATCGAATTTTCCGGGCTTGAAGAAAAGATCGATATGCCCATCAAGTACTATTCCAGCGGCATGATGGGACGCTTAGCCTTTTCGATTGGCACCATCATGGAGCCAGAGATTCTGCTGGTTGACGAGGTTTTCTCTACCGGTGATGCACAATTCGTTGAGAAAGCCAGAAAGAGAATGGCGCAATTGATTTCCAAATCATCAATTGTAGTCATCGTTTCTCATAGCATGGAGCACATCGTTCAGTTCTGCAATCGAGTAATCGTTCTAAACAGAGGTGTCGTGGTTGCGGAAGGTGACCCGGCTGAGATGGTGGACTACTATCGTGCCAATGTTGCTAATGTGCCAGCTGTTCCAGCTCCTGCTGTAATTGCTCCTTCTCCTCAAGCGGTTGCGGCTGCTGCCAATGCACCGCACTCAGTGCTAGCAAAGTAGTGCAGTATGCCAAACGCACCAAAAGTTTTAGCCATCGTCCCGTCGTTAATCGCTTCATGCCAGATTAATGTCCTGAAGCCGCTCAACAAGCTCGCCGAAAGAGGCAAAGTTGATTTCCTCTGGAAATTGGAGACGAAAGCTGATGTTGCGGATGTGGAATGGTGCGACGTAGTGATCTTCTGCCGCAACACCGAGCCTGCCTATGGGCATTTGCTTAATGTGGCAATTTGCGCAGGAAAGCCCATCATCTTTGATTTGGACGACAATTTTTGGGACATTCCATATGATACGGACCCTGAGCTGGCGCGCTATCACAGGCTGCCGCCGCGTCTGGCTCAGCTGGAAAAGTACTTGTCTTTCTCCAGTCTTGTTCGAGTGTACAGCCCCGTTTTGGCGCAACGAGTAGGTGCATTCACAAGAAATATCAAAATGCTGAAGTCTGGATTCGACTTCTCACTGGTGTCTGCGAAACGTCCACCAAAGAGCAAAAGCACGAGCATTGTTTATGCAACGAGCCGAATTGTGGACGATCAATATCACGAATTTTTGGACGGAATCATTCGAGTTCTGGACGAGTATCAGGATCGAGTCACTCTCACAATTTGCGGCTGCAAGCCGAGAGAGTTGGCTGGCCGGCGCGGTGTCAATCTCATTCCGCTGTATCCCGACTATGACCGCTTCTTGACGGACTTCTATGCAAAAGGTTTCGATATTGGGTTGGCTCCGCTGCCTGACACAATTTTCCACCGCTCGAAAAACAACACCAAGTTTAGAGACTATGGTGCCTGCCGAGTTGCCGGTGTTTACTCGAATGTTGATGTGTATTCTTCATGTATCGAAGATGGGCGCACGGGAATTCTAGTGGAGAACACACCTGAAGGTTGGTTTGAAGGGGTTGCTCGTTTGATCGATAATCCCGCGTTGACCGATACCATTAAAGAAACCGCGTACAAGCATATCTACGATAACTATCGCCAGGAATTGGTTGAAGACGAATGGCTGGCTGATATCGCATCTGTCTTACCTGCGACATCCAGTGGAGTTGCCGAGACAGTAGTCGAAACTAGAGATGTAAGAGTCAGGGCGGACTTCTTGGGTTTGTATGGAATTCGCATCCCGAGCGAATCTCCAGACGGGCAGAAGGTCGGCAATTTGCTTTTGGAAGTACGAACTCCCGATGGTTACGCTCTGCGTGAAGCGTCCAGCTCAGTGCGAAGAACCGCTGAGAATGGTGATCTTGAGATTACATTCGATCCGATTGTCAATTCCAGGCGCAGAGAATTCGTTTTCCGGTTAATTTCACTGCCTGGCGAACCGCAATTGAACGCAGAGTGGAAGTCCGGTTGGCTGCCGCCAAGCGGAGACATGCAAATGCTCTATGCATCGAGCGAGCTGGTATCAGCGGGAGGCAAGAAGCGATGAATTCCATCAGCCAGGTGCCATCGAATATAGTGCCAAATCTCGAGGACGGCAGACTCCGTGCAAGTGCACTGGGCGACCCTGCCGGGCGCGTGCGCAGCGATGATAGAGATGCGCTTATCCAGCAAGTCCGCGAGCTAGAATCGGAGCTGCATGAAGTTCGAGAGAAGAGCAAATTTATTGCCCAAGAACTGGATTTATTCAGACAGCGTCGTGCCATTTTCCTATCCGATCGTTTTCGAAACACATTTGATGCTTGGAGCCTTCTCAGCAAAGGCTTCCAGAGGCTGAAAGATGATACCGCGCTTTTTGCCGGCGACTTCAAAGGCTACCGTTTGCAGCCGAGTCTGAGCATGTTGCGTGTTGCCTATCTCAGTTATAAAGTAAACCTCCCGGCGAAGAATTTGACAGGGGTTTTTCTTGCACCGGTCGTAGAATTTCCGCTACAGAAGGGCGAAATAGTCCTGCGTATAACGGGCGCTTCGAAGCAACTTCTTGTTGAAGCTTCTGCTCCTGTATCTGCAATCAGCGACGATGGTCCGGTCGAATTCAGATTTCCACCTATCGCAAATTCAGATCAAGAAGAACTAGCTTTGAATGTTTTTGTTCAAAACGTGGATGTGCCCATCAGACTTCTAGAAATGCGTCGATATGCGCTCGGCGGTTTTGGTCGTCTATCTACGCTTTGTTTTGCCGGTTTCGATTTCGGCGACGAATAGCGCGATAGTGCAGTTTGCACTTTCTGATGGTGCGGTTGACGCTTCTTGCATACCCTGACACTAGCCTTTGGACTGATCTATGGGTCGGGCGGAGCGTGTTTGGCAGAAACCTTTAAAGCGCGTTTGACTTTTTGCCATCTGTTGCGCAACTTCCAAAAGCCGCTCGATTCCATCTGTCTGATCCTGTCTCGAAGGTTTTGCACTTCGCGCTTCATCTCCATTTCCGGTGTATCTTCCTCGAGAAGTTGGCGGAATTCGGCGAATCGATGCATGATGAAGTCGAGATTTTCAATGTACAGATTGCGGTGATTCTTAGCTAACTGTTCAAACATTTCCCTCTTTTGTTCGGCATTGAATCTGTTTGTCCGTGAATCGCCGCTTTGCCGGTAGTAAAAGAGCGTTTCCGGGATTCTTACCACCGTCTTCTTCAGTTCTATGAGTGAGAGCCAGAAATCATGATCTTCCCATCCGTGTTTCATATTTACGTTGTAGCCGCCGACTCGCTTCCAGTCCGCTTTCTTGAAAAGGGCCGTCGTAAAAATGAAATTGTCCAATAAGATATCGGGGAAATTATATGGAGGCAATTCCCATTCCTGATTGCGATTTCCGAAGTACTCGGCATCGCAATATACGATGCCTACTTGTGGTTGAGCTTGAAAAATCTTTTGTGCTTTCTCGATATAAGTGGGTGCGATTTTATCGTCGGCATCCAGCGGCAGAATATACTCACCGCTTGCTTTTTCGATTGCTTTATTGCGAGCTTCTGATGGTCCCGAATTTTCAATTCTAAAAAAGGTGATGCGCTCGTGCTGGAAGCGCTTAAGCAAGTCATCCGGCGGTTTTAATGTAGAACCGTCATCGACTATCACTATTTCGCAATCTGGATGTGTTTGGTTAAGCGCGCTGTCCAGAGCCTCCGGCAGATACTGCCAGTGATTGAAGCAGGGAATGATGATCGAGACTTTCAATTCTTATTCTTCTGATTCGCTGTGCAGTTGCCACAATTGATTTTGTCCAAGATATGCACGTGTCTCAATTAGGCATTCCGGAGTATTCAAGTCGTAAAAGCGTCGATCGACTTCATAGCCGGCCAGTTGGTTTTCTTTCACCAGTGCTTGAAAAATGTCACCAATGTCGAACGCCGACTCTTTTTTTCGCTTGTCGAAGACAGAACGGTTGAAGAATGATAGCCCAAAGTCGAAATGATGCATCGCCTCCGTTGCCTTCTTCTTATCGTATTTTTCAATCAAACCGGTCGAGCGGTTGAATTGAGTGTTTCGTTCTTTCCACTGAGATAGGTTATACGGATTTGCTTCCCACACGGTCATGAGACCCTTGCGCCCACAGTGCTTAAATTGCGCCAAAGCCGGACCCATTGGTATGTCAAGATAAGTATCGCCATACATGATCGCAATCTCATCAGAGGCGACTTCCAGGTTCTTCAATGCTGCTTTGACTGCTCCGCCGGTGCCTAATGGCTTGTCTCCGTCCCACGAATAACGAACGTTGATGCCGAAACTCTCCCCGTTTCCGACAAATTCTTGAATTTTGTCACTCATATGACCAAGCAGCAAAACTACGTCGGAAGCCCCTTCGCGCTTCAAAAGGTTCAACTGATGAGCGATAAAGGGTTTTCCGCCAATATCTATCATGGACTTTGGTACTTCTTTTGCAAAATCGCCCAGTCTCGTCCCCAGCCCGCCGGCCGGGATTAAGACTGGAACACCGGCAAGGGTTGGGGCGCTCTGCTTTTCGTTGTCTGGCATGAGTGGGCAGTCTTCTCTGGCAATTTTGTATCGACTCGTCATTATTGTGCCGGACTGGCGTCCATCAAGAAAGGCTTTAGAACTAGCTAATTCGCGTTTTCACAGGCAGATGCCAGGTATGCTTTAAGACGGAAAATGCAGCTTTTGCCTGGTAACTTCAGGGCGAAGCAAGAAAGAGAAGTTCGATGAGTGATAGGGTTCTAATTTTTGGTGGCTCTGGAATGCTTGGGCACAAGCTGAGCCAGGTAGTCTCTCAGCGCTTCAATGCCTATGTGACCTTGAGAGACAAGGGAACTGCAGCCAGTTATCCGCAATTTTTCGAGCGTGCACAGATTGTCGATGGAGTCGATGCCCTGGATGTGCAGAGCATTGCAAAAGCTTTTGAGCAGGCGCGTCCGGATGTCGTAGTCAACAGCATCGGTGTCGTAAAACAGCTCGATACTTCTAAGGATGCCGTAGTCAGTATCAGCGTCAATTCCCTTTTCCCACATCGACTTGCGGATTTGTGCGCAACTCATGGTGCTCGGCTAGTAACAATCTCGACTGATTGTGTTTTTTCAGGTGCCAGAGGCAACTACAAAGAATCTGACAGTCCTGATTGTGAAGACCTCTACGGACGTTCCAAACTGCTGGGCGAAGTTCAATCGGAAAACGCTTTGACGATTCGAACCTCTATCATCGGCCGCCAGATTCATGGCTCGCACGCGCTTTTGGAATGGTTTCTCAGTCAACGGGGCGGTAGCGTAAAAGGCTACAGAAAAGCCATTTTCACTGGCTGGCCGACTCTAATATTGTCGGAGATCATTGCCGACATCATAGAGCAGCACAAAGACTTGAATGGTGTCATTCATTTGCCATCCAATCCGATTTCTAAATTCGATCTTTTGACTTTGATTAGAGACAAGTTTGGCTTGAACATTGAAATTGAACCTAGCGACCTTTTGGATTGCAATCGCAGTCTAAATGGTGAATTGTTCCGGAAGCTGACAGGGTTTGAAACTCCCGATTGGGAGAATTTGGTATCGCGCATGTATGACGATCAGGCATCGTATGCGGTGCCTGCACAACTAAGTTTGAAGTAAATAGGCAAGGACCGAGCGGGGATTTATGACGGTATCACCAATGGCGACCATACTGGAGAACAGAGCGAAGACTCGCGCACCCGAGAGAGTCAAGAGCGTCCCTACTTTTTGTGTCATTCTGCCCTTGTACAACGAGCAAGACAGTGCTCAAAAGTGCATTAGCGGCATTGCGGATTTCATCTCTACCCTCCACAGCCGGACTGCAATCATTGCTGTAAATGATGGAAGTTCGGACAATACTCTGGATGTTTTGAAAACTTTGTCCGAAACCTACCCGAATTTGATTGTCGTCAATTGTGCCCAGAACGGCGGATATGGCGAAGCCAATCGCGCCGGTTTTAGAGCGGCGATCGACCACGGATTTGACTATGCCCTGGTTATGGATGGAGACGGCACCCAGCATCCGGTTTTTATCGAACAATTCTTGCGCCCGATGATGCTTTCATATGACTTTATCAAAGCCACCCGCTATTCGCCCTTTAGCAGAGTTGAGGGGGTTTCCTTCAAGCGGCGTCTTATCTCTTTGGTTGGAAACAAGCTGGCACAGATTTTCATACGTGTGCCGATTACCGACTACACCAACGGTTTTCGCGCGATCAAATGTACACTGCTCGCGCGCATGATGACGAAGGAGAAAGGTTTCTCCATGCTGATTGAGGAAGTTGTGCAGGGTAAAAAGCTCGGGGCAAAGTTCTACGAGGTTCCCTACACTTTGACGGCGCGACGCAATGGCGAGTCCCTGTCGAAATTTGTCTATTCACTTAGAGTTTACGGAAGCTATTTGAAGCATCTGATTAGTCACTAGCGAGGACTTCTGCGGTGTCTGCCTTATCCACCGAGTTTGAAAAAAGCAAGCAGCAGACGGCTGTGGATGTCTCATGTGCATTTTGTGCGGGCAAGAGCATGCATCTTGTTATGGACTTCGGTGAAGTTGCTTTGGCCGGCGGTTTTCTCAAGAAGGATGATTTCGCCAGCGAACCTAAATTCCCCTTGCGACTATTCTTTTGTGAAGACTGCTATGCAGTGCAAGTTGTTGATGTCGTCGATCCGGCACTTCTGTTTCAAAACTACTTTTACTTTTCTTC
The DNA here is from genome assembly GCA_012965515.1 of Candidatus Melainabacteria bacterium. GTDB lineage: Bacteria > Cyanobacteriota > Vampirovibrionia > Obscuribacterales > Obscuribacteraceae > QKMZ01. The sequence continues at coordinate 34,643 of DTSE01000524.1, read as the reverse complement.
TGCAATCAGGACACTGCGCGAGCACTTCGTAGATTATGCGATGGAGGCTTGCTCGCGCTTTCTCAATCCTGAAGAGTCAACTGTTGTCGAGATTGGCTGCAATGACGGCATTCTGCTCAAGCCGTTTGCCGATCAAAACGTCAAGACCTTAATTGGTGTTGACCCGGCTTCCAATGTTATCGACACCATTCAAGACCCGAGAATACACACGATCAATGACTTCTTCGGCGTGCGTGTTGGTCAACAGATTGAAAAACAGTACGGCAAGGCAGATCTGATTGTCGCCAACAATGTATACGCGCACATTCCGGACATCAATGGAGTGACAAAAGCTGTTGCCGACTTGCTAAAGGACGACGGAGTATTCATTTTCGAAGTTCACTATCTGGGCAAGATTATCGAATCCCTGCAATATGACATGGTTTACCACGAGCATCTCTACTACTACTCATTGATCTCGCTGCAAAAACACTTCGAACGCTTTGGGCTTTGTGTTTTCGACGTGAAGCCAATTTCGATTCATGCTGGCTCCATGCGTTACTACGTGGCTAAAAAAGACAGCAGTCACGCGCAGAAGACTTCTACGCGCGTTGAGATGCTTGCAAAAGAAGAATTGTCCAAAGGATATGATCGCAAAGAAACCTACGCTCGCTTTAGAGATCAGGTCGCTGGACGTCGCGAGCAGCTGATGAAATTACTTGGCGACCTGAAGAAGAAAGGCCGAAGCATTGCTGGCTATGGTGCTTCCGGTCGCGCCAATACAATCATTCAGTACTCCGGAATCACACGCGAGCATATCGACTACATGATTGACGATGCGCCGGCAAAAGAAGGTTTTTACACTCCCGGCTCGCATTTCGAGATCTTCTCTAATCGTCGTTTGAGCGAAGATCCCCCTGACTATTTATTGATTTTTGCCTGGGGCTATTTCAATGAGATTGCTGAAAAATGCCAGAGTTATCTGGTTTCCGGCGGTCGCATGATTACGCCTTTGCCAGAAGTTAAAGTTGTATTTGTACCCACCAAGGATTCTGATCTATAGGAAACCCGTTTTGAAAGTCATCACAATATTTGGCACACGACCTGAGATGATCAAGCTCTGGTCAACAATGAAAATGCTCGATGAGTTGAATTTCGAGCACATCATGGTGCACACAGGGCAGAACTTCACGCCCGAACTGAAGGATTTTTTCTTCACCGACCTTAAACTCCGGAAGCCTGACTATCAGCTGGAAATTGATACCTCCAGCTACGCAAAGGAAGTGGCGGATGTAATCGTCAAATGTGACGACTTATTTGAAAAGGTGAAACCTGATGCGCTGCTGATACTGGGTGATACATTCAGTGGACTCTCAGTCATGCCGGCGGCCCAGCGTGGCATTCGCTCATTTCACATGGAAGCCGGACTGCGCGCCTGGGATGCAAGAATGCCGGAACAGCGCAATCGCAAGCTTATCGATCACGCTGCCACAATCAATTTGCCTTTCAACCAATATCACAGAGAAAATCTGATGCGCGAAGGCATTCATCCTTCGAAGATATTTGTCTCCGGCAATCCCACTTTCGAAGTGATCAGAGCATTTCTGCCGGAAATTGAGAAGTGCGATGTGCTCAAACGTCTCTCGCTGAGCGAGAAAGGGTATGTTCTTGTTACCGCGCATCGCAGCGAGAATGTTGATAATCCGACTTATCTAAATGCAATCATTGGTGCCCTTGGTGAGATTCACAAGCGATTCAAGAAGGATGTGATCTACCCGATGCATCCACGCACTCAAAGCAAGCTGAAAGGAGTCGATATTCCTAAAGGAGTGCAAATCATGAATCCGCTGGGATTTTATGATTTCAATCGCCTTTATCAGCAGGCTTTTTGTGTTCTTTCCGATTCAGGCACTGCGCCCGAAGAGGCCTATTTTTGGAAGGTGCCTTGCGTTAGTTTGAGAATGACAACGGAGCGTCCTGAGTCGGTCGAGGGCGGCGCTCACATTGTCGCAGGCATGGATCAAAAGAATATCGTGGAATCAGTGGAGACCGTTACCAGCCTGGGCTGGTACGGCAGATACAGTCTGGAAGAAAATTTCAGTCCGGCTGCCGTGGTAGTGAACGTTATGCGGAGTCAAATCACCAATTTCTTCTAAAGAGAAGTAAGAAAATGAATGCCACCGAAGACAAGAAAAAAGTAGGCGAGCCTTTTCGCGGTACGAAGAGCGAACAACTCCAAGGTGCGGCGGCAAACCTGGTGAGGAATATTCCCGGACTAAAGCAGTCCGTGCTTTCCGGTGTGGCGATTCTGACCAGGCATGAAACGGGCTATCTGCAGGCGAAACTAAAGAAGGAAGAAAGTAAAAACGCCGAACTCGCAGAGCGTTGCGAAGAGCTGACGTCGATTCTCGCTTCAGTTTCGAAGCACATTGAGCGCGAGCAAAGAGCTAACAAAGAGGTCAAAAACGAAGCGGCCGCGGTGAGAAGAGTGATGTATATCGAACATCAGCGCGAGCAGATCAAGAAACACTTTCCTGAATACTCGAAGCATCTTCTACCTGTTGATACGCTCGAAAAAAGAGTTTTGGCCGCGGTTGCTGAAAAGACCATGCCCGTCATCGTGCTTACCCACATTCAAAAGACGGCGGGCAACAGCGTCATTGCGTATCTGCGTCGTTGTCTGACGGTAGAGAGAATCGCCAGAATTCATGAGTATGAGATGGCACCACGTGAAGAGATCGAGCGCGCCGTTGCCGATAAGTTTGGACAATTCGACGTTTTGGCTGGGCACATTCCATTTTGCCGCAGGGTTGACGAACTGACTGCCCCTCGTGATAGCGTCAATATCAGCATACTGCGTGAGCCGGTCGACCGGGTCGTTTCTCTCTACTACTACCTGCGCGCTAATGCCAGTTGGCTTGGGCAAGGGCAAACCATCATCGAAAAGAAAATTAGCCTGGAAGGTTTTGCCGGCAGCGAAGCATATTTCGACAACCATATGGTACGGATGCTCTGCGATGTAGAACCGATTGCTGTGCCTCTGGGCGGCTGTACTCGTGAGATGTTGGAGCAGGCGAAGATTAACATCGTCAAGAATTTCCTCATGGTCGGTTTGACTGAGGAAACACCGGAATTCCTCGCTCTTTTGGCAAGGCTTTTCTGCTTCTCCCTGGAAGACGTTCCGAGCGAGAACGTAAATAAGCAGCGTTCTTCGATTTCGTCTGTGTCAAAGGAAGCTTTGAGCGCCATCGCACAGCACAATTCCTTTGATGTGGAACTCTATGAGTTTGTCCAAAAGCTCTGGAATGTGACCAGCAAGAACTGGCTTTCCCTCTGCGGAAATTAACCGGGATTCGAAAATCTCGAATCGAGAGTCTTCCTGAAAAGCAGCACGGCTAGCAAGAATACGAGCACGAGTACTGACGCTGCTATGCCGGCAGTAAGAGACTTTGGACGGTAGTGCATCTCAATTCGATGAGTGCCTTTCGGAACAACAACGCCTCTGAATGTTTCATCCACAAGACCGACATAAACTGGTTTTCCGTCCAATTTGGCGGTCCAATTGGGATGCCAGTTATCGGTGAGAACAACTATCGAAGGTTGTTCCAAAACGGCATCAATAACGACGCTGTCATTGTGATAGCTGGTTATTTTGCAGGCAGTGTCGCTTGTTTTAAGCTGCGCCACGCCACCAGCAGCTGTGACAACACCGGCCGCCTGCGCGTCTTTCAGCAGTGTTTTGTCGCTTGAGAAGGCTGTTGTCCGGCATGAGTCCTGCTTGATCACCTTGCTGTCTTCAATTGCGCTAGCGGCAAAGGCTCTCGGGAATGCATTAGGGTTTTCATAAATGTCCCATGTTGTTGAGAAAAAGTATTTTCGGCAGCCCGCCTCTTCGAGAAATTTTCTGGTTTTCGACCAGTATGCTGACACAACAAAGTTGCGTACCCCCAAAAGATTGCACATTGGCATATTTAGCTGAGGCTGCCAGTCTTTGTCTGGCTGCTCGACCATATTGAAAAACGTGCAGAATCTGCCCCAGGCTGGGATGCTTTTGTTGACGAAATAGCGATGAAAAAACGCCTCATATGTGGGCAATATGTTCATGTTCATCGTTTCAATCTGTTGGATTTGAAAAGCTGAGCCTTGCTCAGCCGGCACTATGCCGATGTTCAAGTTGACTGTTCGCCCAAGATCACTGTTTTGTTTCAATCGTTGAATTGCTATCGAGGAACCTTGAAAATAGTCCGTTTTGACGTGTCGATAGTACATCATGTCAAAAATCAGCTCGCCTGACATAATCGCAAGAATGAGAATGCCTGCCGTTTTTGTGCTCGCTGGTTTTACTGCTGTCAGTAAGATGAGTGAAAGTGCTACGAGGATTGCTGCAAGTAGAACTGTCACACAGTACTTCTTGTATTCGATGTTAGGTTGAACAAAGCCATAATTGAAATAGAGAAATGCCATTGCTGCAAGCGTGATTGAACCGACAAATACAGCTGGGACCCAAGCCTTAGGTAAGTTATTGCTTATCGCTTCAATGCCCAGTGGGACCGCCACAACAAACGCGCAAGCCGTGCAGATAAACCAGTACTGCTCGCCCAAGCTCTTAAGACCTGGCGTTATAGAGATCAGTTGGTCTATTATTGGAACGCCGAAGATTCGTCCTACACTGGCGACAAGAAGAGCAATACAAGCAATTGATACTGGGCGAAGTTGCCCTCTCGTTGAAGCGGCGCAAGCTGCGACCATCGATGCTGCGGCACCGAAGTGATACATCGAATTTGTTACCGAAATTGCGTTGTTGTGCGGCGCGCCAGTGACGAGAGAAGTAGGAAGTGCGCAATATTCCTCCCAGAAATGCTTGCTGGAGAAAAATGAAAGGACGCTGTTGTGACTGGCATGGCAGAATGTGCGTGCGTTGTACATTGAAACCGCGTCTACGTAAAAGAGGCTCTCTATGATCGGGAAATAGAGAAAGCCCAGACCCAAGAGTGCAAAAATCAGAGCTGCCAATTGCAGGGCGATGAGGCAAATAAGTGTACGCCAGTCGAATTTTTGCAAAGAAATTGCAAATGCAAAAGCAATTGCGTGAGCTGTAAGGAGCATTAAAAAACAGGTGGGAAGAAACGTAGCCGAAAGGATAATGGCATCGAGAAGTACAAGTATTACCCACTTGATTGCGCTCGGCTGCTTGCAAAATGCCGCCAGTGCGCAAAGCAGCAGAGGGTAGTAGATGTATGCCTGCGAGGTATTTGTAGCCAGTGTGGCAGTGTTGTATCCGCAAAATGCAAAGACTATGCAAGAGCAGATGGACGCCAGTTTTGAAACTTGCAGGAAGCGACTGCAAAACAAATACATACAGAAGAGAGCAAGTATGTATGAGCCGATAACCACAAAGTTGAAGGCAGTCTGGCTTCCCTTAAAAAGTGCGATAAGGAAAGTCTGAAAAGAGAATTTCAGGTCTACCAAGGTTTCTGGACCTAGTTGGCCTGCTCCTGAATAAGGGTTCCAATACGGCGATTCGTGTGTGTTGAGGCAATATCTCAAAAACTGCTGAGCTGGTTCGGATTGCCACAAGGCACCTCCCGCATCCGAATAGGCGTCTTGTGAGAGTCTGTGCGAAGGTTGAGGGTAGAAAACAGCTGCGGGTCTTTTGCTCTTTGCCCCCATGAACTGAGATGTTTGGCTGAGCCCGGCCCGCAAAAAAATGACATCGGGAAAGAGCAACAGGCAAATGGTTATTGCCGTAAGTATTGCCCAACAGAATTCCTTTCCAATGCGCAGCTTGAATGCCTGTGCATCCGTTTTTTCTGTGAGTTCATGCGGTTGGCTGAGCATAGGCCCCTCTTCGGCAGTAAAAGTAGCGAAAAGAGGTGATCTTCAGTGTGAACAAATTCTTAGGCGCCGGCTCTGAAGCTAGAAGTTAATTCAGTAGGTCAATTCTGTGCTATTTCTCATCAGCCGTTTTGGTAACCCAGTCGTTCTTTTCCATTGTTTCAACCAGTCTTCATCTCCCAAGTCACTTAATTGCGAGCTTTCAGTTTGTGTCCGATCGGCTTGTAGACAAGAACCGACTACCTTTTCTTTGCTATGATCTCCCGGTTGGAAATGTTCTGAGCGGGCTACCGCTGAGGTTTTATGCTGACCGATAAGAATGTGGTTGTTTTTGGCGGAACCGGTTCCTTAGGCAAATTGCTCGTAAAGAGATTGCTGGCAGGCGAATGCGGTAAGCCCAAAAAACTCCTGATCGTTTCGCGTGATGAAGCGAAGCAGCACTTCATGCGATTGGAATTTCAACAATTGGCCGTCGCGACAGACGAACTTTTCTATCACAACTATCAGCGAGTTCTACAGTTTCACATCGGTGATATCCGCGATTACAGCTCGGTCCGGACCGCGATAAGAGATGCAGACTTTGTCTTCAACGCGGCTGCCCTTAAGCAAGTACCTGCTTGCGAATACTTTCCTTATGAGGCTGTACTGACGAACATCGTTGGTGCAGAGAACATTGCCCGCGCCATTCGTGAGAACAACCTGAAAGTTCACACGGTTATCGGTGTTTCTACCGATAAAGCATGCAAGCCCGTTAATGTAATGGGCATGACAAAAGCCATTCAGGAAAGAATTTACGGACGGGCCAACTTAGACTGCCCAGAAACACGATTTTCCTGTGTTCGCTACGGAAATGTCCTTGCCTCTCGTGGTTCTGTAATTCCACTTTTCCATGAGCAGATTGCCTGCGGTGGTCCTCTGACAATTACAACTGAGACTATGACGAGGTTTCTATTGCCGCTAGATCACGCAGTTGACACCATCTTTGCGTGTCTGAAAGGCTCAAAGCCTGGTGAAATTTACGTACCGAAATGCCCGGCAGCAAACATCAAAGATCTTGCCGAAGTAATGATCGGCGATAGCGGAATCGAGCTGAAAGTAATTGGCATCAGACCTGGCGAGAAAGAGCACGAGGCTCTTGTCTCTGACGAAGAGTCTTACCGAACCGTTGAGCGTGGCGACTATTATGTCGTTCTGCCGATTTTGCCGGAACTTCAGCCTGAGAAATTCGAGCCGTGCAGCCTTGCCGGCATCGAATATGACTCAAGAAAGGATTTGATGGACAAAAAGCAGATTAAAGAGCTTTTGGAGAAGAACGATCTCCTCAAGCCGCATGCTATCGCTGTGCGCATGAAGGAAGCAGTGCGCCGCTAACGGTTTGCTTTAGTTGCTTTTTCAGACATAACTTGTTCGTAGAGCTCAATGATTCTGGATACATGCGTTTTCCAGTTGTAGTGTGCTTCTGCCAATTGTCTGGCTTCTTTGCCTATCGAATTGCGTAATTCCTTGTTTTCTATAAGTCGCCTGAGAGATTCTGTGAGAGCGTCACTATCCCCCATAGGCACGGCAATTGCCCCTTTAGGGGCGAATGTGACCTCGGGCAAGGAAGTCCCCTCAAAAACGATTGTGGGCTTGCCTGATGCCATCGCCTCAATCGCCATGACTCCAAAGGCTTCTGCGGTTGAGGGCATGAGAAAAATGTCTGCCGCTCTGTAAGCTTCGGCAATCAGGTTGCTATCCTCCAGCCATCCCAGATCAATCAATTGATGTTTGCCCAGATAGTCTTTGAAGAGTTGTTTGTCTTCAAGTGTCAAAATTGTCAGTGGTTTCGTAGTCGACAGTTTTTCCAGGGCTTCGTAGATGTAGGGCAATCCTTTGAAAGGGCTTACCGTCGCTCGCAGACAAATCACCGTATTTCCAGGATAGATACCTAGTTTTTTTCTGGCAACTTCGGAATCGCCTGGACGAAATTTTTCCAGATCGATGCCGAACGGTATCAAGTGATGTTTGAAGTGAGAAAAAATCGGAGATGTTTGCACCTTCTCGAGCATCCATTTAGAGGCGACGACTATCTCCAGGTTTGCTTTTGCGAACACGTCTCTTTTGGCTTTCCACATTCCATGCGTATTGTCTTTCTTCATTAATTGAATAACTTCCAAATCCGGACAATCGCCGCAACCAGTCATCCAGCGGTCGCACGAGCGCGGATAAGAGCAATGACCGGTCATACTCCACGGATCGTGCAGTGTCATAATGCTCGGCTTGTTTTTAGTAAGAAGTGGTAAGCCCAAAAGACTGAACCAGCCGGTGTGCAGAAGATGGTAATGGACAAGATCCGCCGCTCTAAAGTGCTCGTTCAGCGCGATAGCGAAAGGAGCCGGATGAAGAATTGACTGAATTGACAGATCACTTTCCAACTTCTTTAACGCATTGTTCATCGGTGTTTTAAACGGATAGTCGATTTCGGTTGTTTTCGCGTCACTGCCCATCTTCCTCCAGACAAGGTGATGCGAATCGAAGCCTTCCGCGCAGAGCGCCGAGTGTAGTTCCTGCCCGTTGAAGCGGCTGCCGATGACATCGACATTGCCTATTTGTAGCGTACGCAACTTAGTCATTTGCTTTGACGCAGTGTTTGAGATGTTCATCAGAAATGGAAGTGATAAGCTCTTGTTGCGCGGCTTGCCGCCCATGCTCAGCAGTTTCCCTGTAGAAGTCAGCATCGAAAAGGAGCCGATCGAAGCAGTTGTAGAGCTCTACACTGACCGGTTCACACGAATGGCACAAAACTGCAGCATGATGTTGTTTTAGAAACTGAACAGGGGCGGCATAAGAGGGACCGTGATAAACAGTGGGGCGACCGCTCTTGAGAAACAGCGCCAATTCAGGCGGCCAATGTGAGCGAGTACGTTCGGCAAACTTAGGCTCAAAACTTTGAGAGCAATACATGATGTCGGCTGCAGACAGTATCTCTTCTGTCTTTTCACGAGAAGACATTCCGACAAATCGAGCATCAATAGAAGCGTTGCGATCGAATCCGAACTCTTCTCCGAAAATCAGCAGTGTCAGTCGACGATTGCGAATTTGCCAATTGACCTTGTCGAATGTAGAAAGCAAGCACTTCCATTCCCAATTGTCCTTGCCTGTGTTCGCGGCAGCAATTGTTATCGTGTTCGTTTCGTTGTTTGTAATAGGCTCAGGCATTGGCAAAGCTCATTTTGTAAAAACAATAGAGCCTTCAATGAGGAGATCTTGTTTCATCTCCTCAGAGAAGAAATGGTCGTATCGCCCGATGATTTCCCATGCCCAGTTCGGTAGTGCATCCGGACATTTAAAACCGCCATATTGGCTGAGCGCCATTGTTGTCTGCTTGGTGAAGCATTCTGCGGTTTCGTGCAGCGGTCTGAATTGAACGCCTTTGGCGCCAGCATTCCTGGCAATTTTTTCAAAATAGGTTTTGGTGAACATCCATTTGTCGTCCAATGTTTCCCATTTTTTTTCAAACCCAGGATATTGCGCTCTTTTCGTTCGTACGGCAATATCGAGAACCAGTCCTCGAAGAAATTCGAATGCTGGACCCGCCACCTTTTGCAGGCGGGCTTTTTCTAGAATTTCCTCGTACGCCAGTCTCAAAATGGCATGCCCGTTTTCGAAGGGTTCAAGAAAAACGGCGTGTCCGCCCGGTTTTAGAACCTTGAGCGTGGTTTCGATGACCTTTTCCGGTTTGACCATGTGATGCAGTACCGCGCCACCAAATACTATGTCTGCAAACGACTCCCCGAAGTAGTCGCGCTGAGCGTCCATGGCGACAGCCAGGCAGCGTTCTTTCAACTGCCGCTTCTCGGCTTCGCGATTGAGAATGGTCAGAAGATCCGGACTGATGTCTACACAAATCATCCTCAATGATGGGAAGTGTTCCAATATCGGAATCACCGTGTTGCCAAAACCGCAGCCAAAGTCGATTGCGGTCCCCTGCGGCGAAATGCCGAAGGCTTTCAACTCTCGCTCAATCAATCCAAAAATATAGTCGTATTGCTGATACTTCTGAAAATACGATTCGCTCTTTTCGAGAAATTCCGCCGAGACGCCAAAGCGCGGCAACCCGACCTCCGGTTGTGGTGAGTAAACGGAGGCATAACGGGGCGCTTCGCACGCAAGATCGACAAGCGGCTCAGAAAAATACTGCTGGAAATAAGTGGTGCTCATTGATAATCAAACGGTTTTTCTGAAAAGAGCAGTGCATCCGAACAAACCATAGAATTCGAAATTCGGGTCGCACAAAAGGGCGTCGTTCGCGCCTTTGTAGACTCCATAAACATGCTCGGGATCAGTGTTGGCCGGGTCGTTGTAATCGTGAAATAGGCAAAAACCGCCGCTCTTCAAAAGTCGTTTCGCTCTCATCGCCGCTTCGTATGTAGCTTCGTACCCATGCCAGTGATCGATGAAAACGAAGCCGTACGATTTGCCTTGCGCAATGGCTTTGTCCATGAATTCCGTGGCGTCTAGAATGTTGAATTTCACCGGCGCTCTGCCTGTTTTGGAAGCAACATTTTTCTGCGCCTTGGCGTTGGCATCCTTGTCGATGTCTACGGTTTCAAACAAGATTTCTTTTTTAGAATCAAAGATTGCTTGTGCGATGATGCTTGTTGAAAGCCCGCAATACGTGCCCAGTTCGAGAATGTCATCGGTGGTGAAGTAAGCGAGCTCGTAGAGCTTTTGAGCATCACCTTGCTGAAGATAGCCTTCAATGCCGATATCAATACAAACGTTGATTCCTTTATGACCGGTTGGGCAATTGGAATAATACTTGTGGTTGTCGTTGATATGGCTGCCGGAGAACGCATAGGTTGGTTTGTATGGGGTCGGTTTTTTTCCCAGTTCACTCAACCCCAAGAAACTATCCGGATATCGAACGGTTTCAAGCATAGTTGCGACGGTCATTTTATCCTCACTCTTGCCGGCTGAATGGCGTGGCTGGCTGGTTATAAGCGATCGGCATTATAGAGCCAACTAAGCTATTGTCGCCGCGCCGTTCGGCTAATCTATGATTTTGCAGCGCCGCTGACAGGGCGGCTGTTTTCTTTGAACGGTAAGCGATTCGAGCTTTCTTGGAATTTCTTAATCGAATTGGGCGCCTGGCTGCGTTTGCCTACACCGGCTTTTGGGCTGCAGATTTTACTTTTCCGGAATCGTTCAGCGCCTTCTCGTACAATCTTTCCATTCGATCTACATGAAGCGAAAAGTCGTAGTTTTGCACGGCGATGTTTCTTGCTTCAGCACCTAATGCCTGACGAGCTCTTGCATCCACCAGAAGATGCTTCATTGCTGAAACCAGTTCATCAACTCTTGGCGCGACAGCTAAAGCGCCATTAGGGGCGAAGGTCACCTCCGGTAGGGCCGTTCCCTCGAAGACGATTGATGGTTTTCCACACGCCATAGACTCAATCGCCATCATGCCGAAGGATTCGGCGGTAGATGGCATAAGAAATAGGTCGCACGCGCGCAGAGTTTCGACAAAGATGCTGGTTTCTTTGAGCCATCCGACTTCGATGATTTGATAGCGCCCTAAGAATTTGTCGAAGTGCCCTTTTTGGTTGTAAGCAAGAATGGTGATCGGGATGTCGATATCTAGGTGATCAAATGCCTTTTGGATGTAATCGAGTCCTTTGAAGTCATTTGCATTTGCGCGTAATCCCACCACTACATTGCCTTTTGGAATGCCAAGCTTTTCCTTGCAGGCCTCGGTGTCGCCGGGACAGAAAATCGTAGTATCGATTCCAAATGGAATGTGATGAAGGCGAAAGTTCGACATGAGAGGACTTTCTTCCGCCATCTTCATCATCCACTTCGAAGCCAGGACGATATCGATCCGAGAAGCTTGGTAAAGATGCTTTTTCACTTTCCAGAGAAATGCTGTGTTGTCTTTTTGGAGCGGAAACAGAATATTCAAGTCCGGGCACGCACCACAGCCGATTTTCCAGCGTTCGCATGCAAACGGGTGCACGCAGTGTCCTGTCATTGCCCACGGGTCGTGCAGTGTCCACACACTGGGCTTCATTCTCGTAAGCATTGGCAATGCGCCGAGCGAGAAATATCCCGTGTGAATGAGATGGTAGTGAACTAAATCTGCCTGCTGGAACTGTCGTCGCATTGGAAAGTCCAGGACAAACGGATACAACAGCGACTGAAGGTTGCTGTTGTATTCAATCCTGCGAATTTTCTGTTGCAGTCGTGCCGACTTTTCTGTCTGAATCTGCGTGGTGTCGGGGTCATTTCCCGTCTTTAACCAGACCAGATGATGCGATTGATAACCGCGTGCTTTCAGCTGTTTATGGAGATCCTGTCCGTTGAATCTTGCTCCTTCTTCATCTGTGGAGCCGACTTGTAAAATACTGCTTTGTGTCATGCTTTACTTCAAATCTTCGCTGCGCAAAGAAAGAAACTCCGCGAAGTTTTTTCGCATAGTGCTCAAGGTCAGATGTTCGTGGAATGCTTTCGAACCATTCTCGGCTAATTGTTTGTAAAGATCCGGATTGGATGCCAGTTTTTCCAATTCGTTGTAGATACTGGATCGAGCTAAATCATGGCAAAGCGCACCAGCATTATGCTGCTTCAAAAACTTCGCTGGTGACGCGTATTCTGGTCCATGAAAGAAGACCGGCCGTCCCGCCGCCAGATACGTTGTCAACTTTGACGGAAAGCTCAGGCTCGCTTCTTCTTTGAAGACAGGGTCGAACCAATACGCGCAGTAAAGTACATCGAGTTGTGAGAGAACCTCGATTGTTTCCGCCTGGTTCCTCCAACCCAAGTATTCGACATTCATGGGCGTATTCGAGCTAAGTGAAAGGTTGCGGCCAAGCACCTTCACTTTTACATGGCGATTGCCGATTTTCCAGTTGGCATGCTTGAAAGTGAGTAACAGATTTTCCCATTCGGCGGCAGAATACAATTGACCTGCCATGCCTATGGTCAGCTCGTCGTCCCTGTTCATTTTTGTTGCAGGGGCTTTTGCAAGAGCCGCATCAAGACTAGGGATGACGGGAATGGCGCGGCAACCGTAGAGGCGCTCGTAATTTTCTGCCATCGCCCATGAAGCTGCGGCCAATCGCTGAGACTTGCTCATTGCAGATGCAAAATCCGCAAGAATGAGCTTCTGCGACCAACTATCTACTTTATTCGCGCGCAGCCACCAAGTCGGTGGGTCCCAGACTTGCGTCAATAGAGGAACATTCATGAGGTCCGCAACCTGATTGGCAAGCCTGATCATTGTTTGCCCCTGCACCACGCACCAGACGGCATCGGCTCCTGATTTTTTGCCAAATTCCGCAGCTTGTCTGGCAATTCTGCTGACAGTAACTTTGTCTGTGTACTTTTCTGCTAGAAAACTTTCCAGAGCGCCTAGCCGGCCGGGAAAGTGTCTCGGCTTGTGTTCCTTGGGTTTGGAAACAGTCACAGAATTTATTTCTTTGTGAGTTACTTCCGGATCGAGTTCTCGGTTGAGAACGGTGAAACAGCTGATGGAGCCTTCCGGCAAGAACGAGCACAACTGATCGAGAACCAGTCCGGCTGTGAAATTTCGGCAAGGCGGAATATCAGTCAGCAAAAGAAATTTCTTGCTTTTCCCTTTTACTTCCGGCGCGTCCAATGTTTTCTCTTTAAGCTCGCTGGGCATTTTCATATCCTATTGCTTTCAAAAACTGTGCCTGAGTCCGCTCCTCGGTGAGGTGTCTATGGAATGCTGCTGCACCGTTGGCGGCAAGATCTCGATAAAGAGATGCATCACTTACAAATGTTTTCAGTGCTTCGATAACGGATTTTTGATCCAGGTTGTTGCACTGCAAGGCGGCATTGTTATCCTGCAAAAAGCGCGAAGGAGATGCGTATGTCGGACCGTGGAAAAGTACCGGCCTGCCTGCGGCAAGGTAACTGGTAAGTTTTGAAGGAAAGCTCAAGCGAGATTCGGTTTCGAACCTCGGTGAAAACCAATAAGGGCAATACAGAACATCGCAGCCAGAAAGTATCTCAATGGTTTCTTGCTGCGATCTCCAGCCGTAAAAGCGGATGTTTCTTTCGCCGGTGGCATTAATGCCAAAGATACGACCAAGCGCTCTAACTTCGACGTGCCGCCCTTCGATCATCCAGCCCGTTGACTCGAGCGCTTGCATAAGGCAGTTCCACTCCTCGCTGGAATACAATTGCCCGGCAAATCCAATCGTCAACGTTGTGGAATCGTTTAGCCCTGTGCATGGTTGATAAGCCCAATTTTGTGGCAGTCCAGGAATGACTGGAATCGCATTGCAGCCGTAGTCCTTTGTGTATTGTTCTGCCATTGCCCATGAGGCGGCAGCCGTTGTGGTTTTCGAATTAGAGAGGACTTCAGCAAAATCTGATAGAACTTTCTTCCTGGAAAACTTGTCTACATTGTTGTCTCTAAGCCACCAACCCGGCGGATCCCAAACTTGCGCCACCATTGGTAGTGCCAAGCGTTTTTGCAAAGCCAATGCCAGCCGTATCATCGTCTGTCCTTCGAGCGTGCACCAGATTGTCTCGGCACCAGTGCTTTCGGCAAACGAAATGAGTTCTTTTGCGATCTTCTCTGTGGCAAATTTCGCAGTGGCTTGTTCTTTTATGAACGATTCGATGACACCCAGGTGTAATGGTAAGTGACGCAGCTGAGATTCGCTCGGCTTTTGCCGATGCATGTATGGAATCTCTTTCCATTCGGGGTGAATCTCTGAATCGAGGCCGGGCGTCAAAACCGCAAAACATGATAGTTTGTCGGCAGGCAGTGCTCGGCACATCGAATGCAGCATCAGAGCGCCGGTATATTTGGAGCTAGGTGGGACAGATGAAAGCAGCAACACGTTGCGATCGCGGGCCGGTTTGGAAGAACCGATTACTTCGTGGGAGGTAATTCGCGATTTGCTTTCGGTTGAAGCTATCTGAACCATTAGTTTCGAAAAAGTGAGAAAAGAGGGCTGTACTGTCGCATCAAAGGATAATTCTTTTGTTGTCTGTAGGGATTTGCTGGAGTTAATAGTTCGCGAGACCCTGAATCAGGGAGCGATCCAGGAAGGAACCTTTAGTAACCTGCAGGCAAGGAAAAACAGCCAGGAGAGCGAAAGTGTCACAAGCGCGACGGCAAAAAGGTAGCCAACCGTCAGAAAAGAGCGATGTGCATCTAGAGCAATTATCCATTTCAATTTTGTGGATACGAAATCCAAGAACAATGGATGTACGAGGTAAATTGTGAAGCTGGCAGTACTCAATGACTCAATACACCGTGCTGTGAGGCGTCCGGCCGGGGTGGAGAATTTGAAGGTAAGTGATTTTGCAGCCAGGAATAAAATCGCTGAATAGACGATGATCTGAGGGCTGGAATAGTTGAACAGTGCTTCGTTGAGTTGCGGATTTGGTTGGCTGAACGTAAGGAAGTACGTGCCCAAAACAGTTATGGCAAGGCACGCACATGCGATCAGTCCGAATTGTAGATTTCGGTTAGCTGGAATTTGGTAATTACGCAGTGCATACCCGAGGATGAAATATCCGGAGAAGCCGGTTGTCACTGTAAACAAAATTGGCGGCTGTAGTCCGCTTAAACTGCTTATTGTCGGAAAAATGCTTGTTGCGATGAGCCACAGGGCGAGAAAATAAACTACCTCCTGCTTGTTCGAACCCCTCAAGAATGCTCTCAAAATGGGGGTCGCCAGATACAGACCGATTAGATAGTAGAGATATTGCAAATGGTAGCAGGCGGGTTGATTGATGATGTTAACCCAGTCCAGATGTGCTCCTTTACTCAAACGCCAGCCAGTGTAAATGATTGTCCATGCAATCAAAGGAGCACCCACACGCCAAAACCTGCGTTTGAGAAAGTCGACGGCGCTTTCATTCTGCCGGCTGGAGAGTAGAAGCATCCCACTAATCAGCAAGAATAGTGGAACACAAGAACGCGCAAAAGAGTCGAGTATGCAGCCGACCCAGAAAAGCCCTTTGGCTGAGGTTGCAACAGCGAAAGGTGCAGACGCGTGCAACAGCATCACTTGCATGATGGCGAAGCAGCGCAGAAATTCGATGAAAAACAGGCGATTGTCTTTGACCGTGCTTTGAACATTAACGTCCTGCAATTTTAGCTCGGCAGTAGCCGCGCCGGCAGTCCGCAGGCATTCTGAGCCTATCTGCGATGTGACAGCGTTACTTCTTTCTTCTCGGTCGGTGAGCGAGAGCGCCATAGGGATGGATCATAGCGCCTTATCAAGCGATGGAATCCTACATTGATACGAGTTCATCTGGAAGAAGACATTTCTTTTCGAACTTAAGGCAATCTACTTGGACTCTTGCAACTCGACAGCGTTTACACCCTTTCCGGTTACTGGACGTACACGCTTAAGTATCTTCCATCCTTTTTCAGTTGAGGATAACCGAAATTCAGGTGCGAGGTGTTCCTCAAAGTATCGCCAGCAGGCTTGTCGATACTTGTCTCCTGACAGATAGGATTTGTCGGAATCGATGAGGATTACTTGGATGCTTGATTGCTTCAAGGCATCGATAAACCTAATGGTTCTTTCGGGTGAAACCAACTCCATAAATGGGTCATCGAAATCAGTCTTCAAATATAGTTTTGAGAGTTTTGGAATTAGAACAGTGCTGCCTGTCAGATATAGCACTTTCTTCCTTTTGCTCTCTGCTAATAAGAACTGTACTTTCTCCGTTAGTTCATGATGCGCTTCTGAAGTGACGTATATGTCCGAAATCATTACCGCATTTCTTTGAACAGTTTTTCCCTTCAAGAGTTGACGGAGTATGTTTTCGTAGTACGGCCAACCTGTTTGCCATGCGATCATAGCCTGTGGTGCTATGAGACATGTAATTACAAGAAAAGCAACGACGCGGTTTTCAAAAGCTGGGGATCTCCATCTCCAGCACTGCAAAACCTTGACCGTGTCTATCAAGAGAAATCCATAAAAAAAGAATTGGAGTTGAAAGTACCACTCATGGGGACGGTTGAAATAATAAGCACTCCATACTAATCCTGTCGTCACCACAAAGGTTCTAAAACACTCTCTTTGAGTGAGCCTACGCAGGCTCAAGCTAGTGCGAAAAAGTATATAAACATAGTGACAAAGGAACCAAACAGCGATTGGTGAGTATTCGATTCGAAAACCGCCGGAATAGCCGGTCCGTACCATTTTGTTCACTGCTTGCAAGTGCCTAAAGTAAGCAGATATATCCGGGTAGTAACCGAGAAATAAAGTCAGGCATAAATACAGCAAGACCGAAGACAGAACGATGCCGGACAGAAAGGACGCCAGTCTGTGCAAAAATCGCAGTGACAATGCTTTTCCTGGTTGAAAATCAGCAAAGTAGAGAAATGACACCAAGCCGATTGAAATCGCAATTCCTGTTTCCAAATTGATCGATAAACATACGACGGACAAGAAACCCAGCGTGAAGGCTCTTGCACGTTCCCCTAGGCGCAACGACAGGATGAGTACGACCGCCGACAATGGAAATCCGATGTTTCTCCAAGACGATAAATTCGGAAAGACCATCGATATTTGATTCGTATGGAACCAAGGCAATATCAGTAAGACGGCTAACAAAATTGGCAGTGGCCGTTTTCGTCCGTACCAGCAGTAAGCTCCATAGAAAAGGGCGACAGTAAGAGCCTGTAGGCATCGAATGATTTGAATATTTTCGCCGAACGAGAACATCAAGTTATGCTTTTCCCATAACCCGAATACAACAGGAAACAGAAATCCGTAGTTTGGTTTCACTTCTCTGAATATCTGTTGCCCCATCGCGACTCTGTCGAACTGAGACGAGACAACGCTATAGCCTTGCTGAAATTCTATGAACAATCCTGGCGGCATCCAGCTGGCATCATACGGAACAAGCAGCCCTGGTCCTACGCATAGAAATCCGGACATTCCGATTAACACCAAAATGATTTTGTCCATTACGGGTGTTTTTCGCAGATGGCGTCTGCCTAATGAACAGGCAGAAACGGACAATGCAATTACTGCCCAGCCAAACTTTGAGACAGGTCCGCCCAGCCACCAGACTGCTCCCGCCAAGCAAAACGACGAAACTAGCAAACTTGAAATAGTGAGCCACAATTGAGGCACTTTAATTCGGGCAATCCTATTAGAAAATTTGGTGCCAAGCAGGATAAACAATGCAGTCAGCAGGAGAGCGGTTGCATGCGCCTCTCTCTGCGAAAGCAGGTTTACGTTGTTCCCCGCCTGTGCCCAATCAACCAGATAGTCATGAACGCCCATCTCTTTAGGCGGGCTGCCTAAGTGATCTAAGCTCAAAACAAAAACGGTAGCGGCCAGCACGAGTAAACTGGCGCAACCGCATATCAAGATTCGACCGGATAACAATTGTGCGCAACTCTTCTCAAGCGAATTGGTCGCACCTGTGTTTTTTTCTGGCTGTTTGGCTTCGAAGCCTGCAGATTGCAACTTTACTCTCCGAGCGAGCCAGAATTAGGCTGATATCCCCGTTGACCGAGCTTATTCTCGAACGCCGTATGCGGAGGCAAACTGACACCATATGAGTGGATCAGTCGACCTTCGTATTTTTTGCTCTGTTCTTTTTCGTAGCTGCGGCCCAATGAATCGGACTTGTAGATGCTAACCCAATAGACAGTGGGACGGTCTTTATGCCCGTTAATTCGATAGTCGAAATTGATTACCTTTTCGATCAGTTGGTAGTTCAAACCTTCGGGCTTATGCCGTTCAATGATTTCTTGGTCGGACAAAAGTCTCAGCGTTCTTCTCCAAACAAGATGGTTTCCGAAGTAAAGAGGATCGAACAGATGATAATGAAGTCGCGATCCGTCCGCTGCCGAAATCGGTACAAGTTTGCTGGATTTGTTGGATTGCCGATTGATTGTGATCCAGCAATCACCCATAGACAGGTCTTCCTTGTTGAAGACGCAAGGCACCCAGCAACCGATATAGAAAAATGCATCGTTGAGCGGCTTCGTTGCCGCTCTAAGCGATTTAAAATGCAGATTCTTTTCGCCAACTGGAAAGTGAAACGGATAAACTGCCCATGTTAGAAATGCCACCATTAAAGTGCCAACCGGAATCCAGTCAGACTGCGCTTTTTGCGAGATGAGTTCGAATGTCTTCAATGACCTATCAACGGATGTCGCGGCCATAGAGAAAATCGCGGCTGGACAAAACAATAGCAACCAAAGCACGATTTCGAGAAATGGTAGAAAGGAAAGTTGCAAACTGACAGCAGAAAGCAATACAAAAATTCCCCCCCAAGCTATTACGAATACGCGCCCCCATGAAGCGCACATTAAGGGGATCATAAACAACTGGAAGATTGTCTGGAACGTAATTGCGATCATTGAAATGGCTTCCAGAACTTGAGGAAAACGCGCCTCAACTTCACGAAAGAACTGGTATTGATAGCAAATGTATGAGTTCGTCATTATCGCTGCCACTGTGTGCCCTTGCATCCAAAAGTGGTCTTGCAGGTGGAAGAAAACCGCACCCATACTGGTAAGCGCGTACGATATGAATGTGATTAGGTAGTAGTAACTAAGTTGTCTACTTCTTACTGTGCCAAATACACCGTACTGGCGTGCAACCAGTCTTTTCAAATGGAGCGGCCCTCTGTCCATGATCAATCGATCAATCGAAAGAAGTTGACCGGCATTGGAAAGTACAAACGTAATCTGAAGTATTAGAAAAACGCACAAACCTAAGTTTGGAATACCCAAATACCGATCAATTGCAGCGTAGGTAAACAATAGTAGTAAGCCGGCAATTGGGGCGCAAAATCCGATGGTGTACATACTCGCCAGGAAAACAGTGAATAGGGCGCAGAGAAACTGAATATTGAGGGGCGTGCCGAACACTTCTACCGGGTCGTAATACCAATATGCGGAAATCGCGGTTAGAGATGAACGATAGGTGACTATCAGTCCGAACGCGATGCGTAAAATGTTGATCTTCACCTGTTCACTTTTGGCACTCTTGACCAGGGGAAATCCTAATTCTCGAACACCGAAAACATAGAACCAAAGCCACATTCTTTGCAGCGTTTTGGTTATGGTGGAGTGCCAGGGTGCTTTCTTTGATGCAAGCCACTGCACCAAGGCTAATGTTGAGGAAAGCAGGGAGAACAAGTAAAGGATGGCTAATCCGGTGTTGCTCGGCATGACTTTGGCGATAGTCGTATACTTGTGTTCATTGCTGCGTGGATCTGAACCGTCACTAGTTGAGAAATAGAGAGCATTGCCTGTGTGAAGATATCGGCCGCCCCCTTTCTGAGTTATTTGAGCTAGAGTAGCTTGCGACGTACCAACAACCTTTCCATCTTCCAGCAAAGTAAAAAATGCTTGTT
Source organism: Candidatus Melainabacteria bacterium (assembly GCA_012965515.1). GTDB lineage: Bacteria > Cyanobacteriota > Vampirovibrionia > Obscuribacterales > Obscuribacteraceae > QKMZ01. The sequence continues at coordinate 14,465 of DTSE01000524.1, read as the reverse complement.
CCTCAGCCGAACGACCCGATTCAAGTTTCAGACCAAAGCGCTTCAAAAAGTCAAAGGACACTAAATATGTGTGTCCGGCTAGCTTTGAAATCTCGGCAGTATCAATTTCAAAAGTTGCAAACGGTCGAACGAAGACGAGAGTCATGAACAAGGTGACTGAAAAAAAAGCAGCACAACGGATCAGCCAACGGAATTTCGTCAGCGTCGACAGGTGGATTGCCTGGAGGTTTCGACTCTTACTCATTGTTCATAGACAAACAACTAGGTTCGGCTCATTTTCCAGCAACTCAGTGTAACTTTGAAAAGGTGCTCTATTCTGTAAAAGCATTAATACAAGGTAAACCTAACAGTAATTAAGCACTTTGATTAAAAGCGCATCATAGGTTATGCCGAGGGCTCTGTTATTCTCGTTTGATTCTTGCCAAGCAGAAACATTCGGCAAAGGCTTTGCGTTGCAGCAATGAGAGTACCCTTTAACTATCCGTACATCACCGGGAAGGAAGTGGAGCACATTAAAGATGTGCTCCACAGCAGGCAACTGTGTGGAGATGGAAAATATTCCAGACTTTGCCAAACTTGGTTGGAAGAAGCATTGCAATGTCCTAGGGCCCTTTTGACTCCATCTGGGACAGCTGCTCTCGAAATGGCTGCGCTTTTGCTCGATATTCAGCCTGGTGACGAGGTGATCATGCCTTCATTCACATTTGTCTCTACTGCCAATGCTTTTGTGCTGCGTGGAGCAAATGTGGTTTTTGTCGATATCCGAGAAGACACTCTGAACATCGATCCGCTCGAGGTGAAAAAGGCAATTACAGAGAAAACGCGAGCCGTCGTTCCTGTGCACTATGCTGGTGTTGGATGCGATATGTTTGAAATTGCTGAAATCTGTCGCAATGATGGAATTGCCATTGTTGAAGATGCCGCACACGCAGTCATGTCTAAATATCGCGAAAGGCCACTCGGTACCTTTGGAAGCCTTGCTGCTCTGAGTTTTCATGAAACAAAGAATTTGGTCGCTGGAGAAGCAGGCGCGCTAATCATTAATGACGAACGCATGATCGCTAGAGCGGAAATCATTCGAGAAAAAGGCACTGATCGTAGCCGCTTCTTCCGCGGGCAGATTGATAAGTATAGGTGGCAGGACTTGGGTTCCTCTTACTTACCTAGCGAATTGCAGGCAGCTTTTTTATGGGCTCAAATGGAACGGGCAGAGTTTATTTTGTCTGCCAGGCAGTCTAGATGGCTTGAATACCACCACAAATTGGCGCCTCTTGAAGAGGTCGGACTGGTGCGCAGACCCATTGTTCCAGAGCCCGCGATGCAAAACGGTCATATCTATTATTTGTTGGCTGAGTGCCGCGATACGCGCGACCGACTCATGGAGTTTTTGCATGAGCGTGAAATCGGCTGTGTATTTCACTACATACCCTTGCACGATGCTCCAGGAGCCGAAATTCGCAGCAGGCAAGTCGGAGATTTGTCGGTGACGAGCGACGTAAGCAGCCGACTCCTTCGCTTGCCACTTTCTGTGGAACTCACCAGCGAACAGATTGACTTTGTAGTGCGTTCGATTTGCGAATTTTTCGAATTCGACGAAAACCATCTCAAAGATCAAAATGAGCGGTTTTTTTCACCGGTAAAGTCGAGCTAGCAAAATGGGTAAGAGCTGCGCAATTCTTCAATCGAGTTACATCCCCTGGAAGGGATACTTCGACATGATCAACCTTGTCGACGAGTTCATTTTGTATGACTGCGTTCAATTTACACGGCGAGACTGGCGAAACCGCAACAAAATCAAGACATCCAGGGGGCTTGAGTGGTTGACTATACCGGTAGACTCGAAGGGCAATTTTCATGCTCGAATCGATGAGATGCAGACAACTAATACTTCTTGGGCGAAGGAACACTGGCGGACTTTATTACACAACTATGCAAAGGCCCCTTGCTTCAGCGAGTACAAGGATGTGCTGGAGAATTTATACGGTCGCACTGAGTCGAGAAAACTTAGCGATGTTAACCGGGCATTTCTTGAGCAAATATGCGAACTCTTGAAGATTGAAACGACGATTTCAAACGCAACTGACTATACACTTGAAGGCGACAAAAACATGCGTTTGATCAACCTTTGTTTGCAAGCTGGAGCGGACACCTATTACTCAGGTCCAGCAGCTAAGTCTTACGTAGATGAACAGCTATTCCATCAGCATGGCATCAAGGTAATCTGGATGAGCTATGCGGGCTACCCGGAATACCGCCAGCTCTTTCCGCCCTTTGAGCATGGAGTATCTATTCTCGATTTGATTTTCAATGAAGGTAAAGATGCTCATCAATACATGAATTCATTTGCGGTGTTGGGCTCTACGCCATAAGTGAAATTGTCTGTAGTCCCTGGATGAATTTAAAAACATCTTGTGGAGTGAGGGCTCGTGTCATTTGAATGCCAAACGCCAGTTCGATACTGCACATATGCAGGCTTGCATTCGGGGTTAAACGAATCCAAGGAAGCTGGAATTATCGTGACAATGAGTACTTTTGCGTTCGGAAGTACGCACTGACTTGATATTATTGTCGGATGTTGTTCAGTAGTGGCTGGTGTCGTGATGCAAACCTTACCTAGCAGCTCTTCTCCCCTTGCGCCGAAAAGCGGACTCGATGAACTCTTTCAAGAAGTTCTCAAAGTCGATCCGTCGACATTAAATGACGGGATGACTATGGATGATGTGTCTCTGTGGGATTCTCTCAGGCATATGGAGCTGATAGTTGCCATCGAGCAAAAATTTGGTTTCGAGTTGAACTTTGACGAGATTTCCAGCATGAACAGCATCGGTGGAATTCGAAAACTTGTGGATTCGAAGCTGAGCACGTGATGCTTTCTTTGGAAGGAAAGAATTGCATTGTTACCGGTGGTGCCAGCGGGCTTGGGCTGGAGATCGTCAATCAACTCGTTGCAGAGAAAGCGCGACCAATTGTTTTTGATCTTGATGAAAACAGACTTGCCGCACTAGCCGGACGAGCTGAGCTACGTACTTACTGTTGTGATGTGACAGATGAAAGGCAAGTTGAAGAGACTGTTAAGGGAATCGTCGGAGAATTTGGATCCATTGACGTACTGGTGAACAACGTCGGTGTTCTCTTCAGTGCCCCTCTCATTTCGTTGAGTCCGTCCGGCTTGAAATTACACAGTTCGCAGATGTGGGAGAAGGTAATTTCCACCAATCTTTCTTCCGCATTTTACGTGTCCAAGCACGTTGTCGAAGCAATGTTGAAAAAGCGCACCAAAGGCGTAATCGTAAATATCAGCTCCATCTCAGCGAGAGGCAATGCCGGGCAATCTGCATATTCTGCTGCAAAGGCTGGACTGGAAGCATTGACGAAAGTGTGGGCAAAAGAACTGCCGTCGATCGGAATTCGATGTTTCGGAGTGGCTCCGGGATTTTGCGACACAGAATCTACTCACGTAGCTGTGAACGAGAAGGTTTTGCAAGACACCGTGACTCGTGTGCCATTAAGGCGGTTAGGACAGGCTCAAGAAATCGCAGCCTTTGTCATCGCAGGCATCAAAAATGAGTTTCTCAATGGCAAGATTCTGGAGGTAGATGGCGGCTTGGTGATCTGAGGCGAATCAATGTACATCTATAACCTCGGAGGAAAGTTCAAGTCAGTTGCCGCGGGCAACCCAGATGCTTGTGCGCTTATTTGTGAGAACGGAAAAACAACATACCAGCAACTGGACAGCTATTCGGACTCGTTTGCTGACTATTTGATTTCTGCAGGAGTAAACCCTGGCGAGTTGATTTGCATTGCCGGAGACAAGAGCCCGCAAACGATTGCCTGTATTATTGGCACCTTGAAGGCTGGTGTTACATACAGTGTATTTGATTCGGAAAGTCCGATTGCACGGCTGGAGAAGATATTTCAACGCTGCAATCCAAGCCTGATCATTTGTGACAGTTCTCTGCGAGCTGGAATTGAAGAGACTGGGTACAAGACGGTGGATCGCGAATCAATCGACTTTGATAGACCAGTCCAAAACAAGTTGCAGTTGCATCGCCTTCTCCAATCAACAGCCTCTAACAGTCCGGCCTATGTCATGTTTACCTCAGGGTCCACGGGCTTTCCCAAAGGCGCCACGATGACGCATCAGAATGTGCTTAATCTGATCGAATGGAGCGTCGATACTTACTCATTTATATCGACAGACGTGCTAACCAGCGTAAATCCGCTTTATTTCGATAATTCCGTATTCGATCTCTACTCTTCGTTGTTTTCGGGTGCTTCACTGGCTCTTTTTGACGGGGCTACTGTTCGAGATCCTCGGAAGTTGATGCATTTGATTGATGAGTTTGGATGTACATCCTGGTTTTCTGTCCCCTCCATGTTGATCTATTTGCAAACAATGAGAGCGTTGCGTCCGGAAAGTTTTAGGCATATTAGGCGCATAATTTTTGGTGGAGAGGGATATCCGAAGGCAAAGCTCAAGGAGCTCTTCGATATCTTTTCTGACCGGGTGAGCTTTTACAACGTATATGGACCGACCGAATGTACATGCATTTGCTCATCCTATTCTGTCCAAAAAGGCGATTTTGTCGACTTGAAGGGTTTTCTTCCCCTCGGTGAGCTGGCGAAGAATTTTGGTGGATTGATTGTTGATGAAGAGCTTAGAACGGTTAATCCTGGAGAATCCGGAGAACTAATACTTCGAGGGCCTAATGTTGGCTTGGGTTATTATCGTGATCCAGAACGCACTGCGGCAGCTTTCATTCAAAACCCTGAACATGACTCCTTCCCAGACATTGTCTACAGGACTGGAGACCTTGTTTATCTGAATCAAGAGGACGGAAAAATTTGGATAACCGGAAGGGCTGACAATCAAATTAAGCATATGGGTTATCGAATTGAGCTGGAAGAAATTGAGAATGCGCTCAATTGTATAGAGGCGGTGGCTCAGAACGCTGTAATTCACTGCGAGATCCGCGGTTTGAGTCAGCTTGTAGCTTTCGTCAAAGCCAAAGATGCAGAATGCGAAGAGGACCTATTGAGAAGACGTCTTTCCGAGTTGATTCCTCAATACATGATCCCCACGAAGTTTCAGTTCTTAAACCAGTTGCCGAAAAACGCAAATGGAAAATTGGATCGAAAACAGTTGAAAGCGGGCTATTTGGGACAGTTGGTAAATGAATAAGGTTGTTGTTTTTGGTACCGGCCGTGGTGCAGACATTGCCCATAGATATTTGGCGAAAGATTCGGACTATGAGGTGTGCGCCTTTACTGTCGACGCAAAATACCTTCAGGTTAGTGAATTTAAGGGACTTCCTGTTGTTGATTTCGATTTGGTTCAACAACACTATTCCCCGCAAGAATACAAGCTCTTTGTGCCGTTGGGCAGTCAGGACTTGAATAAAGTAAGGTACAAAAAATACCTTGAATGTAAGGAAAAGGGATATGAGTTGGCTAGCTATGTGAGTTCGACAATTCCCTTTTCTGACGAGCTTGAGATCGGTGAAAACTGTCTTATTCTCGAAAATAACTCAATCAATTTTGATGTGAGAATCGGCAACAACGTAACCATTTGGAGTGGCAATCAAATTGGCGACAGATCTGTAATCTCGGACCATTGCTGGATTACATCACATGTATGCATGGCTGGAGACGTTACTATCAAGCCATTTTCCTTCATAGGAATCAATGCATCCATTTCCAATGGTGTCGTTATCGAAGAGGAGAACTTTATCGGTGCGAACGCTCTGATAACCAAAAGCACCGGTCCGAAAGAAGTCTACGTTGTCAGCCAGACGCCAAAAGCCGCATTCCCTAGCGACAAATTTTGTTCGATGTTAGGCAAGAACTTCTAAAGTCAATTCTTATCCTGTTTCCTTTCGAACAAGAATGGTGAATTCGTACAACCCGTAATCGTGGTTTAAGGCAACTCGTCTTGAGTAACGAGTGCAACATCTGTCGAAAAGAAAAAGTGGGTCGGCATAGTAAAGATAATCACGCCAAAACTCTTTATCGCTGTATTTGGAAAGAACATTGAATGAAAAGCCAAACCTACTGGCTTCGTTCATAGCGTCAATCGTTGTTTGTATGTACTCTAGCCAGTCATCATCGGTCGCTTCGAGGCGCACATTGAAGATTCCGCTGGCAATCGTGTAATCAGCAGGTTCCAGATTTGATGCGCATCGAAGTGAAACATTATCTTTGCCGGACAGCCTCTTCTTAGCCGCTGAAATCATGTTCTGTGAGATATCTGTTCCGCGGTATGAGAATGGTTGTTTGTAGGTGCTTTCCAGGTATTCACAAAATGCTCCATACCCGCAGCCGAGGTCGTTTACTGAAAAGGGCTGATCAGCCGGCAATACTTTGCTTAACTGATAAAAGCGCATCGTCTGAGATTGTTCTGAATTCCAGTCGACACCGCGATGAGTGTCGCCGTGTGCTGTTACCTTTTCTGAATAGTAATCGCGGATTTTGTCCAGCATGTTTATGATTTGCGCCGATGCTCAAGTTCTATGCAAAAGAAAATAGTACATTATCGAAGCTCGCCTACTCGACCGCTGCGATTGCTAGTAAGGAGCCACCGACAGGTAGCGAAACACCCGCTCTTATAGCGGTTTGCTCTGCTATAAGAATTGCTTCCAGGGCTCTGTTGAGAATAAAGGGAATTTGGAACTCTCCCGTTGGGTCGTAGTCTTTAAGAGACTTGGCTTTCAATCTTGAAAGATACATCAGGGGCAAGAGGCTGGATACAAATGAGGTCATGGCAATGATGTGAAAGCCTGAATTTGTGAGTTTTGAGGCGAGCTCAGCGCGACTGTAACGCCTCACATGACAGGCGTATTCGTCAGCTACACTCCACAAGCTCATGTGCTGCGGAACAGTGAGGATAACTCCGCTTGCTTTGCCTCGCAACGCCTGGTGGATTTGTTTTAGAACAAGCTCGTCTTCTTTGATATGCTCTAAAACATCAAAAGCACCAATTACATCGAATTCGCCTTCGTAAGGAATTCGAGTGGCATCCATCTGTAGCATCTCTGCACCATTTACGTTTCGCGCTGCGACAGTCAGCGCTTCCGAATAAATTTCAGCTCCATAGAGTTTTACAGACGGAAACGCCTTTCTGATGCCGGAAAGCACATATCCTGTTCCGCATCCAACCTCGAAAAAGTTCTTCATGGCAGGAAAGTATTTTCGCAATGCCCAGATAATCAATCTGTTTCTGGCACGGAACCAAAAATTTCCAGACTCTTCGTTGTATCTGGTTGTCGGAAAGCCTTCGTTTTGTTCGGCTAAATACGGAGCAAATAGAGGATTTCCATCAGAAGCTAATGCAGGAGCGAAGTGACATTGAGGACAGGACCATCCTTGTGATTCGTAACGGTTCTGGCATCCGAAACAGATTTTCATAAAAGCCTTGTATTCACCCACCACATCTTTGTCGGCTGCAACTAGTCGTTCTTCTGAGAGACCGCGACAGGTGTGCATGTTAGACGAAAATCTGAATTAGTCAATGAAGTGTTGGTCCTTTATTTGAAATAATGTCCGTCTGGGTTTTGAAAAGAACTTCGAAGGATCGCAAATCACGATGAGCAAGTGCGCTGTTTGGAGAAAGTTAGGCAGATTGTTTGTCCCCGGGCAATATGAATGGATGCGCACACACGCTCAAAATCCATTGCCTGAATCCTTGGGCAGCGGTTTTTACCGTGTCCACTTTGCTGGTCGCGATAAAGATAATCGAGCCAGAGGCGGTTCCTTTGTATTTGATATTAACCAGCCCCAGAAGATACTTGAGCTTTGCGAGCGCCCGACTTTAGATCTCGGATCTTTGGGCGCGTTTGACGATGCGGGTGTGATGCCAAGCGCACTGATCGATTTTCGCGGGAGCAAATACCTTTATTACACGGGTTGGTCGCGCACAGTTGATGTTCCGTTTGCCTTTCATATAGGCTTAAGTGTCTCCACTGATGATGGAAAGACATATGCTCGAGCTTCACGCGCACCGGTATTGGGTCGAAATCATTTCGATCCCTATGTCACTGCTGCTCCGTATGTGCTTGAAGAAAATGGCAAATTGCGCATGTGGTATACCTCCTGCACCAAATGGGTCAGACCAGAGGGTGAGGGTCGACCGAAGCATTACTACACTGTCAAACACGCAACATCGCATGATGGATTCGATTGGGAGTGCTCTGATCATCTATGCCTGAATTACGAAGATGAGGAATACGCTCTGGCGCGCCCTGTGGTGTGGAAGGAGAATGGAAGATACGTGATGTGGTTCACTTTTAGAGGCGGAACTGAATCCTATCGTGTCGGCATAGCTACATCTGTCGACGGCATTACCTGGCAGCGCCAGCCGCAGAGCTTGGGCATCGATGTTGGGCCGGATGACTGGGATGATGAAATGATTTGTTATGCCCACCCGATCTTTTCTGACGGCAACTGTTATGCCCTCTACAACGGAAATGGATATGGGGAAACAGGCATCGGTCTGGCAGTTTTTGAGTGAGCCATTTGTACGGAGAGTCCCAATGAGTCAACCTGTTCTGGACGCTACTTCAAACCAGTGTTTCATGTGTCGAAGTCGTACGTTGCAGCAAATTCCTGCGATTTGGGATTTCTCGATGACGACTGCCGGAGTGCGAGTCGCAGAACCTCTATCGAAGTTTCAATGCATGACCTGTGGATTACTCCAAAGGGCTGAGATCAGGCATCTTGGAAGCACTGATTTCTACGAGAATCATTACAGTTTTTATGAGAGGCCAGGCGCCGGAATCTATGATCAGCCCAGGTATCGCGCGATGGCTGAGTGGATCAAGGATGCAATACCGGAGCGTTATCCTTCCACTATTCTAGATGCTGGTTGCGGAAGGGGATGGATGCTGGAAGCCATGAAAGGGGTCTATCCGGAAGCCCTTCTTATGGGCATTGAGCCTTCATCTCAAGAAAGCAAGAATGCCAGAGAGCGAGGATTCAATGTATTGGAGTGCAAAGTTTCCTCTGACGAAAAGATTGATAGAAAGTTCGACCTGATTTATTCGACAAACGTTGTTGAACACACTAGTGATCCTGCAAATTTTCTCGGCACGCTGAACGAGTGGCTAGAAGAAGAGGGTTGCATAGTAATTACCTGTCCTGATTCCTCTGTGCCTAGCTCGGAGTTCATGTTCAGCGATCAGAATTTCTCTTTTACTCCAAAACAGCTCGTGACGGTTGCGCAGTCTTGTGGACTTCACCTGCTCAAATGGCAGGGACCTCCGGCAATTGATTCTGTTCAAAATAAGCAGCTTTTGGTATTTGTAAAAGGAAAAACAAATGAGCCTCAGCTGCCGGTCGAACCGAGTCCTGCTGAATTGTTTCAGCTCCGAAAAGCGTATGTTCAGGCCTATTCCGCATGTGACGATTTCCTGCTCAAGCAGGTCTCCAAGTATGAAAACGTCTACAACTTTGGAACGAGCACCTTTAGCTGGTTGCTTAGTTGTTATTGTCCAAAATACTGGCAACGAGTTACACATTGCGTGATCGACAAACCGGAGGCTGGCAGCTCGTTTCAGAATAAGCCTGTAATTGATCGCAGCGCAATGAGTCTTACATCCAGTTCAGTTATATGCCTGGGCGTAAACCCAAAATCGCAAGCCAACTTGCAGCAGAACTTGAGCAGTCTTGGCATCGAAATTATCCGCTGGGACCATATGATCTCTTGCTAATTATCGACTCGGTTATGCATATGGTTTTAGCCAAATTCTAGTATTGTCATCGAGTGAAACTTTCCATCGTTGCCACCCTCTATAACTCCGGCCCATACGTGGAGCCGTTTTGTCAGCGCATTTGTGCTGAAGCCGAAAAGATAACTAGTGAATTCGAAGTAATACTGGTCGACGACGGCTCTCCGGATAACTCACTAAGGGTCGCCTTAGATGTGCTTTCCCGCAACAGCAAAATCAAAGTAATTGAACTGTCGCGCAACTTCGGTCATCACAAAGCGATGATGACGGGTTTAGAGCATGCACAGGGGCAACTGGTCTTCCTTATCGACGTCGACCTCGAAGAGCCGCCAGAGCTGCTTGGCGAGTTCCACCATAAGCTCATGGAAGGTGATTGGGATGTTGTGTATGGCTGCCAGGAACAGCGCAAAGGTGAATGGTTTGAACGTACCAGCGGGGCCTTTGCCTGGTTTCTTATCGATGCACTAATTACAATCAAAGTGCCACGCAATCACAGCACTGTCAGGCTGATGAAGAAGCGATATGTAGATGCCCTTACGCTGCACAAAGAGCACAAGACGGCTATTGGTGGCTTGTGGGTCTTAACTGGATTCCGCCAGCTGGGAGTTAAGTTCGAAAAGCTTTCGAGAACCGAGACCAGCTACAGATTTAGCTCTCGCATGCTTGTTCTTCTCGATAGCGTGACTTCATTTAGCGAGCGCCCTCTCTATTTTGTTTTCTATCTTGGTTTGGCAATCTTTTTCCTTTCCACGCTAGTGGCCGCAGGGCTGCTAGCAATCTGGTCTACAGGAAAAGTTCTACCAGGTTGGATTTCAGTGATGGCTTCGGTCTGGATCCTGGGTGGTCTAGTGATCCTTTCGATTGGTATTGTCGGCTTGTATGTCTCTCGAATTTTTGTGGAAACGAAAATGAGACCTTATACGCTGGTCCGTGAGGTTCATGAGTCTCCTGCGAGCAAGGACTCGGCTTAAGGAAGCGCTCGATGTTCGTTCGCACCTCCGGGAGTGTCGCGGTAGATATGCTGGGAGTATAAAGACGCCGATCCGAATGTCAGGACTCGGTTAAGTCTTAGTAAGGGTATTGTCATGAGCCCCTTTTCAGCTCTTTTCAGATTACTCTTCTATGGCAATATTGAAGTAGTCAATAGACGAGGTTTCGATTCTCAATGGGTTCCGGCAACAAGCTATTCGGTGCATACGACATACGCGGTACTTACGGTCAAGCACTCAACGAAGATTTCGCCTTCAAGCTCGGACGAGCATTTGGACGTTTTCTCTCTCCTATCGAGCGTTTGCGGGTTTTGGTCGGGCATGACAGCCGTACTCATTCACCGAAGCTGGCGGAAGCTCTCACTGCCGGTTTGACCACAGCCGGTCACGACGTCGTCAACCTGTCTGTTGCTTCTACGCCCATGATTGCCTGGTTTGGCGCGACGAATGGTTTTGACGCCACGATTTCCGTAACCGCCAGCCATCTGGGCAAAGAGCACAACGGATTCAAGCTATACACAGGTAAGGCGAATCCGATTGGCGCCGGCAACGGACTCAAAGAAATCGAGCAAATCTTGAACAGTTTGGAACCGGTCAACGGCAAAAAGCCGGGTTCCGTATCCCAAGTTAACGGTGTGCAGCAATACATCGAGTTTTTGACTTCGCTGCTGGCGCCTCAGCGCCGCTTGAAAGTGGCGATTGACGTCGGGCACGGCGCCGCTGCCCCGGAGGTCATTGAACTGCTCAGAACATGCACTAGCGTCGATTTTATAGCGCTTGCTTGCACGGCAGACGGCGAGTTTCCCACCCGCTCTCCCAACCCGCTCGATGAAGGTGCGTTGGCCGCGTTGTCGAATACGGTCATCGAGCAAAAGTGCGATTTTGGTGTGGCATTTGACGGCGATGCCGACAGAGCAATTTTTGTCGACGAGAAAGGCGTCATGATCGGCACCGACTTGATGATCGGTTTGGTCGGCGCGCACTTGATAGAGAACAAGGGCAAGGGCACAGTCGTATTCGATTTGCGTGCCAGCCGCTCTGTCGGTGAGCATATTGAAAGTCTTGGCGGCAAGGCTGTGCGCACCGGCGTCGGTACCATGTTCATCAAGAACAACATGCAAGAGCACAAGGCACTTTTTGCCGGTGAGCTCTCCGGTCACTACTATTACGGCGACATGTACGACAGTGACAATGCTATGCGTACATTGATTGAAGTCATCAATCTGGTTTCGCGCAAAGGGCACCCCCTTTCTGCGCATATCGAGCCACTCTCCCGCTATTCATCTAGTGGTGAAATCAACTTGCGTGTAGCCGGCATCGAACAGGTTTTGCGTCATCTGGACGAAGCCATCACCGGTGGTGCCAAGGAGCATATCGACGGTTTGTCGGTAAACTTCCCACAATGGTGGTTTGCAGCCAGAGGTTCGCAAACGGAGCCTGTGCTTCGCTTGACGGTTGGTGCTGTGAATCGCGAAATTTTGGAAGAGCAAACCAAACATTTGATTGGCGTTATCAATCAAGTAAAAGTGCCTGCTGTTACTTCCGACTGCAATTAGTCAGCGCAAAATTACGCTCTTCTAAAACATTTGCTCGGCTTCATTTGAAGCTTGGTAGCTGATTCACTTTGAAATTATTTTAAGGCGTTGTGGGGCCCAGCCTGTCGGCTTCTTGAATCCAGCGCATAAGGTTCCTAAGTGCCTCTAACTAAACTTGCCAACAAGTACTTTAGAATCCTCATTGATCAATGATTCGACCAATTAAAGGCAACCTTAGGGCAGATATGCCTCGTCGCACGGATATCTCTAAAATCCTCATCATCGGCTCCGGCCCTATCCGGATCGGTCAGGCTTGCGAGTTTGACTATTCCGGAACGCAGGCGTGTCAGGCGTTACGCCAGGAAGGTTACGAGGTCATCCTGGTCAACTCCAACCCTGCGACTATCATGACCGATCCCGAGGTCGCGCAGCGCACTTATATCGAGCCTCTCACCGTTGAGTTCGTGGAGGCAGTCATAGCCCGCGAAAAGCCGCAGGCCCTTCTGCCGACGATGGGTGGACAAACTGCGCTCAATATCGCAGTGAATCTCCATGAGCAAGGCATTCTTCAGCGCCACGGTGTGGAACTGATAGGCGCTACGATGGAAGCGATCAACGTCGCGGAGGACAGAGCGCTTTTCCGTAATCGCATGGTGGAAATCGGCGAACCTGTGCCGCGTTCTTTTATTGTGCATTCAATAGAAGAAGTGGAACAGTTCAAGAACGAAATTCCTATTCCTTGCATCATCCGCCCTGCATTTACACTCGGTGGTACCGGCAGCGGTGCGGCTGAGACATACGAAGAATTAGTGGCGGCTTGCCGCATAGGTTTAGCTGCGAGCCCCGTCAGCGAAGTTCTTGTTGAAGAAAGCGTCACCGGTTGGAAAGAGATTGAACTGGAAGTAGTGCGCGACAAAAACGACAATTTCATTGTCGTTTGCGGTATCGAAAATCTCGACCCCATGGGTGTGCACACTGGTGATTCAATCACTGTTGCGCCGATTCAAACATTGTCTGATCGCGAATATCAAACGCTTCGAGATTCGGCTGCAAAAGTCATCCGCGCCATTGGCGTCGATTGTGGCGGTTCCAATATTCAGTACGCCGTCAATCCTGAGAACGGCGCTTACACGGTTATTGAAATGAACCCGCGCGTTTCGCGTTCGTCGGCATTGGCCAGCAAGGCCACTGGTTATTCGATTGCCAAAGTGGCAGCGAAATTGGCGGTCGGTTTTACACTCGATGAACTTACTAATGATGTAGCCGGAATTTCTGCGTGCTTCGAGCCGTCGATCGACTACGTTGTGACTAAGATTCCCCGTTTCAATTTCGACAAGTTCTACGGCGCTAAAGATAATCTCGGCACGGAGATGCGCTCGGTAGGCGAGGTTATGGCAGTCGGAACAACCTTTGCCGAGTCCATGCATAAGGCGCTGAGAAGCTTGGAACTCAATCTGGCAGGGTTTACCGAAACCCCTGGCCGCACTTGCCCAACTCACGAAGTCTTGACGAAGCGTTTGGCTACTCCGTCGCGTTATCGTTTAACCGACATCGCTACAGCATTCGCTCAAGGCTGGACGGTTGAAGAGGTTCAAAGGGTTTCGAAGATAGATCCGTGGTTCCTCCATAATCTCAAGGAAATCAGCGATAACGAACTTGGCGCTCGCTCTGTCATTGCCAAAATTATCGAAAACTTCGGCTTGAAAGCGCTTTTCCAAGAATTTGAGGCGGGCTTGTTGAAACGCCTGAAGCGCGAGTTTTTCAGCGACGCTCAGATTGCATCATTCATAAATGCAGCGGTCGGTCGCGAGACGGCTACCGAAGGTGCAGTTTATGCCTTCCGTCAACGACTTGGTTTGCATCCGGTATACAAAGCGATTGACACTTGTGCCGGGGAGTTTCCGACCAAAACGAATTATCTGTATTCCACTTATGCTCCCGCTCGCGAAGAGTACAAACCCGATGACGCGAAGAAAGTAGTCATCTTGGGCAGCGGTCCAAACCGCATCGGACAAGCGATTGAGTTTGATTATTGCTGCGTTCAAGCAAGCCTGGCAATAAAAGAGCAGGGCATGAAGGCGATTATCGTCAATTGCAATCCTGAGACCGTCTCGACGGATTACGATGTTTCCGATGTTCTCTATTTCGAGCCTCTCACGCTCGAGTCTGTAAGCAACATACTTTCGCTTGAGAAGCCGGATGGAGTGATTGTTCAATTC
>DTSE01000523.1 GCA_012965515.1 Candidatus Melainabacteria bacterium | reverse complement strand
CTCGTGGAATCATCAACTTTTCTCAAAGCCGATTCGAAAATGCAAAAGAAGATTTCTCGAAGTTTCTGATTCTTCAAAGAGGAATAGGAGAATCACCCACTTATGGTTCTATTTTGCTATCCATAACATTGCAAAACTTGCATCAAACTCGCGAAGCAGAACAAACAATTTCACAAGCAAAACTTGTTGCAAATACATCCTGGAGCAAGCGGTTGCTGGCCCTCTATTGCGAAGACGAAAAAGTAGACGACTACATGGATGCACAAGCAAGCCATCGCAGAGAGGTGGCGGTCAATTGCTTCATCGGCTTGAAAAAACTGGCAGAAGGCAATAATGTCACCGCCGAGGAAAAATTAAAATGGACAAGAGATCATGCAATACCATCGCAGGATGAATACTTGTTGGCAATATCGGGATTGAACAAAATTCTCGGCAAAAAACAAAATGCCATCATGAACCAAACTGAAAAACGCCCAATAAATGAGGCTGTTTCAGATGCAGAGATTTCATTCAAATGACATAAGAGCACTGCCTCAATACAAGTTTGAAACACCGACGAGTGTGCGCTTTAACAAGTCAAATAGTTCATCCAACTCAGCGTCGGTGATTGTAAATGGAGGTGCCACCATAATGTGGTCGCCATTTACTCCGTCGATAAAACCTGAACCTGGATAGACTAGCAGTCCGTTCTTCATCGCTTCCTGCGCGACAATCTGAGAAATTCTAACTTCTGGAGGAAACGGCTCTTTCGTCTCGAGGTTCTTCACGAACTCGAGACCCATCAAAAAGCCTTTGCCCCTGATGTCTCCAATGATGCCAGTCTCAAGGAGCTCCTCAGCACGCTTGAAAAACTCGGCCTCGCGTGCTGCAACCTTTGCGATTAAGTTGTGACTTTGAACATATTCAATTGCCGCTAAGCCTGCGGCACAGGAAACAGGGTGTGCACTGTAAGTGAAACCATGCTCGAAGACTCCATTGCTGTCTTCAAAAGCTTTCACAACTTTTCCGGAACCCAGCACTGCAGCAAGTGGCTGATACCCCGCGGCCATTCCCTTTCCTAAGGCAATAATGTCCGGTTTTACGTCAAAGTGATTCAGACCAAAAGTGGTACCGGTTCTTCCCAGCCCGGTCATCACTTCGTCAGCAATCAAAAGCACTTCGTACTTGTCACAAATTGCACGAATGCGCGGAAAGTACTCTCTTCCAGGGACCGCGGCGCCGAGAGTTGCGCCGACAATGGGCTCTGCAATAAACGCCATTACGTTCTCTGGCCCGGCATTTACAATTGCGGTTTCTAATTCATCTGCAGCGGCAATCGAGCATTCCTCTTTGGAACACGCACCGGGTCCAAAGCCACATCTACACCTATAGCGATAGTCGGCACCTACATGCGAGGGAGCGCGCAGCATAGGAACATAAGGTTTACGTCTGGCCGGGTGACCAGTCGCTGATAACGCACCATAAGTACTTCCGTGGTAGCTTTGCCAACGTGAAAGACAGACGGTCCTCTGGTTCTGCCCTTTATGCACAAAAAAGCTGCGTGCCATTTTGATGGCTGTTTCCACAGCCTCGGAGCCGCCGGACATAAAGTATGCACGAGCACCTTCTTTAAATCCTTCGGGTGTCAACTGAACCACTTTCTTCGCCAGTTGCAACCCAGCCTCGGAGACAAACTGCGTCGTATGCGCAAAAGCTATTTTGCTTAGTTGCTCGCTAATCGCATCATTTATTTCAGTAACGCCGTGACCAAGATTAGCAACAACTGCGCCGCTGCATGCATCAAGGTAAGTACGCCCGTCCGTGTCGGTTATTCGGACACCCTTTGCGGAGGCTACCGTAGGATAAGTCTTTTTGAGATTCCGAAAGAAAAACTCGGACATGCAATACATCCAGCTCCTAAAATCTCCAGGTCGCAAACACGATTGAATATTGTTTCACAGATTCTGAATTGTTGTCGGTAAGCCCCGATTGAAACATGAATGTATGCAAAAGCAGGCGCTTCTTGAGCACCTGCTTTCGGCTTTGGGCGAAACTCAAACCTGATTTTGAGATACAAATTACCGCACAGACTAAACCAAAACAGAATTGCAATCCCAGGAAACATGTGTTCCGTCAGCAAAAAGGACCTCTTCGGTGCCATCGATGAATTTGAAAACGGTGTCGCCGCCAGCCAGGTAAACAACTATCGTGCCATCTTCTTGAATCACATATCCGGTGCGGGGCTCGCTACCTTCATTTGCTCTGTTCTCTTTCATTCTTGAACTCCGTCAGCGGGGTGCTACCGACAATTCCATTCTAGGCATCAGTTTTAAAATAGTTTTCAAAACCATAAAACCAGGGCGGGCGAGCAGGTTCAGTTTTATGCCGAAAAGACGGAGCAGTCTTTCGACTGCTCCGTTTGCCCTCTCAGGTATGGATGTTGAGCGTTTCGTTTGGCTGATTATCGAACTTCTTTTGTCTTGCTTTCGGCAACGTGGCGTCTTTCCGGTGCGGGCAAGCTGATGAATGGCATAGGTCCACCACCCGAGAATGTGGGCAATTCGCCATCCCATTTTTCAACAGCTCTAAGTTGAACAAGACTTGGATTCTGTGAAAGTGCATTGGCTTCGCGCTGGATAGCTGCAGCTCTTTCCACGCTTTCCTTTTTGATCTGATAGGCAGCAGCGTCGGCAGCCAATTCCTTCTCTCTTGCGGCAGCTTCTGCTTCGGTAATGCGCCTTTCCTTCTCGTTTTTGGCTTGCAAAGCTTGTTGTTCTGCCTTTACTTTCGCTTCAATCGACAAATTGAATTCTTTTGAGAAATCAAAATCGGTAATTGCTACGTTGGCTACAGCAACAGCGCCATCGAGTTTCTTTTCAGAAAGTGTATGTCCTATGTAATTCCTGATTGCCTCTGTAACCAATTGCTTCACTTGTTCGCGCTTAGTTACCAACTCTTCTGCGGTGTATTTTGCAGTGATCGCTTTCAAGCTTTCCTGCACTGCCGGTGCCACCACAGTCAGGTCAATCTTATCGAGGTCGCCAACCGTTTGATAACATTCAGCGGCCATTGTTGGAGCAATACTGTGTTGAACAGATATCGTAGTCTCAACCGTCTGCAAGTCCTTTGAGGCTGCTGCGGCTCGTACTTCAAACGACTTCAATCTCGTGTCGATTTGAACCACATCATCCATCATCGGTGTCTTGAAATGGAAACCAGGTGAAAGCTCGTGCGTATTGACCGCACCCATCGTTTTTAGCACTCCGACGTGCCCGGCATCTACAGATACCCAGAATCCAGCGAGTAACGGGATTGAGAGTACGAGTCCGATCACAACTAAGCCACCTACCGTCGTACCGATTGCTTTTTGTGCACTATTGTCCATTTTTAAAATCTCCATGTTTGCGCCATGTCACCATCCGTGTGATGACATTCGCCCTCCAGCGCCTCAGGGCCGGAGCTATAAGTATTAGGGCATGAGTTACTAGAACCCAAAAGAAATTGAGACTTGGATTATGGAAAAACGGTCAAAGGTTTAGTTAGGGTTTCTAACATCCGGCTGCATTTCCACATCTTGCTTTTCATGTTTGTAGTCTCGATTCGTTTTGTTCTCATGCGCCCAAATTACCATCTTTCTTGACAACTTCGTTACAAATTCACCAATTCCTCATAATCCATCCAGTTGGGGCTTTCGTGGTTTGCCAGGGGAGCAGCGGTATCCAACCCGGAACCTTTGGCGACTAAGGCTGACCTTCTAATTGAGGCTATTTTGGCCAGAAGCTTTAAGAGCGAAAGAGAGAACAAGAGGGCGACAAATGAGTAAGAAAGACGAAGCAGAGTTAAAACGCCACGACGTTAACGTCGAGGACCTTAAACAAGACGAAAAGAAATCAGCGAGCTGCGAATGCGAAGACACAGAAGAGAAAAAAAGACGTGCAAAGGCTATAGCTGAAAAAAAGAAGCAGTGCGAAAAATCCGATCCAAAGGCTATGGAGAAAGACGAGCCGGAGTCACTGGCGGTACAAGCAGAACGCTTACGTGTCAAGCAGACCAAGGTCTTAGAAGGTCCGAACAAAACACCAACTGAAGCTCCTGCCGATGAAGACGCAGATTAGAAGAGTTATGAAACAGTGTAGAGCACGAGTCTATGGTCGTCTTCAAAAAAAGGATTAACTCCACGTCTCCATAGCTCAAAGTATTTGCTGTACGGATCTAATTCATCCGCATCACTCACATCGTGGGTAATCGGCCACGTAACATAATTGGCAAGTATGAAACTGTTCGCCATCGTGTACAAAGCTTCCGACAAAAGAACCGTTGCTTCTGGGCGCTTAAACCTGCCTGAGTAAAAGGTGAGAGCATCATAGATGGAAATATCAATGTCACTACTCTCTAGCGGTGCCGTCTCGCCGCGTCGTATTTCGATCTCCGGAGTTTCTTCAAAGTATGACTCCATCAGCTCATCTTCGGAAAATTGTGCAACATGCTTCAAGCTTTGACAGTAGTCTTCTGCTAACGCTTTCAAGTCTTCATCCGACGTCGCAGGTGGTTTGCGAACGACGAAGTAGGCATCGACTGCATTACCGTTCTTGTATCCATCGGCAGTCGCCCGAAACATTTCTAGCAACCTGGAGGCGATCGCAGCACAATTCAAGTCTGAACAAAATTCTTCTATACCCTCGCCATTCGGTCTGAAACGCTGAAAGAGAAAAGCTAGATCGTCTCGGTTAGACCAAGGATCGTCATGCTCTTTGCCGCCCAGCTTCAACTGCCACTTGCGAAGAACCTTTTCAATCGTCTGCACTGCATCATTCATATTCGAATCTCCGTTGTCATTCGAATCATCAACTGTGTCCCAGTCAAAATCTTCATTAGATCCGACTGACACTAAGGAAGAGTGGTCGTGAACACAACCAAGTTCAGACAGAGAGCGATTCGTATCACCACTGAGTTTGGCCTCCGTATACTCCATCAATTCATCTATTGAGAATGTGGAAACCATCGGGTTACCGGCAATGGATGCTTTCGCCTTCTGCAAGTACGTTTTTGCACGTTGATAATTTTGCTTCGCCAAACATATTTGTGCCGCCACGGCCAGCAACCCACTGCGTGAAATTGGATCTGAAAGTTCGTTTTCAACAAACCTATCCAGGAAGTCGAATTTTTGCAGAACCACCGCAGACGGTATCACAGTGAAGAGCATGTTTTGCCAAATTGTTCCCGCGAAAACAGAATTACCTGCATTTAGGATTGCAAGAATAAGCCTCATCACTTTTGCGGCTTGCTCATCTCTATCTTCCACCAGCAGTTTGATTATCAGCTCAGACACTGGCAACAAAGCCATTGCATCAAGATCACCGGCCATGGAAAGCTGCTGAATTACAGAATCAGAATCGATTCCCAGAACAAGTTGCTCGACCGCATTGCGATCCAGCTGAGCAAATTCATGCTCTGGGAAAAACGATCCTGGATTGACTCTAACCATTTAGCTCTGCGAGATTCAGGTATCCGTCAAAGACTAAACAGGCAATACGCCGTGTTTTTTCTTCGGCAAATTCAATTCCTTCGTTGCATAGGCATTGAAGCGATTGATTAACTCGCCGCGGAGGCTTGTCGGCGTAACCATGTCGTCGACAATCATTTCGGCAGCGAGTTTGTAGATGTCTACATCTTCTCTGTACTCAGCACGCTTCTGCTCAACGTATGCAGGTCTCTCCGCTTCCGGAAGTTCTTGAATCTTGTTGAAGTAGACAGCATTAACTGCCGCTTCAGGTCCCATCACGGCAATCCATGCAGTTGGCAAGGCAAGACATGCATCCGGCTCGAATGCCGGCCCGCACATGGCGTAAAGACCTGCACCGTATGCCTTTCTCAAAATGACTGAGATCTTCGGAACATCTGCCGAGGAAACAGCAGAGATCATCTTCGCACCGGATCTGATCATGCCTGCGCGTTCGACTTTGGTTCCAATCATAAAGCCTGGAACATCAGCGAGGAACAGCAGGGGAATATTGAATGCGTTGCACAACCAGATAAAACGTGCCGCTTTGTCCGACGAATCGACGAACAAAACACCGCCCTTTACCTTCGGTTGGTTGGCGAGTATGCCTACTGCGCGCCCGCCAATTCTAGCGAAACCGGTGACCAACTCAGAGGCGAACAATTTCTTGATCTCAAAGAAGGTGCCTGCGTCAATAAGAGTATCGATCGCTTCGTAGACATCGAAAGGAACGCTTTCCTTTTCAGGGATGATTTCTTCGAGCGAGCGCTTACCAGCAACAGGTTCTTGTGCGGGAAGGAGAGAAACCTTTTCGTTGCAATTTGCAGGCATGAAGCGCAAATAGTCTTTGCACATTTGAATCGCTTCTTCTTCGGTCTTGGCCAGCACATCGCCGCAACCGCTCACGGAGCAGTGCATGCGCGCGCCGCCCATTTCCTCTAGCGTCACCTTCTCGCCGATGACCATTTCAGCCATGCGGGGGGAGCCCAAATACATAGATGCATTTCCATCGACCATCACAACGATGTCGCAGAAAGCAGGGATATATGCGCCGCCGGCTGCCGATGGTCCGAAGAGCAAGCAGATTTGCGGGATCATTCCGCTCATAGATACCTGGTTATGGAAAATTTTTCCGGCGCCACGGCGTCCTGGAAACATCTCGATTTGATCGGTGATGCGAGCACCAGCCGAGTCCACAAGATAGATGAGAGGAACTCTAAGCTTGGCGGCGGTTTCCTGAATGCGGATGATTTTCTCAACCGTGCGCCATCCCCACGAGCCGGCCTTTACGGTCGAATCGTTGGCCATAAAGCAGACAGTCTTACCTTCGATTTGTCCGATACCCGTAACAACACCGTCAGCGGGAAGATCGGTTTCGCGACCGTTTGCAAAGCGTGCATCTTCAATTTCAAAGCCTGGATCAAGAAGAAGAGCCAAGCGTTCACGAGCGAAAAGCTTCTTCTCTTCTTTCAATTTCTGGTGGTATTTGGGTGCTCCACCTTTTTTGATGCGGGCAATTTGCTCTTCTAATGCGCCGCTTTTAGTAGAGCCTTGGTTTGGTTGACTCTTTGCTTCCTTCAAATCCGTACCCATCCTGTGTTCGTCCTTCTTTGAAACGATAGCCGTCACAAGCGCGTCTTCATCTCGACTCAGTCCAGCCAGGCGGTCCCGGCAGAAGACGGCAATCGAAAATTCTAAAGCGACAGGGCGTATATATAGATAAACAGTCCATATTGTTTTAGATTGGCTGCCCAATCGACCACCCAGTGGAGCCCTGTGGAGTCACGGATAAACCAGTGAATAGGGCGTTGCGAGGGCGGCAATCTTTCCCAAAATGAATATAATGTCTGTCAGAAAGCGCCCGAGCCCGGGTGGGCGGCGCCACCGACAGCTAGCCAAGGGGCATGTTTTGACATTCGACGAACAAACTACGAGACGCGAGTTTTTGCAGCAGCTCGCAGTTTTGCTTTACGGGCTCGGTGCATCCAGTGGGCTTTCATTGAGTCAAAACCTTGAGGCGCTGGCGGCCGACGGTATCAAATTGAAATCAGACGTGAAATTGCTGCCATGGACAGGCGACGATTTCACGCTGGGTCATCGCATGAGAAATTCGGAGATTCCGAAGTTTCCTGCGGCCACTGAACGCAACATTGACTTCGTCATCGTGGGTGGTGGCATGGCTGCTCTTGCAGCCGCTCATAATCTGAAAAATCATGATTATTTGTTGTTGGAACAGTATGAGCAAACAGGCGGTAATGCCAGAGGTGCAAATTCGCGCGGGCTCTGGTATTCGTACGGCTCTCAATACTTGACCGAAATTGACGGAGATGTCGGTCAAATCATCGCGGATTTGAAACTGAAGCCAGTCAAGGTCGGCACCGAGAAAAATGCCTGGTGGGATGGTTCAAGATTTCTAAAAGGCGTTGATAACGGCACTAACGCAATATACAAAGACTTCAAACGCATGAAATCGGAGATGAAGTCCATCTGGTCAAAAATGGGCAACGCCACCATGTATGTCTCAGATTTGACACCAGAGCTTGAAAAACTAGACAAAGTTTTGCTGTCAACGATGCTCACCGGATATAGTGCTCCCTTTATGGAATTGATAGAGGGATTCATGAAAGCATCCGCTTGCGGAGGAGTGAATAATCTCTCGGCACTTTCAGGATTGTCGGTACTCGAAGATCTGGTGATACCCAGTTATTTATTAGAGGGGGGCAATCCCGCTCTCACTCGCGCGATCGCAGAAAATATCAAAAAGACAACCCCTCAGAGAATAGTGACAAACGCATTTGTATGGTCGGTAAACCTGAAGGATGATGGTGCCTCCGTTGTTTATCAAGACAAGAGTGGAACGCTTCACCGCGTGAATTGCAAGCACGTCATCATTGCGGTTTCTCCAATGATTGCCGCCCGCATCGTCAATCTCAAAGTACCGGATAAAGCGCAAATGTATGCCATCAGATATGGTAGCTATTTAGTTGGCAATTTCATTTTGAGCAAAAAAGTGTTTAACAGCAGCTTCGATAACTGGTTGCCGGCAAAGTACTCTTTTCCGGATATAACAATCGCCAATACCGTATATGACCTCAATGGTCACTACAAAAAAGAAATGGGACAAGTACTCACTGTTTACCAGCCATACGCTGCTGGTTCAGAGGGACGCAGCTTGTTACTGGAAGGCAGTCGAGACAAGTTTTCGCTTCAACTGCGCAAACAATTAGCTGGAATCCTCGGCAAAGAATTCGATGCAGCACTGGAAACAGTTCAACTTTCGCGATGGGGGCATGCAATGGCTGTTACCGGTCCTGACTATTTCAAACGAATGAAAAAGGTTCTTTCGGGACAAACCAACAGTTTTTCATACGCACACTCTAGCTACCATGGACTTCCTGCCGCAGAGTCAGCAATACGGGGGGGACGCGTTGCAGCGCAGCGAGCACTGAAAATGCGCAAGTCGAAAGCACAAATGTTCGGTCCCATGCCTTACCCAACAAATTCAACAACCTGATACACTTTCTAGAAGTAGCTGCTAGAAAGAAGTCCTTTTGAAAAGATCTGCCACCATTATTGCCAGAGCCACAAGAGCTCTCGGATTGAGCCTCAAGATGGTGACGGCAGGACTGATTTACTCGACTTTAGTTACGCTTGCTTATGCCACCAGTCGTAACACCGACCGTGGTCAGTGAAAGCCCAGTTGGATGCATACTACGCTTGGAAGAATGACAGAGTTTAGTGCTTCTCCTGAACTCAGCATCTGGCTATATAGACACGCCAGTCCACCTGCAGGGAAATAGTTCTCCCCACTACAAAACCTGCAAGCAGACTAACGCATCTAATTTGTTGTCCATTTATAGAGACGAGTCGGCGTCAAAAAAAGTTCAAAGATTTCTCGCGCTTTCACATTATTCTTTTGGGCACGGATGAGCGAGGAAAAACGCTGTAAGAGCTAGAACGGTGCTATATTCTGGTTGTAGGGCACTGGGAGCTATATCTATGGCATTGCTGGTAAGGCTATTTCTCGGCTTGTACTTGGCTAGTTTGATCTTTTTAGCTTTGCCTTCCTATGCCGAGCCACCCGTGGCGCAAACCGGCGACTCCGTTGAAACGGCAAAGGGAACGACCGCAACTCCGGCAGGCTCTAGTCCTCTTGCGACGGAGGAATCAGCAGCTCAAAGTTCTAGCGACGACGACAAAGCCAGAGAAGCTTTGATGCGGGATTTGAACGATCCTGCCAAAAAGAAGGAAACCCTTGGTATGGTCGCCGAGCTCTTGGGAGTCAGCTCCGGTCTCATGCTCATTACTGGCGCTATCTTGGCTGCCTGCGTTAAGAAATGGAACTTGGTAAAACTGATGCTGGCAATAGGCGTGGTCGGCGGTATCCTGGCGGTGGCGGCGCCCGGGCTGATTATCATGGCAAACAGTGAACCTCTAGGCTACGTGTTTTGCGTCAGCTTCCTGCTCATGTACATCGGTGTTTTCTTCCTGCCCACCATTTTGGCTCTGAAAAACAATACTTCTAAGAAGTGGATCATCACGGGAGTCAACGCTGCAGGCTTCTTGATTCCAGGGGCAGGATTGGTCGCGCTATTCCTGGCTCTCAAAGACGGTCCGTCAAAGTCTGAAGGTATCGCCGCTTAGCAGGCACCAACCCAGTTTTGCTGCGGTCTCCATAATTCCTCCACATTTTCCATCGTCTCTCCATCCTCACCCTCTAGGATGCAAGTGTGGAAGGCGTTTCACTTCCACTGGAGGTTGAAACTGGTGATGGAAGAGCTGATGAGTCGGGCAGGCGGCAAAGTGCCAACACGTGAGCGACTCTCTCAATTGGCGGTCAGCGAAACGGGTTTTATTTTTGACCCTCAGACAGGTCAGAGTTTTTCAGTTAATCCGACCGGCTTGATTGTCCTCGACTTACTTAAACGCGGCAGCACCTTAGACGTTGCCTCGAACTCACTGGCAGATCGCTGCGGAATTCCTACGGAAATTGCCAGCAGCAGTGTCGAAGCATTTATTCTTCAGCTTGGGAGATATCTATGAAGGCAACGCGCCCCAAGGGCAAGAGTTGGCAGAATTACAAGGTGGCGGTGACAGGAATCAATGCTCGGGCCGAAAACCCGGGACCGGGATGCGCAGTGGCTCGCTGCATTCAAGAGCATCCACTTTTTAAAGGTTCAATCATTGGGTTGGGATACGACGCGCTGGATGCCGGGCTTTATGCCCGGCATCTATGTAACAACAGTTACCTCATCCCCTATCCGTCGGAAGGAGAGGAAGCGCTTTTATATCGGCTGGCTCAGATACACAAATCAGAAGGGCTAGATGCAATCATTCCGTGTCTTGATTCCGAGCTGCAAAACTTCGGCAGGCTTAAGAGTGAATTGCAACTGATGGGAATTTCGATGTTGATCCCCAGTCGCGATCAATTCAACTTACGGGCGAAAAATCATCTCAGCGCCTTCTGCGAATCAATAGATGTGAATGCTCCCGAAAGCAAGGCTCTGAGCAATCCTACGTTTTTCGATACTTGCGAGAAAGAAGGATGGAAATATCCACTGATAGTAAAAGGTATTTTTTACGATGCTTACATAGTGCATTCCGCATTCGAAGCAAAATCGGTTTTTGCCAAACTAGTTTCAACCTGGGGCTATCCAGTCTTGGTACAAAAACTAGTTATCGGAGATGAATTGAACTTAGCCGCTGTGGGCGACGGAAAGGGCAACATGCTGGGCGCAGTAACGATGCGCAAGAAAGCCTTGACGGAAAAAGGTAAAGCCTGGGCAGGAGTAAGTATTGTCGATGACGGATTGACGAGAGTTGCCGAAAGAATCATTGGGGCTCTCAGTTGGCGGGGACCTCTCGAAGTAGAAGTAATCAAAGGATATGACGGAAAAATCTACCTAATAGAGATAAATCCGCGCTTCCCATCGTGGATTTATCTAAGCCATGCCGTAGGAAGGAATCTGCCAGTAGCAGTGCTGAAGCTACTTAGTGGACTCACCGATCTGGAGCTGTCAGAGCCCACTTCCGGTACCTTCTTTATTCGCCACGCTCAAGAACTCATTGTTACCTTGCCTGAGTTTGAAACAGTTCTAACAGAAGGCAGGCTGGCACCGCAAATGGTGCAAGATCAAATAATTCGATCTGCTTGATATTAGGTGGCAGCGCGCAATTGTGTGTAGATCAGATGCTAATCGAGTGAGGTTATGCATTAAAACTTCTGGGGGCATCACATAGGACATGAACAACGAGACGAAAAAGCTTGTGTGGGAGCCACCTTTCATACAGCCTCATAGAATGGGAGAAATCAATAAATTCGGCAGAGCGAGATTACACGACAATAGCAAGTCCTCGGTCTATGGCGTTTCCGTGATTGAGTTGCTAAGAAGATTCGGTTCTCCCCTGTTCGTCACTTCTGAAAAACAGATTCGCACAAATTTGAGAAACACCAAAAAAGCGTTCGAGCGCCGCTACGGTTCCGTTGTGCATGGCTGGTCGTATAAAACAAACTACATCAGCGCTGTCTGCAACATTATGCATCAAGAGGGATCCTGGGCAGAAGTTGTTTCTGCTTTCGAGTACGAGAAGGCGAGAGCGCTTGGTGTTCCATCAAACAGAATCATATTCAATGGACCAAACAAGCCGAAATTCATCATCGAACGAGCAGTGGCGGAGGGAGCACAAATTCACGTCGATCATCTCGACGAGTTGCAGTTAATCGAAAGCGTTGCCAGAGAGCAAGATAAGGTAGTACCTGTAGTGCTCAGACTCAATTTCGATACAGGTTATACAGAGCCATGGAGTCGCTTTGGTTTTAACATCGAAAGCGGTCAAGCACATCAAGCTGCAAAAATGATTGCTCTAAGCAGTCACTTAAACCTCACCGGCTTGCACAGTCATATTGGAACATTTATCCTCGAGCCACGCGCGTATGCAGAGCAGGTGCGTATCATGTGCAAGTTTATGCGTGAGCTGGAAAGCAATGAAGATTTTTGCATCGATACCATTGACATTGGTGGCGGATTTGCTTCACAAAATGCGCTGCAAAGTGTTTACCTTCCGCCCGAACAAGTCGTTCCTTCCATAAACGAATACGCAGATGCAATTTGCACTGCGCTTCTGGAAGGCACGCAGTATAGACGGCAGATCGGACGCGAGCTGCCGAGGCTGATCTTCGAGAGCGGTCGAGCCATCATAGATGATGCTCAATCGCTGATCACCACCGTTGTCGGAACGAAGCGTTTATTGGACGGACGACGTGCAGCTATTCTCGATGCCGGGACCAATTTGTTGTTCACTGCCTATTGGTACAACCATCAAGTTCATACGACAAAACCAAGCGAAGGAACCATTGCTGATACTGTGCTATATGGTCCGTTATGCATGAACATTGATGTGATGAGGCATAGTGTGCAGTTGCCACCACTTTCACAGGGAGACAATTTAGTCTTCAGTCCGGTTGGTGCTTATAACAATACGCAGTGGATGCAGTTTATCGAATACCGACCAAACGTGGTGCTCGTTCATGAAAGTGGTGAATGTTCTGTAATAAGGATGTGCGAAGACTTGTCCGTGATGATGCAACAAGATCGACTGCCAGAACACCTATCCATGCCATTTCCCGACACCGTAGCAATGAACCGGGTTCTGAATGGCAGCACGATCGCTCGCAGGAGTTAAGTACCAGTGCGAGCAGTTATCGACATTCTTCAAAGGTTGCTTTCCGGATATGGTGCATTTTTTGCATTGACAGAACCGGCTGCAAACCTTTTGCTCTTCTCAACTACGATGCTCAACCCGATCGTCGGTCTGATGGGTGCACTTGGTGGCACCCTGGTGATACTCACGCGGCAAATAATGGAACTGTCGAAGAAAGATGAATCGGTCGAGATAGTAAACGGAATCCTTCTCGGCATGCTGTTAGGTTCCACCTATCTCGTTAATGCCAAAGTGGTGGTATTTCTTGCAGTAGGATGTCTGCTTGTAGTCGCCGCTAGCGCGATATTGAGAGATACAATTTGCCACTATTTTAGATTGCCGCTGCTTGGACTTCCCTATGTGGTGTGTGCATTTTTGCTCTTACCGATGATGGCGACCGTTTGCATTCCAGCTCCGCTGCCAACCATTCTGTTTGACTTCGTGCCGAGCGCAGGAACTCCATTACAATTTATTGCTCCACTAGGCTCCGTATATTTTCATGGCACACCATCCGGTGGATTGCTTGTTTTCCTGGCGTTCTTCCTTGGCTCTCCGGGTCTGGCTCTAATAGCGGCGGCGACCTGCGCCGTTTCATACATGGTTCTGCTTGGATTAGGTTTCTACCCCGGCACTATCTCATTCCTGATTGCTCAGATGAATGCTGTTCTTACGGGGGCTGTAATTGGAGGTCTTTACACCACGCCGGGCAAACGGAGTTTATCAGTAGCTTTGGTGGCATCAGGACTGTGCGCTATTTTATCGATAAGCTTGGAGCGTCTCTTATCCGTAGAATCTTTGCCTGCTCTGGCAACGCCGTTCGTTCTCACTACATATGGTGTCCTAATTGCATTGGCACCATACCGTGGAGGTGCATGGACAAATTTCTGGCTAACTATACCTGCTCTTCCAGAAAAGACAATTGAAGGAAAGAGTCTCGCACTGGCGAGGGGAATCAGTGATACCAGTATTTCGCTAAAGGCACCTTTTGCCGGAACCTGGTCTATCTATCAAGGTTTCAACGGTAGTTATACGCATCAGGCAGCCTGGAAGCATGCCTTGGACTTTTTTGTAACTGTGGACGAAAAGAGCTTCAAGGGAGATGGGCGCTCTCTGTCTGACTACTATGCATACGGAAAACCTGTTCTATCGCCATGTTATGGAAGAGTGGTGGCACTTTCCGCAACACTTGCCGATAACATCGTGGGAGAAGTGGACACGATAAACAATTGGGGTAATTTCATCCTCATCCAGATTCACACTGGTGCCTACGTACTGCTCGCGCATCTGCAGAAAGACAGCATCAAGGTGACTCTCGACTCATATGTCACGCCAGGTCAAATTCTAGCTTCGGTTGGAAATTCGGGTCGCTCGCCACAGCCCCATCTTCATATGCATGTGCAGGAAAGTATTATCTTGGGAAGCCGCACTATTCCCTTCCATCTATCCGGGGTTATTTGGTCTGAACCGACGAGCGAAGGAAAGACATACTCCTTATTCTGCCGTCCACACGAATTGGAGATGGTTAGTCAACCGACTTGCAATGCCGCTCTTAAGCGCGCTCTGAGACTGGCAGTGGGTTGCCGGCATGAATTCGAGGTTGGCGGTCAACTCCGTAGATTGGAAGTCAATCTCGACCTCAACGGTCAATTCTATTTACAGGGCAAAAACGATGCCACCGTGTCATTCATAACTTCAGACGACTTGATTGCGTGCTTCAACCGCCAAGGATCAAAAGATTTGCTCTTGGATGCTTTCATTATGTCTTTCGGTCTTACGCCACTTGTGGAAGGTGCAGTCTCATGGGAAGACAAACTGCCGACCAGGATATTGCCTGTGAGTGGACCTCAATCATTCATCTGGTGTTTCTTTAAACCATTCGAAACAGGTCTGCATTTTTATTATCAGCGCAACTGGGATCCGGTCACACAGATGTGGATTCAAAAGGGACAAAACAAGACGAAACTGCTCATGGGGCTGGTCAATTGGACGATAGAAACCGAAGCTCGAATCTGTGAATCACTGGGAATTGTAAACCTGGAGCTAAAGCTCAATGGGAGATGTGTTCTCAAAGCAGCCCTTGCCGGTTATGGCTTACGGGAAGATAATGGCATACCAGAGAAGAGCGCTCTTTGGACTGCCAAAGTTTGACAACATGCATCTAAACGTAGAAAAGAAGCTTCTATTTGCCGCCGTAACAGTGTCGGTGACGACTTTTCTAATACTTGTAATCTATGCTTCCTTCGGGTTGTGGCCGGACGTGGGCTCCTACAACGAAAAGGCACTCCATTCAGTAAACGACTTAATGAAGCTCGTACAGCTTCGCCAGGATTTCGACAACAAGCAAACTCTGGAGTTGCTTCTGGTCGCCATTGCAATTTCAGCAGCAACCTTTGGATCATCCTATTTCCTCGCAAAGGATCTGACTGAAGGAGTACGCACCATATCTGAAGGCACACGAAAATTAGCCGACGGTGATGTAAGCACGAGAATTGAACATTTGCGATCAGACGAGTTTGGACAACTGGGTAACGAGTTAAACAGTCTCGCTGCATCGCTCAACAATCAGGACCAAAATCACAAACAATGGATGGCAGACACCTCTCACGAGCTGCGCACACCAATTGCGATCCTGCGTGCACAAGTCGAAGCGTTTCAAGACGGAGTGCAAGAAGTCACCCCCAAGACTCTCCAGGTTCTACATGCCGAGATTATGGGACTAAGCAAACTTGTCGATGACCTGCACTGGCTGGCAAGATTTGACGTCGGGAATTTGAAACACTCATTTATTCCGATTGATGTAGCTTCCACATTACAAGACGTCGCCGATATCTTCGACGAGCGATTCGCCGAGAAGGGGCTCACCATCGACAAAAGCGCGATTAGCAACGAATCTTGCACCGTTTACGCAGACAACAACAGAATGCGGCAAGTGTTCATAAATTTACTAGAGAATTCGCTTAGATACACAGACCAAGGTGGAAAACTGAAACTATCGATGGACAAGTCACCAACAGCGGTGGTGCTTAGGTTCGATGATTCACCGCCCGGCATTCCCGAAGAACTCTTGCCCAAAATTTTCGATCGTTTTTTCCGGGTAGAGGCTTCAAGAAGCAGAGAGTTGGGCGGCTCCGGTCTGGGATTGGCTATTTGCAAAACCATTATTGAGGCACATTCCGGCAGCATCACCGCTTCCAAATCTGAGCTGGGTGGAATAAGAATAGAAGTGATTCTGCCAACCGCAAGGGGACTTCGCAGTGGTTGAAGCGCAGGAAAAAAGAGAACGCATTCTGATTGTTGAGGATGAAAGGCGCATCGCCGAAATTCTTACAGACTATCTGCGCCAAAACGGATTTGACGTAGAACATCAAGATCGTGGAGACAAAATTGTTGAGATGGTGCGTCGACAGCCGCCATCATTGATTTTGTTGGACGTTATGCTTCCGGGCGGCGATGGGCTTGAAATATGCAGAGAGATTCGTAAGTTCTCCGCCGTTCCAATCATCATTGTCAGCGCGCGCATAGACGAGTTGGATAGATTGCTGGGTTTAGAACTTGGCGCAGACGACTATATCTGCAAACCGTTTAGCCCACGAGAAGTAGTAGCCAGAGTCAAGGCGGTCTTCAGAAGATCGCGCGCAACCGGGGCCATGGAGTCAGAGACAAAACTCTTCAAAATCGACGACGACCAGGGAAGAATCACAGTCAATGGAATAGTCCTTGATTTGACGCCAACTGAGTTTCGCTTGCTCAAACTGTTCGTCTCGAAACCTGGTCGCGTATTTTCTCGCAATCAACTTTTGGAACTGTGTTATCAGCAAGAGCAGTTGGTTTTCGATCGCGTGATCGACAGTCATGTGAAAAACGTGCGCAAAAAGCTAGCCAAGGCTCTTCCTGGGCAAGAGCTGATTCATGCGGTTTACGGTGTAGGCTACAGATACGAGGCTAAAGCGGCGAACGAATAGTTTCTCGCCAGACCGCTCTTGAGTCATTAGCAAGCACTCAATTCAGTACGAATAGAGTTGACGCAACGTACGCCAGGGATCTTTGTTGCAGGAACGTCCGAGCAAAATTCCGGATGCTCGCACTTGTTTCTCAGCATAGCAACCACCAATCGCACCGGCAGCGTCGTCTCGCGAATATAGAGACGCCAGCAACTTCCAGGGAGTCGAAGTAGCACCTCTGGGTACATCGTGTTTTCGGCACTTATACCCTTTTCGACCAATCGTATCTCTATGGCGCAGACTTCGACTCTGATACTGATTTGCTAACCCTAATCGACTCGCCAACAATACTCTTGCAGCATGCCTTTGATTGCCTCCAGATTTTACTTGCACTTTAGTGCTTGTGTTGCACGCTAGCACCGGAGAACTCAAAAAGAGCATCATATATAGTGCCAACAATGTGAGTTTCCGTTGGGGCATACAATTCGAAGCTAATACCCGTTTTCCAGCA
The DNA here is from genome assembly GCA_012965515.1 of Candidatus Melainabacteria bacterium. Taxonomy (GTDB): domain Bacteria; phylum Cyanobacteriota; class Vampirovibrionia; order Obscuribacterales; family Obscuribacteraceae; genus QKMZ01. Next base: position 2,665 of record DTSE01000523.1, on the reverse strand, counting down.
TACTGACTCGGTACTTCGCATCAAGCGGTTGATCGGCGTAGCGATGAATGAAACCAACCGTGCCCAAGCGAGGGGTTTTTAGGGAAGCTTGATAGTGCCTGATTGCCTCGTCTTTCTTGTCCATCGCCTCATAAGCGACACCTATATAGTAGTCCGTAGCATCATAGTGATTTGCCGGCAATTCTCCAGGCAATGCCGGAGCAAACCTGCACTCGCTGCTCTGACTACGGCGCAAATCGTTTAACGCCAAACTTGGTTTGTTCATCAAGAGCATCAACCTCCCCCTCGTATAGAGAGCATCGCCGGATCGAGGATCTAATACGATGGCGCGATTGAGATCGAAGAGCGCACGCTCAAAGTTTTTCTGATCGAGATAACAATTGGCACGCTCGGTATATGCAGCAGCAAAGTTCGGATCGATGGCTATGACTCGAGTCAAATCTGCAAGAGCCGACTCCGTGCATCCAATTGTTCCGTAAAGATATGCTCTTCGAAAAAGCGAATACTTATCTGAGGGATTCACACTTATCGCTCGCGACACCGCATTCATCATCGTCAACAGTTGCTGACCCAATTGTGTTGTCTTGGCAGTTGCTTGCCAGGTCCGGAATGTATCTGATTCATTTGCCGAAAAACATTTCTGTCCCAATAACAGTGTAAAAAGTGCCATAAGCGCCGATACGCGACGCGCCAGACCAGGGCTCCTACCAGTGCTGCCTGGAAATTCAAGTTTCATTTGCATCAACGCAATCCTCAAACGACGGAATGGGCGTAAGGCGCAAAATGCGGGGGCTGCTTTCGCCATGACCTCATCCTATTTAAAGAGGATGTGTAAACGATGGAGAATGTGGAGGAATTATGGAGGACAGGAAACTGCCAGCAGTCCACGGTCTAGCTGCATTTACCACCGAAAAAAAATTAGCAGACACTTATTATTACCGGGGCTAAGCGCCAGAAGCCCCAAATACTTACCTTCTCGCGGTTTGGCACCTAACTAATGGTTAATGTCGGCAATGTCTAGCCAATTCACCTTTACAATTAGGTACCGGGAGACGCAAAGCCGCTCCCAATTTGCGAAAGCGAGAAAATGCCAGAGCAAAGACAAAATAGCAAAGCGTGGCTGTCGGCAATTCCCGGACGCCCGATTGTCTGCGCCCTAATTTTGTTTGCCGGAATAAACATCGCTCTATCGGCAATCAAACCAAATCTCCAAGTAAAACCGACTGAATTGCCTGTTCGTTTGTCCTGGGAATGGTGGCGAACAAAATCCTATCTCTCTGAACCCAAGGCACCAGATGTGGTAGTAATGGGTTCATCTCTGATGATGATCCCCACATCATTAATCGACGCTGATTTTCTGAACAAAAATATTGACGCCGTAAAGCATCCACACTCTGTTTTCCTCGAAAGGAAATTACAAGATGCTGGTGCGCCGAAAGGCATTTCTTGTTTCAATTTCGCGCTTCCCGGCGCCATGATTTCGGATCAGTACTTCACTGCGCACTCGCTCTTTAGCGGAGAGCGAGCACCAAAAGTGATACTACTAGGTTTGACATTGAGAGACTTCATCGACAGCGGAGTTGACTCGGCGACCTCCACTCCAACCTATCAATTCTTCCGACATTTCGATAAAACAAATGACGTTAAGCACTTGCTTACCGTCACGCCACAAGCAGCAGCTGAAGCGTTCTACAACAATATCAACTACCTCTCAGACAAACGCTTGGAACTTCAAACTTATTTCTCCAAACCGATCAACAAAGTAGGTAACGACGCATTGGCAGGGCTGCCAGTCTCAAAATTCAATGCCAAAGACACTGAAGAAAAAGGCGATGGCAACATTCTCGGGAATGCAGCCGTAACCGAAGGCAATTTCATCCTGCCACCACATAAGGTGATTCCGTGGAAGGACAACACACGCGAATATAAGAAGCGCTTCGCTTCCGCAAATGAAAAGCTGTTTCAAAATCAAGTCGCATTTCTCGACAAATTGCTTGCAGACGCAAAAGCGAACGGCGTGAAAGTAGTCGTCGCAAACATGCCTCTCACCGAGAAGAACATGTCTTTGATGCCAAAAGGCATGTATCAGAAGTACATGGATGAAATGAATGCGCGCGCGCAGCGTGGAGACTTTTCACTTATAGACTTAAACAGCCAGTGGGTGTTTCACGATGCAGACTTCCAAGACACCGCGCACCTCAATGCCACAGGCGGCGCCAAATTTATGGACTTGGTTGCAATTTCATTGAGCAAGAATGAACCAGTGCGACGGGCACTGGCGATGTATAGTCAGGCTGGTGCACGTACTCAAACCGCATCTTCAACTGAGCAAGCAGCGTTTTAGTTTATTTCCTGCACTTGTCCAGCGTTGAGCACCTTAAGCAGAGTAGCCCCGTCTGCAAAGGGGGCATCCACCCAGGACCGCCTTTCTCCTGACAAGCACAAAGAAAAAGGCGCACATACGTACGTTTTCGAACCATATGGCCCGTCTGGCTTGAGGTTCGGGAACTTTCACCGAAGATTAAACGGCAGATTTAATATTCGGAAAACTGTCAAATTACCACCATTAAAGTCTGGAAACCTAATAAATACGTGGGAACTTTGTCCCGCGTGACCAGTCTTCACTGACGCGTCATACCGACGTTGCGCGATGCCCACAAAGAGT
>DTSE01000522.1 GCA_012965515.1 Candidatus Melainabacteria bacterium | reverse complement strand
TTTTATCAAAAGATCAAAAGCCCTGTGTTGAGCGATGTTTCCATCTCTTATGACGGTATCCAAGTCAAAGACACATATCCGCGCTCCGTCAAAGACATTTTTCAGGGCACGCAAATTCTCCTGCTGGGCAAATACAAGGGCGGTGGAAACGCGCATTTGAACGTCTCTGGCAAAGTAAACGGCGTGCCCAGATCCTACAGCTTCCCGCTGTCTTTTGCCGGACAGGAAGCCGGTCACACTTATCTGCCCCGTCTCTGGGCAATGCGACGGATTGGTTATCTGACGGAAGTTGCCAAAGCAAACGGAGACAATCGAGAAGTTGTTGATGAAATAGTTGCGTTGTCCAAGAAGCACGGAATAATTTCCGCATATACATCATTCCTGGCGACTGATCCTAATGAAGGTCGGGGCACTGGTTTTCCACGTCCTATTCCGATGGAATCCCGCCGCCCGTCGGCAGCCCCACGGCGAGCGCAGATAGCGAACTCCACCCCGTCGTTTGCGACCTCGGCAGGTGGTGGTGGCAGTGGAGGCAGAAGTCTCGGAAGCCGAGGTCCGGGCGCGCGCTTCAATTTTTCTCCAAATCTCTACAAGGCTGAGCCACAGGCTGAGGGAGACGCGCGTGCCTTCTACGAAGCTTCTGGTGATAAGTCCATGATCGGCGGCACTCTCCTAGCCAAAAAGTCGGAAGCTTCTTATTCATTGGCGCGCCAAATTGCCATGGCTCCGCACAACGGCGCTGCTGCAGTTGCAAGAGAGAGAGAATTGCAAAAGCTCAAGTCGAAGGACGACGTTTCAGATCGTGAAAGCAAGAATTCCGGAATGAAGTGGATAGAAGGCAAGACCTTTTATTTGCGTGATGGTTTTTGGACTGATAGCGCTCTGCTGGATGGTTCACATCCGCAGCCGGAAGTGATTCAGTTCGGCTCAGCTAAGTATTTTGAACTCGTGAAGAAACATCCCGTTATCACCAGATTCCTGGGAGTTGGAACCAAAGTGATGCTGCTTTTCGAAGGAAGATGTGTGAAAGTTGTCGCACCGTAGGCGGTGGCGGAGAAGACTATGCTTTCAATAGAGCAAGGAGGTGCAGGTGAAAACCTGCATCTCTTTATTATGCTACTTGCGGTGCGGGTTGTTGCGCGCGCGGGAACGGCACTTTAAACCAGAACGTAGAGCCTTCGTTGACTTTGCTGTTGACGCCGATTTGTCCGCCCATCAAATCGACATAACTCTTGGCGATGCTAAGTCCCAAACCTGTTCCGCCGAACAATCTCGAAGTTGAGGGATCGGCTTGAACGTATGGCTGGAACAAGCGTTCGATCGTGTCCTCGCTTAGTCCAATTCCGGTGTCGGTCACTTTGAATTCGATAACTAAGGTGTCGTCTTTCGCTTCCACCAGATTTGCTGAGATGTAGACTGCTCCTTTGTCGGAAAACTTCACGGCATTGTTGGCAAGGTTGAGCAGAATTTGCCTGATTCTCAACTCGTCTCCGGCAATAAATTCAGGAATATCCGGATCGACAATCGAGCGCAGCACCAAACCCTTTTTCGTTCGCTCCGGATTGATCATGCGAATCACATCTATGATTGTGTTTCTCAGAGCAAAATCGCGATATTCGAGGTTCACTTTTCCAGCCTCGACTTTAGAAAAATCTAGAAGCTCGTTCAACACGTTATACAAGCTCTGCGACGACACCTTAGTTATCGAAT
>DTSE01000521.1 GCA_012965515.1 Candidatus Melainabacteria bacterium | reverse complement strand
GTGTGTTTAGTAAAGCTTGTTATGAAAAGAAGCGCTAGGATGAGTTGTCATTGGAAGATCTGAGATCAATTTTCAGTCAAGAGGAGCCCAACCCAAAGACAAGCGTTTACAGTAAGTACTTTCAAGCAGGTAGGAGACCGGGGGTCTCGCAACAGGGTGTATCGAGAATGAAAAAGTTAGCCGTTACTTTGCAGATGTCGCTCGGGTTGCTCGCCGGGACGCTGATGTCGCTCGCCACGCTTACGGGCTGTGGGCAAGCAACCGCCCCTCAGCAAGCCGCTTCCGCTGGTTGGGGCTACATCGATACCACCGGCAACGTTGCCATCCCGCCGCAATTCGAGGCGGCAATGCCTTTCTCTCAGGACAGGGCCGGTGTCCTCAAGGGGGGACGTTGGGGTTTCATCGATAAGAAGGGGCAGTTCGTCATACCGCCTCAGTACAACACCGTCGAGTCATTCTCCGAAGGACGCGCGGCAGTGCAGGTCGGCGACAAATGGGGCTTTATCGATTTAGGCGGACGCATGGCCGTTCAGCCGACCTTCGAGAATACGATGCCGTTTTCTGACGGCACAGCCGCCGTTCGATTCAATAAGCTTTGGGGTTACGTGGGCAAAGAAGGCGAAACCATCATGGGCGCCAATGCCATGAACGTTAAACCAATGACGGAAGGCCGTGGCGCCGTTCAGTTGCAGTATGACGCCAAATGGAACCCCTGGGGCTTCGTCAATGACAAGGGCGAAGTTGTGATTAAGCAGCAGTATGCAAGCGTCTTGCCTTTCAAAAATGGTGTCTCCGAAGTGAAAGACGAGAAGGGCAAAACCGGTCTGCTAGACAGGGACGGCGTCATCATTTACAAGGATGAGACCGAGCTGCCCTCACTGTTTCACGATGGTCTGGCTATTACATCGAACAGAGGCAAGCAAGGTTTTGCCGATAACAAGGGCAACATCGTCATTCCCACCGAATACGATCAGGTCGAGAATTTCACTGAAGGCATAGCAATGGTCCGTCAGGACTTGCGTTGGGGCTACGTCAACAACAAAGGCGAAGTAGTAGCCAAAATTCAGTACGACAAGGCCACTCCCTTCAAAGAAGGCTTGGCGGCTGTAAAGTTAGCCGGCGGGCGTTGGGGCTATCTCAACACCAAAGGTAAATTGGCAATCGAGCCAATCTACGACGAAGCCCAACCGTTCTCCGAAGGGCTCGCCGCGGTTCGGCAAGAGCAAGCTAAGTAAGCAAGCCTGCAAAATTCGGGACAATCCAAGACAGTCAAGAGTTTGGAGAGTTCACATCAAAAACTTCGAGCCCGGCCAATTTCGAATTTGCCGGGCTCGGCGCTTAAACGCGGGGGTTCTCGGGTTATCATATCCAGAAGATATGTGCGTTGCCCTGGGGCCTGGCGACGACGGGTGGTCGATTATTTGGCAGGGGAGCTGAATGCGAGACTTTGTCCTTTTGTACGTCAATGGCGTCGAATACCGCGTAGGCGGAGAAGACGCTTTTATGTCGTTGTCTGATTACCTGCGGTATTCCTTGAGCAAGTGCGGTACCAAAGTGGTCTGTGCCGAAGGCGATTGCGGCGCATGCACCGTCTTTCTGGGACGGCTAAACGCGGCTAAGAGCGGCATTGAGTACATCCCTGTGAATGCGTGCATTCAGTACATGTATCAGCTCGACTGCACTCACATTGTTACTGTCGAAGGTCTGAAAGTTGACGGTGATTTGAATAGAATTCAGCAGTCTATGGTTGATTGCCACGGTGCGCAATGCGGATATTGCACGCCGGGATTTATCGTTGCTATGTGTTCGCTTTTCGAACAGTGCGATAAAAGTGAGAAACCCTGCTCTGTCACCAGGCAGGATGTTAGTGATGCGCTGACCGGCAATTTGTGCCGTTGTACCGGCTACGAGGCGATCATTAAAGCTGCGATGAGCGTTGATGAGAAAGAGTACAAACGACTCGAGAATTTGTATCCTCCTCAGACTTTTGTCGCGGCGTTCAAAAAGCACCATGAAGAGCCTGTGTTGGTAAAGGGTGATGAAGCGGAGTTCTTCAAGCCGACTGACGTTAAATCAGCGGTTGAATACAAGAGTAAGAATTCTGGTGCTGTCATCGTATCTGGTGGCACAGATGTTTGCGTCAATTTGAACAAGGGGCGCATCGAGCCTCGAAACGTTTTGGTTCTTACCCACGTAGCTGGATTGGAAGAACTCAAATCAAGCGGCGACACCGTCGAGGTTGGCGCGCGCGTTACCTTGCGCAGACTGGAAGAGTTTTTCCAAAAGTCGTTGCCAGAGTTTCACCACATTTTGTGGATATTTGGTTCTCCTCAAATTCGCTATGCCGGAACTCTCGCCGGCAACATCGCTAATGGTTCTCCCATCGCGGATTCCCTGCCTTTTCTTTTTGTCTCCGGTGCAGAAGTCGAAGTTGCCGGACTGAAAGGAGAGCGTCGCATCAAGGTCAATCAGCTCTACAGCGGCTATCGCAAAATGGTTTTGACTGACGATGAAATTATCGTTCGCGTTCATATCCCACTGCCATCCAAAGCGACGAAGCTGAAGTTGTACAAAGTTTCGAAGCGTGAGCATCTGGATATTTCAAGCTTCACCGCTGCAATAAGTTTGGAGCGCAATGGCGATAAAATTGCCAATGCTCAAGTCGCATATGGTGGCGTTGCTGCAGTCGTTTTAAAATTGGCGAAGACCGAAGAATTTCTCAACGGAAAGGCCTTCACTTTGGAGACCTTCCGCGAGGCGGGTGAAGTCGCCATGAAGGAAATCACGCCCATAAGCGATGTTCGTGGATCGAAAGATTATCGCTTGCAACTGGCAGCCAACATAATGGAAAAGTTTTACTTCGAGACAGCGGAAGAGAAGGAGCTAGTATGTCTGTAGTCGGGAAAGACATTCCGCACGATTCAGCCGTTGGTCACGTTAGCGGTGAGTCAGTCTACATCGACGACATGCCGTTTGCGAAAAACGAATTGCTCGTCGACTTCGTCGGCAGCCCCGTTGCGCATGGGCATATCAAGTCGGTCGATTACAGCGCGGCGCTGAAAATCAAAGGCGTAGTCGCCTGTTTTACATACAAAGACATTCCCGGTATCAATAAATTCGGTCCGATTATTCAAGATGAGGTATTGCTTTGCGAAGATCACTCATCGTTTATCGGTGAGCCGATTGTTGTTATAGCTGCGGAAAATCGCAAAGCGTTAGCGAAAGCGAAGAAGGCGATAAAGCTCGACATTCAAGAGCTGGAGCCGGCTTTGACCATTGACGCGGCAATCGCCAAGCAAGACTTCTTGGATAAAACATACCGAATCTCGCGCGGTGATGCCGAGCGTGTGATTAAGGAAGCGAAGCACAAACTGGAAGGAACTTGCATCATCGGTGGGCAAGAACACTTCTATCTCGAATCGCAAGCGGCGCTTGTTGTGCCGGGTGAGTACGATCAGCTGGTGGTGCATTCTTCCACCCAGCATCCGAGCGAGATTCAGCAAGTGCTCGCCAAGGTTCTGGGACTGCGACAAAATCAGGTCGTTGTGGTGACCAAGCGCATGGGCGGCGGTTTCGGCGGAAAAGAATCGCAAGCCACTCACCCTGCGGGAATGGCGGCGCTCGTCGCTTTGAAGACGAAAAGACCGGCGCGCATCATCTACACCAAAGATGACGACATGAAATTTACCGGCAAGCGTCATCCTTTCCAAAATAATTTTCAAATTGCCTTTGACGATAATGGTCGAATTCTCGCGTTGAAAGCGCATCTCTACGCGGATGGCGGCGCTGCGGCCGACCTTTCGACGGCGGTGCTGGGACGCGCAATCACGCACATCGACAACGCTTATTACATTGAACACGCAGATGTAGTCGGGCAGATTTGCAAGACCAACTATCCACCAACGACAGCATTTCGTGGCTTTGGCGGGCCGCAAGGTGTGGCGACGATTGAGAGCATCATGCAGGATATCGCTGCTTACCTGAAAAAAGATCCGCTCGATGTTCGTCTTGCAAATTTGTACGGAACCAAAGATCGCAACACCACACACTATGGACAGTTGCTGAAGCACAATACGCTGCCGCAGCTGTTCGACGAGATTGTGCAAAGCTCAGATTATAGAAATCGCCGCAAGTTGGTTGATACGTTCAATGCCGAGTCGCGAACGCAATTGAAAGGACTTGCTCTCACTCCGGTGAAGTTTGGAATTTCCTTCACCAATACGATGCTCAATCAAGCAAACGCGCTTGTGAATATCTATCTTGATGGCACGATTCAAGTTTCGACAGGCGCCACCGAAATGGGTCAGGGCGTCAACACGAACATTAAAATGCTGGTCGCGGATGAGTTTTCCATCAATCCGGACTGGGTGATCGTAATGACGACATCCACGGAAAAGAACAACAACACGTCTGCAACTGCCGCATCCTCGGCGACTGATTTGAATGGCAGTGCGGCTGTGAATGCTTGCCAGAAGATCAAGAAGTCTATGGCTGAGGTTGCTGCAAGGCATTTTGATAGAGTCGAAACCGGCATCGGCGCCTTCCCAGACCGAATTGTTTTTGCTGATGGACACGTCTTTGACGAGCGCAGACCTCACAACAAATTGAAGTGGCAAGAACTAGTAGCCATGTCTTATCGCGAGCGCGTCAGCCTGGGCGAGCGCGGCTATTATGCAACCCAGGGCATTGGATTTGATTGGAGCAAAGGGCAAGGAGCGCCTTTCCTTTACTTCACGTGCGGCTGCGCTGTTGCTGAAGTGGTGATCGATCGTTTCACCGGACAAATGAAAGTTGAACGTGTCGACATTCTTATGGATATCGGCAAGTCGATCAATCCCGGTATCAATCGCGGTCAGATAGTGGGTGGGTTCGTCCAGGGCATGGGCTGGGTGACCAATGAAGAGCTGAAGTATTCGGACAAGGGTGCGCTTCTCTCTTATTCGCCGACGACTTACAAGATTCCGAATATTCAAGATATTCCAGCACAACTCAACTGTAATTTCATCGACAATCCAAACAACACGGTAAACGTGCGCGGCAGCAAAGCTGTCGGAGAACCGCCGCTGCTCCTGGGACTTGCAGTGTGGGCCGCGGTTAAGGATGCATTGATTTATGCGGCGAAAGGCCAGGTGCCAAAACTCAATTTGCCCGCCACAGGCGAGGAGATTTTGATGCGCTTGAGTGAACTTAGGAAAACTGCACAGTCAGTGAAGAGCAAAGGCAAAGAACCAGCGCTGATGTAATTTTTTTTGCAGGGGCGTCACCAATGCCGCCCGCGTGGTTGGTTGACCACAGCCTTTGTCAAAGGGCGTGCTTTTCGAAGAAATTCCATATCGCCAGGTTGCCGTCGAAGTCGCGGCACACCGGTCCTATTATGGACTTCGGAAGGTACTGCTGTCCGTCCGGCCACGTATGTCCGCCGCCACGGATTTCGTAGAGCACGACTTCATTTGAGCTGTCCGAAGCGCCATACTGCTCTACAATCACCCGCGAATTGTCCGTCGGGTCTTTGTCCGGCAGTTCCGTGCAGTTTGGTCTTGCATTGTTTTTGTTGTGAGCAAGCCAGAATTCGAGAGCTTGCCTGCCGGGAATCACTTCACCTCTGCCTTTGCGTAAGACTTTTCCGCCCACCTTGCCGCCGTTCCACGGGACAAGCGTGTCCTCTGTGCCTAGCAGCATCATTATTGGCACTGGAGTAATTTTGAGGTCAAGGAATGAGGTGGAAACAGATGCAGCGACGGTTGCGACTGCTGCGATTTTCTCCGGTAGTTTTATCGCAAGATATTGGCTGAAGAAACCACCGTTCGAAATTCCAGTTGCGTAAACGCGCTTGGTATCAATCAGTCTTTTGGCGTTTAGATCATCAATGAGTTTCGATATGAAGCCGACATCATCGTAATTCGTCTTTGAAAGGTCTGGACGTCCATCATTCCAGTGTTTGTCGATTGCGTCAGGGTACACGACGATAAAGCCTTTCTCGTCTGCGAGCTTTGCGATGCCGCCGGCGCATTTGTCTGTGCCTTCAGCATTGCCTCCGCCGCCGTGGAACGCTAGCACAAGCGGCGCAGGCACTGCTGCTGAGTCAGGCTTGTAGATGTAGTAGCGGCGCTTAACGCCGTCCACTACCAGCTCCTGGAGCTGTGGTTTGCCTTTGCCCGACCAACCCCTTTCGATGTTTGGCGGTGGCATGAAAGCGAAATTGCGATTTTCGCCATTTTGTCCCTGGCGGAATTTCGAGCCGCGGATAAAACGCCCGCCATAGCCACGACCAGATCCACGATTAAAGCCCTGTCCAAGACCGCCGAAGCCGCGTCCGGGATTGCCGGAGGACGATGAGGAGTCAGAATCCTCCTGCGCTTGTACGACGGGCGTCAGGGCAAGGAAAGCCATCACGGCTGGAGTCAGAGTCATAAACGCTCGCCTTGCCCATGTATTCATTTTTGAATGAACCTCGAGTCCGCCCTCGTACAGACTCCAATACCCGGCAGCGCCAAAAAAGTTTCGCTCGAGTCAATAAGTTGTGCATATGAACACCGGGCGACGCATGGCGTCGCCCCTACGGCTTCGCGGAATGTGTGTTATGCGGCGCCGGTGGCTGGCAGGGTGTAGCGTTTTTCGATGGCTGCGCAAATCAGTTTGCGCGTTTCCCTTGCGCCAATGTTTTTGTTTGATTCAATCATCTGCGTTTCTTGCGACAACTCATCGTCCTTGATGAACTCTTTGAACCACTTTGAGTAATCGTGATTGCGCAAATGGAAATTCCATGTGTCATCGTCAACACCTTGCGCAATTTGATTGAACAACACAAGGTTTTGCACGCGCAGGTTGAGCTTGCCATCGGGGCCACGGAAGTAGAAACTTCTCTCTTCCGGCAATTGACCTTCAGCGTATTTGCGGCGGTGGCGAACTTTCTCGATCTCAGAACGTTCGAGTTTGAGAAGTTCAACTTTCTTCGATGCTTTAGTGAACCAGCCGAATCCGTAGCCTTGTTCGAGCGCTGTTTCTTTTGGCATTCTGGGAGCGCCGAGTCCGGCTGTTTTAGCGAACATTTTGATCTTGTCTTGAGCATTATCGCCGATTGTAAGCAGCAAGTCGACGGATGAATAAACTTCCGGCGCGATCAGTTCGGGGTGCACCGTAATCATCAGAATTGATCGTAAGTTCTCCGGTGCGAGCTGTGACATTTTTTTCCACTCGACAGGGAACATATGATGCGCTTCGTCTACAACCGTCCAGTGCGGTCTGCCGTGCAATGTGCGAAGTTCTTGCAGTCGCGGAAGGAGGTTTGTGAAAAACTCCGGTCTATCTTCCAATGCAATTCCGAGCAGGTTGACGATAACACTTTTTGTTGGGTCCGCCAGCAATTGAAGAACTTCCTCGATTGTGGGAGCTCGCTCTGTGTCTCCTATTACAACAGCGTTTTGGAAGCTCTCGTAATCGCCTTCCGGATCGATCAAACAGAACTGATAGTTGGAGTGGCAGAGTTGGTCGAGAATTCCAAGCGTGGTTGTTGACTTTCCGGCGCCGGAGCTGCCGCAAATCAAAATTCCTGTATTGTATGGATCGATCATTTCCTTCTCTCCATCCTCGCGTGTGCCTGCGGAAATGAAGTGACGTTTGGGAGAGAGATTGATCAAATCATCTTCGATGAGCATGTCGATAAGTTCTTCAACTCCAGCTCCGCGTTTTGCTTTCGTGACGAAGTCAGCACGTTCTTTCAATGCCGGGAGTGCGTTGTCTACGGCAACAGAGAACTCACTTGCGGTAAGAAACGCGTGGTCGTTTTCGGCATCGCCGACTGCAACTACGTTGTGCGGGGAGAGCTGTAGATACTTAAGTGCGGCGGCAAGCCCGCTAGCTTTGTTGACGCCAGGCGGAAGTATCATCACTGCGCCTTTGTTGAAGATGATTTGTGACTCCAAGCCTAGTTCTTTGATGCACTGAAGAACGATTCCGTCATGCGGAACCCACGTCGCGAGAATGCCTTTGCCTACGGACAACGGCTCGACCTCGTGTTTTGTCAAATCATCGATCAGCGCTTGTGGTGGTGGTTCGCAAAGCAGTTCTTCGTGTTTGGTTGAAGGAATTACTAGTAGTGCGCCGTTCTCGGCGACTATTGCGTCGAAGATTTCCCACTCGGGAAAGTGTTCTATCAAGCTGGGCATCTCGCGCCCTGTCACCAGAATTATTTTGCGACCGGAAGCTTTCGCGCGTTGCAGCGCTTCCACCGTCGACTTGTCTACTGTTCCATCACCCGCTATCGTGCCGTCATAATCCGTCGCCAGTGCCAGATACCGCATGAGAAACTCCTGCTAAGGGGTAGACAATTTGATTGCTAGGTTTTGAGAACCCGCAGTGCAAGCCAGGTTCACTGTTATAGAGCGAACGAACATATCGAAAGTTCCAGTGAGATAAGTTTTTTACCTCTGACGCAGAAAGCTCCGCTGGTGCGGAGCTCTCTGTGCCCGTGGAGGGGCATATTCATTGATTCCGATGTGCCGAAATCGTTTGTTTCTTACCTGTATCGCTTACTTCGCGGCGCTGTCCAGGTCGGAGCCGATCTTGTCGAATTCATTGTAGAGAATACGACCTTCTTTAAGATCGAGGTTGCCGTCTGCGCGCATTCCAGCCTCTTGGGTTGCAATCAAGTCCATGCGGCTACGTAGGCTGTTTGCAGTAGAGGCTGAGATTTTGCTTTCCAAATACAGTTTGTTGATTTTGCCTTCCAAGTCCCAACGACGTTTTGCGACGTCATCCAACTCAACAACTTTGCCTTCAACAATGGTGAAGTGCGAGCCTTCCACAATCGGGACGAAAACTGGCTTTTTCAATACGACGTTGAATCTGTCGCCGAGGGTATCGATGTCGCGGGCCAAGATTACGATTTTGCTGCTGGCTGCAACGCCTGTCAAAGCTTTAGCTGCTGCTTCTTCCGCAGCGATTCTGTCGAGCTCTGCTTTCAGCAAATTCTTTTCTGCTTCTGCCATGAGATTTTGTGCCAATGCGTCAGCATAGAGTTTGTTGAGCTCTTCGCGACGAGTTGTGATCGTGCCAATCAAAACGCCCGGGTCGGTCGTCGTGATAGTTCTTGTAACTACAACGCTATCCTGCGCGAACGCACCAGTACCCATGCACAGAGTCAGCGCTGCCGTGATGCCCAATGATGCCGCAAGTAAAGTTCTCATTTTTATTCTCCGTATTTAGTGGAGATGCTACCCGGCCCACGAGCCCGGCACATCTTGTGATACCCGAGGGACGGGGGCTCCAGCCATTGGTTCCCGGGCTATCGAAAGGAAGTTACATTAAATTCAGTTGCCAAGGGACCGCGGTATCCTCCAGGTTTTTGCAATACTTTCAAATCCTGGATGCTTTATCAAAATAAAGAGGGCCAAGATGCCTACTCACCTCATAGCAACCAATCGCGATGGTTTCGATCTCCGTAAAGCCAACTCGGCGCAGCTTGGTGTGCTCGCCGAATTCAATTTTGGTGAACTAACGTTCGTGACTGATGGACCAATAGAAAAGGATACATACAAAGCTTTTCCTGTGGGAATCTCGCCTTATTCAGGCAGTTTGGAAGTTGCTGATGAAACACAGCTTCTCGGCTACGCAAGATTCTTTCGCAGGATGGTGGAACTGACCAAAGAAAGCGGCAAGGAAATTCTGTGTTTTGTGCACGGGTACAGACACCCCGTTGAGCGGTTGCAAGAAACCATTCGCAGAATTCAGAAGGCATACATTGATGATCCGCAGTGCAACATTGGTCATGTCGTAATGATCTCCTGGCCTTCCACCGATCAGACGGATGAATACAGGCACGATAGAACTCGCGCTATTCAAACTGGAAAGGGTGCATTCTTGCGGTTCTTAGAGGAGTGGCGAAAGTTCTTGCTGGAGGCATTTACGAACATAGAAGATAGAGAACAATTTGCAGGCAAGTTCAATCTTGTGGCTGCATCAATGGGCAATAAGCTACTTGAGTCAAGCGCTGAAGGGTTTCACTTTAGAGATCTAAAGCTCTTCCATGAAGTCATTCACACAGCGCCAGATGTTGGTAGAAGCCAATTCGAGAAACGCAAACCCCTGTATGAACTAGCGAAACTAGCTCGTAGAGTGCACATTTATCACAACCGTGGTGACTTAGTCTTGGATATTTCGACCTACGTTGTGAATGAGCTCGAGCCGCGATTGGGCAAGAATGGTCCGACAGTTTTCACTCCCGGCGAAGACAACACTTATTTCATTGATGTAACTATTCCTGTTGGCATTGCTTTGTTGGGTCCGAATACTGTCATCGATCCTGGTGATGAGTTGGAGTTTCCGACGGTGCACACTTATTTCGTTAAAGTGAAACGAGTCGTTGCCGATGCAAAGCACATTTTTGCGCATGAGAACTGGATTCCAGGAAGACTGCCTTTTTTTCGGCATCGCGAGGAATTGTTGCCTGTTTCTTTCCACGCAAAGTGATACCGCACGTTGCTGATGTGGGCGCGATTGCGCGAAGTACCCGTAATGCAAATTCCCGAGTCTTGGGCAATCAATCGCCAAAACACAGGAATTTACTCATTGTTTAGATCGAAAATCCGCTCGGACCGTGGATGCGCACGTTACTTCGTTGCTGTTTGAGCAGAGCTTCTGAACTGCGCAAGCTTCGCCGCAATATCTGCGCGGCTTATGCGCCCCTACGTGAAACGTAACTTAGGGTTTGCTGATGTAATTGCGCGACGCATTGAATTTGATGGTTGAGCTTTCTGCCGGCGTTGACTTGAACTGTTGTTCGAGCGAGTCTTCTTCTGTTGTAAAAACAATCGAAGGTGCCGGTGCGAGCAACAATTGATTGATGTGAGCACTTGCTTCGCTGAGTTTTTCTTTCAATTCGCTTGTTGGTGCTGAGAGTGCGCTTGCGAGTTTGGAACGTCGTTCGTTGCGCTTGTCGATGCCTATATTGAGGCACGTAATCCAGAAGAAACGTGCTGCAGGAAATACCAGTAAGAAAGTGGCATAGCCAAGCATATACATCGACATTTGATGGAAAGACAGAAGAAGCTTAGTGTGCGCAGATGCTGTGTAAAGCCAGTAACTGCCGATGAAGTTGAGAATTGTGATGCCGGCAATTTTTGTTGATGATTCAAAACCTTGCAGGGAGAATTCCCAGCGACGTTCTTCCAGTGAGCGAGCCAATTGATTTTGCGCATTGACCGCTGGACCACCCCACGATTGATCGGCTTGGCGCTTCAAGTGACTGCGATACAAGTCTCTGAGCTGATCTCCGCCGCCCATACCTTGTTGTGGTTTCAAACTCAATGGTTGCGCAGTGAGGTTGTCTTCGCGAACGAAGGAAGGAAAAACGTAGAGGATATGTCCTTTGTCCGTCACTTCCGGCGAACCGTTGAAATGCACGAGAATCGGGAGCATCCAGTCTTCGGTTCCACTCTGATCTCCGACAAACGGTGCCAGTTGTTCTGCCACTACAACACCGTGGTTGCGTTTGATCACAAGACCGATCTGGTGCCAGTAGCGCTCTTGCAGATCGGCGTTGGGATGCCCGTCTCCGAATAAGTACGAGAAGCAATTGGTGACGAAGTCGCCCTTTTGAGTTGAGTCCGCGCGAACTTCTTGATCGTTGACGAGCGCCCGCGAGTTGGCGGTTTGGGGCGAGTAATAGTAGTCGTATGAGTAGCCATAAGAGTGGTAGTAGCACGGGTCAGACCAGTAGTAGCTCCAACTCAGTAGGCGAACGAAATCATACGTGAAGTAGCCGAAGTCAAAGTGCCAGTCGACATTGCCGATTCCAGATAATATGTCGCCGCCTCCTACATCGCCGATGTCGATGCTTGGTCCGTCGCCGTCGAAGAGTCCGGCAATCGCTGCGAATATGCCGACGACTATTGCGATAATTGAGCCGATGAGAAGGATGCCGAACATCGCGCGAAACAGGAAGTTGAGCACAAGCAACACGATTTTGATTGCTGTAACTGTTAGACCAATTGCCAGACGAACTGCGACTCGCAGAAGGCGGAGGACGATGTTGCCATTGGCGGTGAACAGCTGTTTTGTGACGTCATATATGTACGCGCGCTCAAAGCCTGGTGAGAACTCATAAAGAAGCGCACCGGCGGAATCTACTTTCAGGTGCGCGGATGTTTCCGCCGCGATGATGTTGAGTTGCTGCGCCGCTGTCGCGACGGGGAGGCTTGTGGTGAGCGCGATATTTTCTGGTGTGACTTTGAAGCGCAGCGTGTTGATTGCTTCAAGAACCTGTGTCTTCTCTTTAGAATGAAAGGGCTTCAGAAGTTCGGCTAACATCGCAGTCATTTCCTTTGATGCAAAAAACTGGCGAACGCTTACGTGGTTTCGCCTCGAATTGATTGTTGTGCAGACGGGAGGGCTTTCCGCGGTTAATACCGCTGGATTTATTAAGTGGCGCTGGGCTTATTTCGGCATCTTTGGTGTTCGTTTTTCGTTTTCGATGTTCCGAGTATAAGCGACCTGTTGGCAACCTTTCGCTTTTGTTATCATTGCTTCACAATTCTCGGAGATGCTAGCTCTGTGGTCGTTTGTGGTCGCAAGTCAATGCGTGAACCCGAAAATGCCAGCCGGAAGGAGGCGCAAAAGCCATTGGCAATTGAGGTTGCGGAGTGTTTGGGTATGAGGGCGAAGCTTTAGTTTGGGGGAAGGAACGCTGCGTTCGATTGCAGGTAAGCCGCTTCTCTGCTGAAGCGGCGTTCCAAGGTCTGGAAGTTCGGTGTCACAACGCATTCCGGCAAACTAACCGAGGCGTCGATCGGTAAATCAGCGTACAAAACATCCTCTTCAACGCCAACATCGACTAGCCATTGCGCCAGATCTTCAAACTCATCGTCTCTGGCGGCCAACATTGGATACCCTGGGGCGACGAATGAAGCGCAGAAATAGCCATCTGATTCGAAGACTTTCAATTTGCCAGGTATCAATGGTGTTTGCATGCTTTCCCTTTCTGTTTATACAAACTGAGCACACACTGGTACTCGGTACCTAGCAAAACATTCGGGAACAGCCGAGTCAATTGCATCGAACCGATATGCAGGGTGTATGCAGTTAACGCGAACACTACTTGATTGCCGTACTCATGGCAGAAGTGTTTTCGAAAAGCGTATAGTAGTAGCCTTTCGGAAAGGCTTTGGATGGATTCGGTCAAAAACAAACTTGCAGGGATGCGGTGGCTTTTCATAAAGCCCGGTAAGTTCTTTGATGACGTGGTCCGCAACGGAAGCTATTGGGATGGCTTCGTGTTTATGGCGCTCCTTGCCTTTATCGTCGGATATGGTGCAGTAATCGGCGACCCGACATTGTCCGCGGACATGGTCTTAGCTGATGGCGCGAACGTGTCGCTGGTTATCTTCGTCGGTTTGCTGGTCATCACTAGCATTTGGGGGCTTTTCGCGGCTCTTATCGGCATGAAAATGCGCCCTCGAATTGCAGTCGCACTAACGCTCAAAGAAGCCATCTTCCGCTGCCTTCGCGTGGTTTTGTTTTCTATTGCTCCCTTGGCGCTCCTATTTTTTCACGGACCGTTGTTATTAGGCATAGCCCTTTTGGGCGTACTAGTTCTATCGGTGATTGGTGTGTCTAAGGCGCTTTCAATCAAGCTTATTCCTGCGCTGATTTTGCAGGCGCTGACGTGCGGAAGCATCGTAGGTGGCGCAGCGCTGGCTGTAGATTCGTTCTTCAAAGATCCGGAAATTCAGGCAAGGCGCAGCCACAGTTATCCTGCTAATAAGCTCGTAGGCAAGCCAGCACCCGACATTCTCATTCAACCGACCGGCGGAACACCTTTCAAATTGTCAGAGTTGAAGGGCAAAAACGTCGTAATAATCGACTTCTGGGCGACCTGGTGCCCACCCTGCCGCTTCGGATTGCCGATGGTGAGCGAGGTTGCATCGAAGTACAAAGACAAAGGCGTTGTCTTTTACGCAATCGGTGACGGCAGCGTCAATCAGGAAAAATTATATTTGGAACAGCGAAAAATTGACGCGATTCCCGCAAGTTCGAATGCTGACGGTTTTGCCGCCTTCATGGTTCAGGCTATTCCTGAAACAATCGTTATCGACAAACAGGGCATCATCAAGTCGGTGCACATTGGGCTCTCCAAGAACGAGAAGGAAGAGCTGACAAGCGAAATCGAGGCAGCGTTGGCGGCCAATTAGCGCGATTCATGCCGTGGCATGCGACATGAGGCATAATATTCATTACCTCATGGGAAGACTGGCGTGATTACCTTTTACGAACGCATGAGCGATCTCTTTGCCGCAGGCATTCCCTTTGTCTGCGCGACGATTGTAGACACGCAGGGCAGTGTGCCTGCCGATGTCGGTGCGAAGATGTTGGTTACAGCGGACGGTGCTTATTTTGGCACGGTCGGCGGCGGGAAGATTGAAGCTCGCGTCATTCTGGAAGCGAAGGCGATGCTGCAGGCAGCGGGACTGGCAGGAACAGGCGGCAAGGAAGACGCGACCGCGAAATTTTTCGAGTGGAGCTTGAACAGAGACATCGGCATGACTTGCGGTGGTTCGATGCGTGTGTATCTTGAAGCGTTCAATCACCGTGCGTGGAACATCACCGTATTTGGTGCCGGGCATGTTGGCAATGCGCTAATCAGTGTTTTAGAAAAACTCGATTGCAGAATCACTTGCATTGACTCGCGTGTTGAATGGCTGGACAAGCTTCCAGAATCGCCCAAACTGCGCCGGGTTCTGCTCACTGAAATGAAAGAGTTTGTGCCGGAGATTCCGAGTGATTCGTTTGTTTTGCTCATGACTATGGGACACAGCAGCGACAAACCAATTCTCTTGGAGATTTTGAACCGCTGGAAAAACGTCAAATTCCCATATCTTGGTGTGATAGGCAGCGATGCAAAAGCTGCACGCTTGCGAAAGGATATTGCTGAAGCCGGGCTGCCCGAGGAATTGTCGAAAGTTTTCTTTTGCCCAATTGGACTGCCTTTAGGCTCTAATCATCCGCAGGAAATTGCGGTGAGTATTGCCGCGCAGTTGTTGCAAGTTCGAGATCAGGCAGTTGTCTCCGGAAAGATAAACAAAACGAAAGATGCTGCCGCAAGCGCCCACTTGGATTGAAACTATCTCTACTGCGGAATTTTACGCGCCGCAGTAGGGGCAACCTTACAGATCCAATTAGTTTGACGTGTGCAGGCGAGCTTTGCCGCTCTTGTTGGCGGCGAGCCCATGCACCCAATCACCTAGTTCGCCTCCGGATTTCCAAATCAAATGTGGGCGATCCCTGTCGAGACGATAGACCGTATACATGTGATAGTTCGGATCGTTCAATTTTTCATGCAGGAAAGCAATTTCCAACTTGCCGTCGCCGTCGGCGTCGGAGGCAACCGGCTCTTTCGTCTGCATTCCTGTAAGCGCGTCTACCACGATCACGTATTCATACGGCGGCGTGATTTCTGTGAGAACGTCCTTTCCACCTTTAGTAAATTGCGTAGCTGCAATCCATTTGTCAAAAATCAAACCAGTTCGCAAAACATACGCACCGATCTTCGACTCTTTCCACTTCAGGGAATTCAAAAACGGTTTGTCGCGTTCGCTTACGTCTTGCACCGTCCAAGATTTGCTCGTACTTCCTGTGTTGGCAGAATCTGTCGAGGGCGAATTCCACTGCATGTTTTGGACCTTCTCGCGCTCTTTCGCAATGGTGCTTACATGATCCGAAAAACTCTTATTCGATTCTGCCCGTGCGAAAGAGTTTTGATCGACTGCGAGATACAGGCTTGACGAGATTGCCAGTCCGAGAACCCAAAAATTAGTTCTTAAAGAGTCGCGTGTGGTCATATCCATACCTTACCCGTTCAAGAAGCAGCGTGAAATGGTGTAAACCCTGGTGTGAGGTCTTTAGGACCGGGTGCCGGAAACGCTTGCCTCCCAGTAAGCATCAGAGTAGAGGTAGCCTGTGTAACAACCTCTTTAGTGCTACGAGACGACCGGTCTAATATGGGCTAGAGTAAAATAGTCGGACAAATGGAGGAGGAGCTGTCATGGCAACAGGAGTAAAGACGAAAGTCCAAGGCATCAGGATTTCGCAGAACGGTGAGGCTGACGTTCTCAAATTGGAAGACTATGAATTGCCGGCGCCTGGTCCCGGCGAAGCGCTGGTTCGTTTGCACGCTGCTGGTCTGAATTTCCTCGATATCTATCAACGGCGCGGTAGTTTGGGCTACAATCTGCCGCTGCCCTATACGCCAGGTCACGAAGGCGCAGGTGTAGTTGAGCAAGTCGGAGAGGGCGTTACCGTCGTTAAGCCTGGCGATCGTGTCGCTTATACGAGTGTTCTTGGTTCATATTCGCAAGCTGCGATTTGCCCTGCCGACAAGCTCATCATCCTTCCGCCCGAATTGAGTTTTGAGCAGGGTGCAGCTTTTCCACTACAAGGCATGACTGCGCACTATCTGCTGCATGAGTTTCACAAAATAAAAAAAGGTGACACCGTTTTGATCCACGCGGCGGCAGGTGGCATGGGGCTCTTGTTGGTCCAATGGGCGAAACATCTTGGCGCGGAAGTTTTCGGTACTGTCTCCAATGAAGAGAAGGCAAAACGCGCTAAGCAAGCCGGCGCCGACCACGTCATCATTTACACTGAGAAAGACTTTGTCGAAGAAGTGAAGCGCATCACAAGTGGCAAAGGTGTCGATTTCATTATCGATGGTGTCGGGAAGGACACTTTCACCAAGAACTTGCAAGCCGTCGCACCACGCGGGCATGTGGTGATATTTGGTGCGGCGAGCGGCGTTGCCGAACCCGTGATTCCGAATTCACTTATGGCGCGCGCCATCACCATATCCGGTGGCAGCTTGTATAACTATCTGCGCGACCGTGAAGAGCTTCTGCTGCGGGCAAATGATGTGCTTGCCGGTATTAGGGAAGGTTGGTTGAAACTGACGATCGATCATGTGCTGCCGTTGAGTGAAGCAGGAAAAGCACATGCTCTTCTGGAAGATAGGAAAACAATCGGTAAAGTTGTACTGAAGTGCAGCTAGGGAAAGCGTGCCTTTGCCGGAGATGATGTAGGGTCGGCGCCATGTGTAGACCGTATTTTGAAACGGTCGACGCATGGCGTCGAGCCTACGCTAGTGAATTTACACTACTGAAGCTGTTTCGACTGGGCAAGTTTGTAGTTGGATTCGCGCACGAAACCTTTGCCAGGTGCGCTGTCCATCATATTCAGCACCGCCGCCATTTTTGACATATCCGAAAGGATGCGGCGTTCTTTGACGCCAGTCGTGTTCTGATTGATCGCGACTACCAAGTCGCACGACTGCAAAAGCGTGTCCACCGAGAATTGGTTGATCGCAGCGAAGCCCTTCAATACAACGGAAGCTTTGCGTCGACCAATTCCATCTCTTGGACGCAGATCGCTGCGCTTTAACGTGCGTCCGGCGGCTACAAGTTCGAAGCCCGGCTTTAGCGCAACAACTTTGGCATCGTTTCCGGTAAACGGCCCCCCTTCGAGTTTGATGCGCACGCTCTTGCCGAGCCCGTCGATGTTCATCACGCGAACAACACCGTCAGTGTTTTTGACAATCGCGTCACCATTTGCGGTGATTGCAATTTTGCCGAGATCTGTTTTCACAAAAGCAGTTTGTGATGGTTTTCTGACGCTCACTAGCACTGCACCGACTTTTAGTTCTACCGCAATCGGCGATGGTCGCGAATAATTTGTGTCTTGTTCTGCACGGACCAGAACCCATTCTCCCTTGTCCTTGCTGTTTTCTTCCTTTGGAAAGTCAGTCTGCTTCAAAGGAATCAAGCCGGACATGGCGGATGGCAGGTTGAGTGCTGGAAGCTGTGTCGCGCCCAGTTGCGGACCTGGATTTGTGACATCCGTCGGCACGAAAAGCGGCACGACGTCGCGATGAGGAATGATCGGAATAACAAGTCGAGGGGGCTCTGGAGCCGGCGGTACATAGACCGGCGGCT
Organism: Candidatus Melainabacteria bacterium; assembly: GCA_012965515.1. Lineage (GTDB taxonomy): Bacteria > Cyanobacteriota > Vampirovibrionia > Obscuribacterales > Obscuribacteraceae > QKMZ01. The sequence continues at coordinate 2,399 of DTSE01000521.1, read as the reverse complement.
GGTGTACGCGAACGACGTCATCGTCTTTAGGTGGTTTATCTCTCTGAGCAAGCGTCTGTGGTGGCAGGAGTGCCGACAACAACAATGTTGATGCAGCCACCAGTGCGAATTGCCTACTCAATCTACTTTTCTGATTTGCCATGACCGCACATTCTAAAAGACGGTGCTCCTCTGGTAAGTAGATATATTTAACCTGTATGGATGCCGAGTGGCGGCGAGGCGAAGCGATCTGGAAAGTGGCTGGAAAAGTCACCCAAATTCCAACCAATTTTGAAGGTTGTTCTCTTGACTGCAATCGCTAAAGCGTTTGCAACTCAGGCTGCCATTGGCTTTTCGGACCAATCTCATTTCAGTCTGGATGTCAGCATGAAATTCGGGAAATGGTTATGATGGACTCCAAGTCACTTTGGAGGAAAGGACAATGACGCTTAACGATCCGCGCAAAATCTATACCCACGCGACCAATGCGTCATCTAATGAAACTGGCGCCGTCCTGCACGTTAGATACAAAGGCACAAGTCGCGACATAGCTTTGGACATTCTCGAAGTCGAGAGCGGCACCGCCGATGACGAAATCAAACGCGCTGTTGCAGCTTTTCTCGACACCTCCCTCGATGATTTGAAGTTGCTCGTTATCGAGCGTCACGAGAATGGCAATTTGACTATGCGTCCGCCGGCTGTTTTCGGCTAGGCCTGACGACAATTAGCTTCCACAAGGAGGCGTGCATGCCAGACGCAATCGATCTAATCAACAAATTCGATGCTCTCGAAAAGGATTTCGTGGGTAAGACTTTGCTCGCGCCAGTGCTGCGAGGAACAACGGTTCGAGTGCGCCTCGGCGGCATCGTCATGGAGTTGAAGACTGACGATCGAAACTTCGAAGGTTACGCTTTGATGAAAGTGAATGATCTGAAAAGCGCCAAGATAATTGGAAAGCCGACGCTGAAACAAACAGCGGAGTATCTCAAGCTGTTTCCGCGTTTGCGCATGATTGTGATTGACAAGTTCGATGGAGTTTGGTGGGCGTTGATGTTCAATCGGTCAGACAAGCGCTTCAAGCTTGATGGCCCGGTGCCTGTGCGTTTGGTAAGCGAGGATCGCATTGGGGCGTTCCGAGCCATCGAGACGCGCTGCGACGGCGCCAACTTCTATTATGAAACGGACAATGTAATGCATGATTTCGGCAATTGCGTTTATCTCAATGAGTGTCTGAGACAACGCGTACCGCCTGATGAGCTGCGCTATTCGGGACTTATGCCTGCTGAGAAGTTGGCATACTTGATGGCGTTTTTTGCGAAACGATCCTGCTTATGTGCCGGGCAAAAACGGATCTGTCGATGATCGAATTCGTTATGCTCTTCATCATGCGGGCGCGCAGTTGAGTGCGTTTTGGATGGAGAAGGACGATGAAAGTGCGATGTACGTGCGATTTGTCGTGGATGGTGTTCCATATTCTTGCCGAGTCAATAATGATTTGACTTTGCAGAGCGCTGGAATATGTTTGAGTGGACAAGATCAAAACTTTGACCTTGCCAGCCTCGTAGGTGTGCTTCGGGAGCGCAATCGCGTCTATGGCGAATACGCGGAGTATGACGGGCACTAGAGTGAATGGCGAGATTCGCGGACTCTGTGACAAATATTGGGAACGAATATTCGGGACGGAAAGCCGTGACCGACCACTAGGAGAGTTGGGCAATGCACGAACGCGTGATACATGAGCATGCAGCCAGGGGAGATGCGGTGATGCGCAAACTCTCTCATAGCTGCATTGCTATTTGCGGTGTCGGTGCATTAGGTTCGCATATCGCGCTGAACCTCGTGAAGATGGGCGCGCAGAATCTGCTGCTGATAGACATGGATAAAGTCGAGTCGCGCAATCTGGGAACGCAAACTTACGGCTTGGAAGACGTTGGAAGAGCCAAGGTAGAGACTTTGCGCAACACGATCTTCCGGGAGTCTTATGTCGAAGTTTCGGTCTTCAACAAAGAGCTTACCGAGAAAAACATCGACAAAGTAATCGGAAAAACTGATCTGATTTTGGATGTTTTCGATAATTCCGCGTCTCGAAAGCTTGTCCAGCGCCATGCAAACGAACAGTCCATAGACTGCCTTCACGCCGGCGTCAACGAGCAGTATGGCGAGATTGTTTGGAACGAGAAATACACGGTGCCTTCCGATGTCGGCTTGGATGTTTGCGAGTATCCGCTTTCCCGCACACTGGTATTACTGGTAGTGGCGACTGCTGTGGAAACTGTCATGCAGTATTTCGCTAGCGGCGAAAAGAATAACTACTCGATTACCCTAGGGGATCTCAAAATCAATAGGGAAGAGCGTTGAACGTGCTCTGTGCGCTGGAAAGCACTAGCAGGTTGCATCGTCTGCTGTTGTAAGCAAGTTTG
>DTSE01000520.1 GCA_012965515.1 Candidatus Melainabacteria bacterium | reverse complement strand
AAAAATGCCAGAATCATCGCGCCAGAAGCGATTTTGACGAGTAAGTCTTTGCGGTTTTTGAATCCGTTAGAGGCAGCGAAAACCCAGAAGGACATCACAGATGTGATCCCTGCCGTGTTTGTAAGTGCCATCTGCATCTCGGACATTAGCTATCTCCTTGGGCCGTTTCCGTATTGCCAGTGCCGGTTGCGCTTGCCGCCAGCTCTTTCTTGTTTGTTTTGGTGGGTGAACCCTTTTGCTGCTCGTCAGACTCTGCCTGCGTGGCAGCGTCTAAATTTGGAACCGTTGCACGATTGGAATCGCCGCTTTGTGCCATCTCCGGTTCGCCAAAGTCGCTTCTAATCTGCCGTTGGAACTGTTGGATCAGTCTTTCAAAACCGACTTTATCTTTGACGGAGCGCCCTCCGAAATAGAGGACTTTTGCCGGCGGCGTGGTTGTGAATTCAGAACCAGCAGCGGCGTCTGCATCCGCAGGTTTGTTCTCCAGGCTGACCCATACGTGCCTGTGAGGAATTGCAGCCATTAGGACACCGACTATGATGAAACCGAAGGCAATATAAGTGATGGGCAATCCAGGATCGCACTTATATTGAAGGCCGGTGACTGCCATTGTATTTACGAGCGCGATGCTAACCGGGCCTAGCTTGGCTGGGTGACCTTTGGAAAGTTCGGTGAGCATGCGCGGACCTTCCCAATCCGGGCGTTTTGCGAAAATCTTGATAGGTTTGCCGTCTGCTCTCACGGAGAAAAGCATCACCGTGTCTTGATCGAGGGGCAAAAACGCTGCATAGAGTTTGCCCATCGGACGCAAATCGAGGCGGCGCTCGGTGCCGTTGAAATTCAGAATAATGTGGTCCAAACCCCAGCTCGACTGGTAGATATCGACGCCATCATAGGAGAGCGGGTTGTTGACCGAGATCTCCTGGGTTTTTACTTCCTTTCCGTTCTTATCTATTACGGTTAGTTTCGAAAACCATTGTTTGGCATCACCAGTCGGGTGATCTTCTCTTCGCGTTTCATCCACTCTAACTGTCCAATCGGGCAATTTTCCAATCCAGAGTTTTGAGTGTTCGGACTCATGGAAATCGAGGTGTGAGTTGAGAAGAACCGGTTGAAAACCAGAGAAGCCAGTCCAGGACGTGATGGTTACTCCGACGAGCAAGGTGAGCAGTCCTATATGTGTGACTGTTGCGGCTAGCCTTCCGTATTTTCCATACTCTGCAAGCAAGCGTTCTCCGTTGGTGGAGACTTTGAATCCCTTCGATGCGAGCTTCAGGGCAATGGCTGCTAAAGCGGATTTTTCATCTTTTGTGATGACGACGGAAGTATTGACCGGAAGCTTTCCGATTTCTTTTCCGCCGATAAATGGCAGCGGCTTGTTCAATAATTTGACGCGAGGAAAGACTCTCATGAAGCTGCACGCGATCATGTTGAGTGTGAGCATTGCGATAAGAGAGAGAAACCACGGGCTGTGATAAATGTCCGTGATTCCGAGCTGCGAAAGCACTTTTGCAGTCTCCGCTCCGAATTGCTCGACGACTTTTTCCTTTCCGTTGGCCGATTCTTGCGGACACCAGGCGCCGATCAGCACGGTCAAAGCTGTGAGAGACATCAGAAAAATGGTGAGCTTGACCGAAGCAAGCACATTCTTGACGCTTGTTTGCGGCTTTTGCTCTGTCTTTTCGCTTTCAGTGTTCACGTGTTGCCGGGTTTCCCTTTTGTTGTTTTCGCTTATCGGTCGGCGCATGGCGTCGACCCTACATTTTGAATGCTGATTTCTAGAATGCTGTCTCCTGATGTGTTCCGCTTAAAATTTGATCGGTCAAACGTCGCGCCTCATCGAAGTTTCCGCGACTGACGGCACGATAAATGTCTTCCGACTCTGCCAGCTCTCGAAGAAATCCTTGTTTTTGCTCCTCTGAAAACGCCTGGTTTTGCGCAGTTTTCTTTAATTTGTCCGCAAGGGAATTGAGAAACAAAACGTAGTTATCGATATCGTTTACCAGCACCCCTTCCAATCTTCCAATCAGAGCTCTTTCCAGTGCGTGGCTGATTCCATCGGTCGATACTGCAAGTTTCAAATGTCCACGCTTCACCGATTGACCAAAGACAATGTCGCAGTTAGCGTTGAAATCTTCGGATGCGCTCAAGATCTTCGCTTCCGCTGCAGCTTCCAAAATCCTTTCATTCTCATCTGCGTCCGCGCCGGTCGTCACGACCATAAAGAAATGACCGGAGTGAATGCGTTCGAAATCTCTGACGCCCATTTCTCTCTTTATCAGAGTCAAACGATTGGAGTGCGAGAGTTTTAACTCTTCAATCTCACTGGCAAAAACAGGTGCAATTGCTTCAACCTTCGCGCCGTAATCAATGAATCTGCTGATCTCTTTGAGCGCACGTTTTCCGCCGCCGACAATCAGTACATTCCGTCCATCTACGTTCAGGTTGACCGGCAGAAGATTGGAAGCGTTTGCGTCTTTAGATTGATGCGCGGATGTCATCTCATTTTGTTCTTACAAGCACGTAATTAATGAGGTTCTCCAAAGAGTCCCTAGCATCTGAAGGAGCAAGTTTGCTCAACGATTGTTTGGCCAGATCGCCATAGTGACCGGCGAGTTTGACGGTGGCTTCGACGCCGCCGTTGGCTTTGATGAGCGCGATGCCCTCTTCTGAGCCTTCGTCCGAAACTATCTGTCTGGTCTTGATCAATTCGCGCAGCCGATTTGCTGCATCGTCATTTTTCTCGAGAATGTAGAGCGCCGGCGCTGTGACAACACCCGCTCTGAGATCGCTGCCCGGCTGTTTGCCGAGTTCAGTCGCTTCGCCGGTAATGTCCAGCAGGTCGTCGACAATCTGGAAACATATACCCAGGTTGACGCCATAGTCTTTGAGAGCCTGGACTACTTCGTCCGGCGCAGCATTAAGGATTGCTCCGGCGTGGGCTCCTGCGGCAAACAGGGATGCCGTTTTGGCGATCGACTTGTTGACATAGCCTTCCCAGTTCACTTCGGTGTTGAACTGGCTGCGCATTTGCTTAATTTCACCTGCGCAGAGGTCGCCGAGCACCTGTCCGTAGATGCCAACTACAACCGGGTTCATGATTCTGGCTAGGCAGATAGACGCCTGGGCGAAGAGCAAATCGCCTAAGAGCACAGCCAGTCGGTCATTGAAGCGTTTGTTGACGGTTTCTTTACCGCGCCTGAGCGAGGCGGAGTCAATGACATCGTCGTGGACGAGGCTGGCTGTGTGAATCAGTTCCGTCAGAACGGCTTGAATAATGTTGAGCCGACCGAGCTCGCGACCCTCAATCAGGCTGGCTTTAGAGCCCAAAAGTGCAATCGCCACGCGAATTCGTTTTCCACCAGACTGAAAAACCTGGGTGAGCAGTTCGCCGACAAACGGGTTGTCGTCAATGAGATTGGAGGTCAGCCACGTTTCGACTATAGCCAGCTCTTCTTTAATCGGAGCGATTATGGCTTTGAGGTCTTCTTTTGCCGGTGTGGCGGTTGTGATTGGCGCGCTGGTCATTGGATTGAGTGAGTTTCCTATAGTCTTGCCAGCCGATGCTACCAGCAGATGGACCCGGCAGATCTACCGGATGTCATCTGGTTTTGCTAAGCTTTTCATATAAGGCCAATACACGTCAACAAATACACCTTACTAAGCAACTAAGAGAAACTTATTAGGTTTTTAGCCAGTGATCTGGCTTATACCTAGCTAAGAATCTATACTCGTGTGCGTCTCTCTCGTTATCCCCTTTGAAGCCTGACTGGCGGTGCTTCAAGCCGATATTTCCACCCCGGGCCCCTAGTAATGGAGCAAGATCCCTTGCAAGACCTCAAAAGACAAATCACAAACAAAGAGATTTCGTTGCCTGACGCTCTGGCGCGGGCTCTGCCGTTGTTGCGCGGAAAAGTAACCGACGAAAAACTGATGTGGCTGGCGTCTGAGTTGCAAGGTTTTCAGAATGGTTTGGAATTTTTCCAGAAACATGCCAATGACACGGCGCTGCAGGAGTTTCCTGCCTACCGAATCGTTACCGGCAAGATTTGGCTTTTGACGCCGCAAGGAACATTGGCAGAACTCAATAATCCGATGACTCAGCGGGAAAGAGTCTTTCTTTCCGCACCTGTGTCGTGGTTGGAGGAAGCCCTCAACGATCCCAACGATACTTGTTTGGTCGATATGACTGAACTGACCAACCTTTTTGCAAAGGGCGTCGGCAATGTAGTGTGCGAATGCCCGAAAGAACATTTGCGCGGCATTCTCTCAATCTTCCGCCAGCGCTTCATTCAAGTGCTCGACGAAGCCAGCCAAGTTAACTAGTTATTGTGGGGGCGCGTTGCACGCGCCCGGTTATGCAGAGGCGAAGCCATGCGTCGACAGGTTTGTCGCTGCGCATTGTCTGCGCTGGTATTCGGGCGCATGCAATGCGCCCCTACGCTTAAGGAGCGTTGCACGCGCCCCTACGCTTTGGGATTTAGAACTCGTGGTATCCGAGGACTACTAGAACACAGGCGCCGCCGTGAATTACATTGAGTCCGGCTTCTTCCGCCCTTTTGATGGCGGCTTTGCTCTCAGCGCCAGGCTGCATCCATAGATGTTTCGCGCCAGCTTTTATCGCATCGTCGACAACTTTTTCTGTCACCGCAGGTGGTGTGATGATGGAAACAGCTTCAATCGGCTCGGGCAAATCCAATAAAGAAGGATAGGTAATCAAACCTTCCACTTCGCCTTCATTCGGGTTGATAGGTACGGCTTGGCGATTGTTTTGCAAATAGCATCGCAGAACTTTGTTACCGTATTTGTGACGGTTTGATGATGCGCCGGCTACTGCGAATTTCGGTGCGGCGAGAAATTGATTGATTTTGCTGCCTTCTACGTCCATAGATTGTCTCCAGTTGAATCTTTAGTGTACCCGACGAGTGAGGCGATTGGGCGAGGTGACTGGGTGTGCGAAATGCCGGAGAAAGTGTAGCGACAGTTTCGAGCCGGCAAAAAAGGGCGCGTGCAACGCGCCCCCACGAAAGAAGGGGGCGTGCAACGCGCCCCCACGAAAGAAGGGGGCGTGCAACGCGCCCCCACGAAAGAAGGGGGCGTGCAACGGGCCCCCACGATCACAGGCGGTAAATCAATTCCTTCTTAGAGGTTTCTGCTTTGGAGATTGTTTCTTCGACAATATGATGGTGTGGAGAAAGTTTGCAAACTGGATCTGCTTGTGTAGCGTCGCCGGTCAGTAAGAACGATTGGCAGCGGCAGCCGCCCAGGTCTTTTTCGCGAAATTCGCAGGTGCGGCAGGGTTCGACCATCCAATCGAAACCGCGGAATGCGTTGAATGATGGAGACTCTTTCCAGATCCATTCGAGAGTGCGTTCTTTTGTAGATGGAAAAGTCAGTGTTTTGATTGCATTGGCGGCGAGGCATGGGTATGCGGTTCCGTCTGCAGAAACCACAATGTGTTGGCTTGCCCAGCCGCCCATGCATGGTTTTGGAGAACTCTCCAGGTAATCGCCGATTATCCAGCTCAATTGCAATTTTCCGTTGAGCTGTTTCTTTTTCGTATCGTAAATTGAAAGAGCATCGTCCATTTGTTTTTGAGTTGGCAAAAGGTTTTCAGCATTTGCCAGAGCGAAACCGTAGAACTGTGTGTTCGCTAGCTCGAGCCGCCTTACGCCAAGTTGCACGGCAAGGTCGATGATTTCTGCAACCTCACCGAGGTTGTGTCTATGCAGCACTACATTTAGTGCCACAGGTATCTTGGACCTAACAGCAAATTCTATCGCGGCAATTTTTTGCTCTTGAGCATTCCAGCCTGCTATGAGTTCTGCCGTCCTGCCCTTTGCTGATTGCAGGCTGATCTGAATGCTCTCCAGCCCGCACTCAATTAGTTCTTCGAGAGCACTTTCGGTTAGCCCGATTCCGCTTGTGATCAGATTGCTGTAGATGTCGTGTTTCTTCAATCGTTGAACTATCTTCGGCAGTCCAGAATACGCGAGAGGTTCTCCACCAGTCAGATTTGCCTGAACGACCGACAGTTTTGCCGCTTGGTCGATGACCGAAATCCACTCTAAGAGACTGAGTTCGCTGTCTTTGCTAACGAGTTCCATAGGATTGGAGCAATAAAGACATTGCAGCGGACAACGGTGCGTCAATTCCATCGTCAGCGTGTATGGGTTGGAAACGTTCACTGTTTTAGCTCAATCCAGCCGCGTGAAAGGGCGTCCATGAGAAACTCGGCAAGATCCTTGTGTAGCGTTTCGTCTTCGTAGCGCGCAGCAAGCTCAGAGTAAATGTTCTCGATAGTTCGATTGCCGTCCACGAGTTCCAAGACTTCCGTCGCAGAGTGATTGAGTTTCACGATGCATTCAGGCATAAGCAGTAGCTTTGCTTCTCTGGTCTCATCGTCCTTGAGGCGAACGCCAGGCGCAAGCTGGAGCACAGACTCTTTTACAATGTTATCTAGACCGTCCGCCATTCTACTCACCGCTCACCATTTTGAATCGCATCAACCATTGACCACAGAACGTCGCATTTGAATTCCACCGCTTTCAGCGCCAGATCTTGTTTCTCATATGTATCAGCGGCAGACAACACCAGCGAAAGTCCATGTTGCGAATCGCGTGGCGCCTGACTCAAGCGATTGCGGAAGTAAGTCAATCCTTCCGCGTTGATCCAGGGGTAATGGCGCTCTATCACTTCTATTCGATAACTTACCAGTGTAGGTGCAAAGACTTCCGTCAGTGATGACGCAACGGCGAGCCACCATTCGTTGTTGCGACAATAGTTGACATAAGCATCGACGGCGAATACAACTCCAGGAAGGAAGTGTTTGCCTTCAATAAGCTCATTGCGACTGATTCCGGCGGCTTCCGCAAACCTCAACCAGGCGAGTATTCCGCCATCATCTTCGGTGCGTCCATCATGGTCGACGATACGTTCTCTCCACCGTATTCGGTCGCTTCTTTCTGGAAGTTTTGACATAACCAAGGAGTCTTTGATTGGCAGGCATTTTTGATAGTAAAACCGATTAGCAATCCAGCGCTGCATCTCGGTTTTGCTCAATGAACCTTCGTGCATGCGTGCATGAAAAGGATGCTTATCGTGATACTTTGTTTCGCCGATATGTTTCAGGCGCTCGACAAATTGCTCTTCGTTCAGAAGCTGACGGCTCGTCTGTAAATCAATCACGAAGTTTATCCCCAACTTTTTCGGTCGAGAGGCTTGTCGAACAACTGGGCGCGTAGACTGAGCCGCTGCAAATCGACATGCCGTCTACTGCAATTTTGACCCCGGCGTTTTCGACCGCCCGTCTTTCCGTGGAATTATCGCGCAAAATAGGGTTGGTGTTGTTGATATGAGTAAGGAGTTTTATCCTTGCTTTCACGTTTTCAAGTTTTGCCAAGATGCCGTTCGGTCCGCTCAGCGGTAGATGTCCCATGGTTTCGGCTGAACCAGCGCTGACCCCGAGTGATTGCAATTCGTGCGATGTATAAAACGTACCGTCAACAAGCACGGCTTCGCAGCCTTCGAGCAGTGAATCCACTGACTTGTCCCAGGTGCCAATTTGCGGCGCGTATGCGATTGCACTTGTATCCGGTGAGCGCGTGCAACGCGCCTCTACGCCATTTATCTCTACCTCATTCGCGCTCGAGCTTTCAACCTTGTCTTCGAACTTTAAACCGATGACTGCGTCGGCAGTTGATGAATGCGAGTGTTCCGATGCATACCTTGGCTGTCTGTCGCTGAGCCCCACCGCGGTTACTTTTACCGAGTCGCCCAACATGAAAGGAACCCCAGGCACAATTGTGCAGAATTCAAGGTTGGCGTAGTTTCTAAGAACTGCCTTGATTGGGAAGGCTGTCTCCATTAAATCGAGAACTGCTGCGGTCGCAAAAACTTTCAGCCGCGAGCCCTCACGCAGATTAATCAAGCCCATTGTATGGTCAAGCTCGCCATCCGTGAGAATCACCGACCCTATCGGAGTGTCCCTGACGCCCCCGCCTATCGGTGGTTGTAGCTCAGGGTGCCGCGCCAACTGGTGCCTGAGATCCACCCCTGGATTGACAATAGCCCAGGCCGTTCTTCCGTTCTCTTCATATGCGAATGCCAGAGAGTCGGTCGTGCGCGCGCTCTCGGGGTTGTTTCTTGCAAAATTGCAATTTTCGCAGCCGCAATTCCATTGCGGGCAGCCGCCACCGGCGCCTGTTCCCAGGACAATCAGGCGCACGCTTACCTCTTGTGAATATAGGCTGTCACTTCAGCGCCGGCGCTAACGATTTCGTAGCTGGGTTTTTCCCACATAGAGCCTCCAATTAAATACAGCCCTGTTAAATTCGAATGGGCGGATTCACATATGGTTTCAATCAAGATCATGCACGCATCACGGCAATCTAAACTATCATTTGTAGATTAAAGTCCAATCTATTTAGATTAAGTCGCGATTGACAAGGGGGCGCCATGAAGGCGAGTGTGGCCAAGAAAACTGATGCGGCAAAAGGCGACAAACATTTCGACCTCAAAGCGGTACAGGCTGCCATTCAAGAAGAAGAGTTGGACGGTTGGCTCTTCTATTTCTTTCACGACAACGATCCCCTGGCGCTGAGCATCCTGCAACTGCAAGAGGGCCACTTCACGCGGCGGTGGTTTTACTTCGTACCCAAATCTGGCGAGCCTATCAAAATCGTGCATCGCATCGAAATGGACGCGCTTGATTCTTTGCCCGGTGAGAAGCGCGTTTACCTTGGGTGGAAGCAGCTTGAGAGCGTGCTCAAGGAAACTTTGGGTGGCGTGAAAGAAGTGGCAATGCAGTATTCGCCGATGAATCATATTCCGTATGTTTCCCGCGTGGACAGCGGCATTGTTGAGCTTGTTCGTTCTGCCGGAACTGAGGTTTCAACTTCAGCAAACCTCGTTCAAAAGTTCGAAGCTGTCTGGAGTGACGAACAACTTAAGAGCCACGTGACCGCAGCGGAGAATCTGCGCAAGTTCATATTTGCCGCTTTTCGATTTATCAAAGAACGCATTAGCGCCGGCAAGGCTGTCAATGAGTACGAGGTGCAACAGTACATTTGCCAGTTGTATGAAGAGCACGGTATGGTCACTTCGTCACCTCCCATAGTGGCAGTCAATTCTCATAGTGGGCTTCCTCACTATCAACCAAACAAAGATTCTTTCAGTGAAATCAAGAAGGGTGACTTCGTTTTGCTCGACATATGGGCCAAGTTGAATGCGCCGCACAACGCGATTTATGCTGACATTACATGGACCGGTTTCGTCGGCGAAACAGTTCCCCAGAAGTACGTCGATATTTTTGAAGTAGTGCGCGGTGCCCGCGATGCAGCGCTTGCGTATGTTTCAGAAAGGATTTCCGGCAAGCACATAGTGCACGGCTATCAGGTCGATGACGTTTCTCGCAATTACATTACCGACCGTGGTTACGGCGACAAATTCGTCCACCGCACAGGGCATTCTATTTGCACGGAAGTTCATGCCAACGGTGCGAACATCGACAATTTGGAAACCAAGGACGAAAGAGAAATCATTGCTCACACCGGCTTTTCCATCGAACCCGGCGTTTACCTGGAAGAGTTTGGCGTGCGTAGTGAAATCGACGCATACGTAGGTGATGATGAGGTGCTCGTTTTTGGGCAACCTATTCAAACAGAGGTCATTCCGATACTAGCGCTCGACTGAGGAGCACCTGTGCCTTCCGAATACTGTCTAATGCATGTTGGATACTGGGTCACTGACCTGGGTGCAATTTCGTGTCTGGGCGCAGGGCTCGCGGCGTTGGTCTTGACCTTGCTCCCGGGCAAGAAATTGACTGGAAAAACGGAGGGCGCCGACCCTTCTTCTTTCATCGATCCTGGCGCGGGGGAAACAGCGCGATACCGCCTGGCATACAAAGACCTGGTGACGGTAAAGAATTCAGGGCAGGACGTCACTCAGGTTTCGGGCCAGGTGCCGGATGCAGATGGCGGTATTGCGGTTGAAGGTACACGCGCTATGTCTGCAAGCGAGCTAGCTATAACTATGTTCGATCAAGGCGTGCTGGGTATTGGGCTTGGGGAGAGAAGTTTGGAAGCGACCAAATCGTTTTCCAAAACCAAGGTTGAGAAGACGAAGGTCGACTCCAAGACAAAAATCGAGAAGAAGAAAATCGATTCCAAGACACAGATTGAGCCGAAGCCAAAAGAAGAGAAGCCCAAAGCAGAGAAGCCCAAAGCAGAGAAGTCTAAACCTGACAAGAAAGCGCCGAAAAAAGACGCTAAGAAGGACTCTAAGAAGGAAGAGGAAAAGAAAGATCTGCAGCTCAATATGGCTGTTCGCAAAATCACATATGGTTCGAAGAAAACCGACCAGAGTGTTTCGAAACCTGGTTTTGAGGGGCCAGATGAGCAAAAATCAGGGCAGGTATCTGACGAGGAAACTCCAGATCCGTTGAAGCCAACCTATTTCACTTCCGGAATCTTGGATGCGATGGATAAACAGCCGGCAAGTTTTCTGAATCAACCAAGCGAGCCGAGCGAACCAGCGCCTGGTTTTCCAAAGCAAACGAGCCAGTATCCTCCTCAGGGATTGCCAGCACCGCCCGATTCCGTGCCGACGAGCCCTAGTCAGCGCGTTCCTTTGCCGCCGCATCAGACTCCACCTTCGGGGTTTCCTGCACCAACAAATCCGACTCCAGGTTTCCCGATGCCTGCAAGTCAGCCTCCGGCGCAAGGTTTTCCCGTACCGCCTGACGCGGCACCTGGTTTTCCTGCACCCACGAACCCTACCCCAGGTTTCCCAATGTCGGCGAACCAACCTTCTCCACCACCATTGCCTGCTTCAGCGCAGCCGCCCGCACAGCCGCCCGCACAGCCGCCTGCCCGGCCGGAACCGCCTCAGCAACCGCAGACTCAGCCCGAAGAAATCGATCCGACCAAAGACCCTAAGAAGGTCGGACGCTCGACTTTGATTGAGCCGAAGAGCAATCTGCAGAAAGACAGAGAACCGCCGCCGCCGGAGTACTTTAAGTGACAGAGACACAGACTCCAGAAGCGAAGGCGCCGCCTCAGAAGAAGGCGAAGCAGGACAGTCAGGGCGTGAAGCCCTGGTCTCTGCGGCTCTTGGTCATCTACTTAGGCATTGGCTTCTATATATTGTTTGCCTGGTCGCAAATTGGTCCTAGTATTCTCTCCGCTATTGCCTTCAATTTGGCAGTTCTCGCGATTCTCTCCATCATTTGCAGCTTTACTCGCACACTTGTTTTGCGCCGCATGTTGTCGCTCTTCCTGTGGGGCGCATTCATGACTGGCATTGCTGTCCTGGTCTCCCACGTTGTGGTCACAGCGTTGGCTTTCCTAGGTCGTGGCGGAACAGAAATAGCAATGGCAGCGATCGAAGAAGTGATCAAGCTGGTACCGCTTGTGGTGCTGCTAATTGTGGGCAGAAAGTTCAGTACATTCACGATGGGAATGACTGATTTCATTCTTGCCGGAGCAGCACTGGGAGCTGGTTTCTCCTGTCTCGAATACGCCGCGGCGCACAAGTACGGCGCTGCGGTCGGGCAACTCGCCTGGCTGCCCACAGCTGAAGTTGTGAATGGACGAATGGTATCCGGCCACCTGATTTGGTCATCTCTGGCTGCGGCTGGAATCGGGTTTGGTTTTTTCTTCAAGACCCGCTGGAAGGTAGCAGCCATCGGCGCTGCTGTCGGATTGGCTGTGTCCATCATCGACCACGCTTCGTACAACTATGCAATCGTAAGTAATGATTGGATGGCTGGAATTCTCAATGGCATCGCGCTCAATGGTTATCTCGCCTTTGGTTTGTGGGCTGCTTCGATTCTGATTGCGCTCGTTGTCGACGCACGTGTTCTGATTAAGGCCGTGCCTCAGTTCTCCGAGTTCAAAGTACCGAAGGGGCTCGAAGGGCTTGATGGTTTGATGGCGATGTGGGACTTCGTAATCGATCGCAGACGCTTGGCATATTCACTGCATCACTATGAAAACGCTCCTGAAACCTTGAAGAAGGATGCAGCGGTGACATCTTCCCTGCTCGCTCAAACACTTATCAATTTCCACATTCCCGAGCGCAGGCTTCGCACTTTAGACGCTATGACGCGGGAAGATCTGACACTTGTCGCGGGCATAAACGACCTGGGCCGGGAAGGAGATCCCGACAGTCTTGATGACATCGATCTGCCGAAGCACTACAAATTGAACGCTCCGCTAAGCCAGGGCGGGATGGGCATTATCTACAGCGGTGAGCATATTCACACTGGGCAAAAACTGGCGATCAAACTCCTGCATCCAACATTTGCGCGGCAGCAAATGGCTGTTGAGCGTTTCAAACATGAAGCAAAGGCCGTTGGGGCGCTTCAACACCCTAACCTCGTCAGCATCACCGACTTTGGTATCACTGAGCGAAGAAAGATTCCCTATCTGGTTATGGAATTGATTGAGGGTGTCAATCTCGAACAGTTGCTCAAGGAAAGTGGTGGCATGCATCCACAGCGCTTCTTCACTGTTTTTGATCAGGTGCTTGACGCGCTTTCGCATGCGCACAAACGCCTGGTTATTCACCGGGATATGAAGCCGAGCAACATTCTTTTGACTCAAACCGAAGATGGTCGCGACATGATCAAGATTGTCGACTTCGGCATTGCCAAGATTATGACTGGTGAAGGTGAAGAAGGCGCGAGTGCGCAAGAACTGACCAGAACAGGAGATCTCATCGGAAGCCCGCTATATATGAGCCCTGAGCAGGGCTTGGGGACGAAACTGGATGCTCGGTCGGACATATATTCTGTTGGTTGTGTCATGTACGAGTGCATTGTTGGTGATCCGCCTCTGCTAGGGAATACCGCGGTGCAAACCATCATGATGCATATCAATGAATCGCCGAAGACTCTGCGCGAAGCAAGACCTGAGCTTAATATTCCTGCTGGAATCGATCACTTCATCATGAAGTGTCTGGCAAAAAATCCAGCGCATCGCTATCAAACGATGGATGAGATGAGAGAGGCTCTTCATGCAGTGAGAGCTAATCCGCACGGACCGCAGGGCGGTGGAAATCCGCAGATCCCTCCGCATCCGCCGAACCCACAAAATCCACCACACCCACCAAATGTGATGGCATAACCAAGTACAATGAATCAGGCGTCCATGTACAAGCACCAAGCAAGAGAAGGATAGTTATGACAGCTCGAAATCACGCCGGTCGATACATGCGCACCAAATTCGGTAGCTACTCCCGCAACGAAAAGGGGCTGGCGACCTGGGTCAAAGTGCTGATTGGTGTGATGATTGTTGGGACGATTTCGATTGTCGCCATACTCGGCACGGTTAGTTGGTTTATATGGTCTGCTGCTAAGGAGCTTGCTGATCCCGCGAAGGTTAGAGCTACCGTAGATACGATTGCGAAGTTCGAAGATCCGTTGCCGACAGGATGGAAATTTACGATGGCGCTTCCGCTCGGTCCGATGAGCGTCGCCATACTGAGCAACGATAAGGCTGATATCAACGTTACTCTCTTGAAAATGCCCAGCGGCGGGAAAGACATGACCACCGATATGGTTGTCGGCGAATACTCGGAGAAAGGTCTTCCAACGGTTCCGAACCCCACTGGAGCTGCCACGAAGCCCTCGTCGCCAATTTCGATTCAGAACAAGGGCAAACTTACAGTCGCTGGTGAGGACATGGCCTACGCAGTTGGTTTGAGCAAAAACGCAGGGCCGAAGTTTTCTCAGTTTATTGGTTGTGTGATGCCGAAATCCGGTCAGTCAGCAGTCATTGTGCAAGGTCAATGTACGAAGTCCGAGGAGTATCCGCTCGAAGAGACCAAGACTCTGCTGAAAGCAATCAAGAGTTTTTAGCTAGTCCTGCTCCAGAGGGCAGTTGAATCATGGATAAATACACTTCTCTTCTGGCGCTTTATGCTCGTTTTCTTCTGAGCATGTCGATGTTTTGGGCAGCGTTTTTCAATGTGGCTGGCTGGAACGATCAGCTGACGATGTTGTATCCGGTCGCGATGAATTTGTCAGCACCACTTTTGGCGGCGACAACTGCTGCTGAGATTGTGCTCGGTATCTCAATCTTCATTGGTTACGCGACCAAGTACATGGCGTGGATGTGTATCTTCTACACGATGGTGATGGCATGCGTAACGCACCAATTCTGGGGAGTGGAACCAGGTCTGCAAGCGCGTGAGGCGATGAACTTCTTGCAAGCGTTCGGATCTGCCGGTGGTTTCTTGCTGCTCATTGCACTCGGTCCAGGAAAATTTAGCGTCGATCAATTGCTGAAAGAACCTGTGTCACCAACTCCAACACCTGCTGCGGAAACGAAGTCTTAATCACCCTATCTTCGTCTTTGTCCTTTCCCATGCCTATTCCTCAGCCGATTAATTCCCTTGCAACGTACTCTCCAGCGCGCACAGCGCCGTCTATGTTGCCGTTCCATAGTGGAGATGATTCGGAAGTCGCCCAGTGAATGAGACCGAATGGCTGCCTGATGACGTGTCCGTAGGAAGTCATCACTCCTGGTGCCAAATGAGCGACGTGGCATCCGCGGGTCCAGCGATCTTTCGACCAGTCGTACTCAAAGTAATGAATTGGCTTCACCGCCTCTAGTCCGAAACGTTTTGCCATCGCGGTAATCACATGCTTGTACCGCGTCTCAGCTGGCATTTCGGCCAATTGCATTGCCTCTTTTGAAAATGCAAACGACATCAATACGCCCACTCCCTCTCCCGGCGGCGATGTGTCCAGAGTCATTTGGATAAACTCATCCGGCGCTGTAACCTCACCGCTCAAGCCTCTCTTTCGCCAGAATGGCTCGCTGTAGACTGTGATGAATTTCGTGCACTGACCGGCCGGCATATGCCTGAGCAGTTCCATCCGCGTAGAGGGAAGTAGCGGGATGTAATCGATGTCGTTTGCCAGATTTGGCGGGACTGCGACGACGACGCGTTTTGCTTTGATGGTGGCTTTGTCTGAGGTGACTGTGACGCTGGTGTCGTCCTGCGTGATTTGTCGAACAGGCGATGAAAGCAAGAGCCAATCGCATGACTCTTTCGAGCTTCCCTCCAAGTTCTCTCTGAGGTTCTTTTTGAGGTTCTCTTTGTTCAATTCCTCAATTTTCTCGCGCATTTTCTCGGCGACTGTTATCATGCCGCCTTTGACCATGTCTTGTTCCGCGCCGCCCTCCACCTTCATTTGCAATTCGATGTCGTTGCCCGAAGCGGCAATCTGAAACAGAACAT
Organism: Candidatus Melainabacteria bacterium; assembly: GCA_012965515.1. Taxonomy (GTDB): domain Bacteria; phylum Cyanobacteriota; class Vampirovibrionia; order Obscuribacterales; family Obscuribacteraceae; genus QKMZ01. The sequence goes on along the minus strand of DTSE01000520.1, from coordinate 5,153 downwards.
ATAGAAGAGAAATCTCAGACAGTTCAACGGTGAACAAACCGATGAAAAGTATTCGTAGCATTGCGAGTGCTGGTTTGCCTAGGTTGTGCGCGGGGTCGTTTAGAAATTGCCCCAGAGACATCGAGTCCCACTCTTGTGCTTTCGCACAAGTCCACGGTGCGTCATTCGGAACTTCCAAAGACATCTTCGACAGCTTCTGTAAGGTGTCCCAGACGCCGTCCAACGATTCAGAATCGACCTCGGGTACTTCCTCCCCATAGCGATAGTATTCGCCCTTGTAGACGAGCAGGCTGTCGCCATGAATCGGTGTCGGCGTGATATCCAAATCCAATTCTTTTAGCAGAGAGTATATGCGTTCTTGCGACGGACCTAAAAAAGTTCCGCCCAAATCAATCGGCGTTCCATCGTCGAGATACTTCGTCCAGACCTTGCCGCCGATGCGGTCACGCGCTTCAACTACGACTACTGAATGCCCGGCTTGGGTAAGTCTAAGCGCAGCCGTGAGTCCGGCGAATCCTGCGCCGACGATACAAAAGTCTCGCTCTACAAAGTTCTTCGACACAAAGAAAAGCCCCGAGCACGCGAGCCGACAGCTCTCACAGTTGACCAATTAAATCAGCTTGAAAACCAGCCTGCCTTGTGTAGCCCCGCATTGCATGCGCAGGGGCGAGATAAATACCGCCCCTTGCCAAAACTGCTTCGGCAATGTTTTTAGCGCCCGAGCAACGCAATGCTTCCGCTTTTTGTAGATGACCAACTCAATACAAACCAACCAACCTATTCAGAAGTAGGTTGGTTGGCTGACTTTTAGGATGGCATTGTATATGGTGCCTTAGTCTTCGACGCGTTTTGCCAAAGCTTTCTTGTGGATCTTGTTGCTGATTTTGTTCAAGTCTCTTTCCACTTCAGCAATGTTTTCGTAACTCAACTTGCCGCCATTTCTCGACTTCATGCGGCTGACTTTCTTCCATACATCTTGGTTGTCGTCTCTCAGGTCACGCGCTTCGCGCAATGTCAATTCGCCGGCTCTTTCCATGCGATTGATCTTTGCCCCCAAGATTTGGTGGCGCTGAGTAATGGTATAACGACGCGCTTTTGCTTCAGACGGTTGCGCTGCGAACTGCAACACGGAGAAGACAGCAATTGCAGTAACTACTTGGCGAAACATATTTAGGAAACCTCCGACACTGTGGTGACTGGAGGACGTAGTACTAGCTCGTTGGTTCCCTACGGTACGAACTCAAGAGATGTTGCGGTGCTGTTTCACTAATGGTAGCGTCGACGCACTGCGTCAACGGTTACTAAATGCGGCCGACGCATGGCATAGCTCCTACGAAAAAACGCAAAAAATAGGGCGCATGCAATGCGCCCCTACGGTTTTCTATGCAGTTCTTCTCAGCCGGTGCGACTTACGTAGCGGTTTCGGCAGGTAAATGGCTTTGAATGTAATCACGCAACGACGAGAATTCACGTTCGATCGATGTCGCGGTTTCCTCAGCCTCGATCCAGTCGTGTCTGCAAGCAGTTTGCTCCAGATACAAGCACAGTCGAGCCAAATTCTTCGCGCCGATCGAAGCGCATGAAGCTTTGATTTCGTGAGCCAACGCGGCAACCAACTTGGAGTTCTTTTCTTCCATGTGGCGTTTCACTTTGCCCAACATGTCCTGCGTGTCGTTGAGGAACATGTCCATCATTTCTGTCAGTTGTTCTGGTTCGTAGAACTCTTCCAACTCAGCCATATCGAGTGGTTCGTTCTTGACGAGAGTGAGTGGGCTCTTCGGTCTGAGGACTTTGCGTCTTTGCTTTTGAGTTTCGCAAACTACTTCAGTCCTGAGCCAGTGATTGACTTTTGCTTTCAAAAGATCAATGTCAATGGGTTTCGACAAATAATCGTCCATGCCCGCGGCGATGCAGCGCTCTCTGTCGCCTGACATTGCAAGGGCAGTGACAGCAATAATCGGACTATAAGTATTGGTACGAGCTTCAATTTCTCGTATCGCCACTGTCGCTTCGAAACCATCCATGATTGGCATATGACAATCCATTAGGATGAGGTCGAATTTTTGGTTGGAAACGGCTTCCACCGCCTCACGACCATTGCTCGTAATCTTAACTTTCAGTCCCAGGCGTTGCAAAAGAACTGTTGCCACTTTTTGATTGACAAAGTTGTCCTCGACAAGGAGCACATGGGGCGGATCGCCTTGATGTGTCATTGAGTCGCCGGCTGCTTGTTTCATGTTTTTACCTGGACCTCATGGATTCACTTGCTGCTCAAGTCTGAAATCGAGTTCGTATAAGCTTTTGTCTCTTGATGAGAGACGAGAGTCTTTCGGACTTACAACAGATAACTAGAATTATTGCCGAAAAACTATCCTGTTTGCATCAAAAATCTATTTATCGCGCTAATTTAGTCAAACCTTGATAATTCTCCTTTTTTAGTATGGTCAAGGAGACGGTAAAAACCGTCTCCTTGTTGCCCACATATCCTTTTTAGTTAACACGAATTCCGATTCTGGCGCGAGCGCGTTGTGTGCTGGCGATGTCGTTATCGAAAGAAGTCTGGATATCATCCAGCTTTTCAGACAAGTATTTGTGTTTGCTGTCGCTTAACACTCCGTTCTTGGTGTATTTCACCTGTCTCGTCGAAACTTCGTTGATGCGCTCTTTCAGCCTGGCTACGTTTCTGTTGGTCAGACGGCCTGCTTTGTATTCGTCATCAATCTTGGTCGTCATGACAGCGATTCGGGCGCTGATGTCATCAGTTGCCACCACTACAGGAGCTGCTGCGACTACGCGTGTGGGTGTGATCACCGCTGTGGCCGGTGCAACTACCGTGCGTGCAGGAATTACAGCGGTCCTAACGGGTGTGACAACTGTGCCGTCGTTGGTGATGTAGGTCGTTCCTACCAGTCTTCTCATTGCGATTGTCGGCACATAGCCGGTCAAGGTGGCATGCAAGTCATTGAGTCTTGCTGCTAGAGAGAGTGCTTCTTCGTATGTGATCGCACGTCCGCCGGCTCTGTAGGTTTCTTCTTGAGCGGTGATGGTCGCCAGGTCAGAACGCAAGTGCATTGCCTGATCGGCGGTGATTTTGCCGAGAGTCAGAGACTCATTGATGTAGCGTTCTAGATCGGCGCGGCGAGCGTCAATCAATCCGACATAAGAATCGAATGCCGGAGCGGTGGTCAGAGCGACCAAGTGTCCGGAACTGTCGAAGCTGGCGAGAACTCTATTATTCGACCTGTCCAAGACAACCCAGCCTGGGCTGAGTGAGCCAGCAACGAATCCTCTAATAGGATCGTAAGGCCCTTTGATAACACCGGTGATCGGGTCTACGACTACATAATCTCCAGAGCCAGACAGAACGAATTCTGTTGCGGTTGTGGTTGATACTGGCTGTGTGATTGTCGTTGTGCGGATAATTGTTTCACTATCGGCGAAAGCAGGCACAACAGCGCAGCCCAAAATGCTCACTGAAAATGCGGCTAGTAGTATTTTTGCGTTCATCTCTCTCATCTCCTTAGTTACCGTTCGGGCTGCTTCCGGATTTACAGGCTTAAAAGTGTTCCGGGAAATTTAGCCAATGGTGAGACTGCCGATCTGGGATTCGGTTCCTGAAATGTTCGATAGATTTCGTGTATTAATAGATTTCCGTCTATCGACTCATCTTCGAAAGAAGTTCGAAAGACCGTGACAGTAATTTCCTACCTTAATATATGCAGCCCGGCTGCCTTGGCTTAAAACGCCCAAATACACGGACTCTTGACGACCTTGACAGTATGACAGTAATTTGAGAGAATACTGTCATGGTTGTTCAAGGACACGACGCATACACCCTGGAAGAGCTACTTACGGAAGTCGGCAAGCTTGTGACGTCACTGGGGCTGCTGGGTGTTCAGAAAGACAATCGCGTATCGGATCTGCCGGATGTGAGGACAGTCCGTTACTACACCAGTCTCGGTTTATTAGATCGCCCGCAAATTGTAGGGAGGCAGGGCATCTATGGACGCAGGCACATTCTGCAATTGCTGGCTATCAAGGCTTTGCAGACCCTGTCTCTACCACTTCAGGAAATCCAAAACAAACTCTTCGGGCTATCCGACGCAGAACTCGAAGGTTTGACTGCCGCCATCTCCGGACAGAGACAAGCAGCAATGCGGGACGAACTGCAAACTCGTCCTGTACTCTGGAGAGAGATAGTTGTAGCGCCTGGACTTAAGCTGATGGTCGAAGACGGGTGGTCACCGGAATCCGATGCGGACGCACTTTTAAACATGATGCGCGCGGCTTTGCATTTAATCATCAAAGACCAGCGCAGACCTGAACACGATGGAGGTTAGGGTAATGCCGTCAGATCCAGAAGCAAAGACTATCCCGCTTTTTGATTGCGAATTTGCGAAAAGAGCTTTGGGCACGCTGATCGCCGAGATGTCCGGCGTCAAGAAAGAGTTGCCGCTTGCGGCGGTTGATATTCAGGCAAAAGTTGCCGATCGCATCAGCGATGTCACAATCAGCCAGAAATTCCGCAACACATTCGCCGATCATTTGGAAACGGTATACATCTTTCCTCTTGCACATTCGGCGGTAGTCACATCGTTTGAAATGCGAGTGGGTACGCGCGTGGTCAAAGGTGAGGTGAAAGAACGCCAGGAAGCGCGCCAAGATTATCAAACTGCGCTTGCCGAGGGAAAACGCTCAGCGTTAATGGAACAAGAGCGCGATGATGTTTTCACAATGCAGGTGGGAAACATCGCGCCGGGCGAAGAAGTAAGCGTGGTGCTGAACTATTCGGAGCGTTTGCCCTTCTTTGAAGATGGCACCTGCGAGATTCGTCTGCCGCTTGTAGTTGCGCCGCGCTATATCTCAGGCACTCCGTGCGACAGAGAATCTGTTGGAATGGGAACTGAAAACGATACAGACCAAGTTCCTGACGCTTCGCGCATTACTCCTCCGCGTTTGGTAGAAGGTGCTAAAGACAATGTTCAGCTGTCGGTTTCGGTTGAACTCTTGCAATCCGCGGACGGTACTTTCAACATCAAAGATTTGAGTTCTTCTCAACACGTTGTCGGAACGTCTTTGGAAGACGGCAGCATCAAAGTGGAGCTGTCTAAAGAAGACGAGCTGATGAACCGGGATTTCATTCTCAAATGGTT
>DTSE01000519.1:532-20442 GCA_012965515.1 Candidatus Melainabacteria bacterium | reverse complement strand
TTCACCACGGGCGCTTCGGGCTTAGGCGCAGGCGGCGCAGGCGGCTTTTTCTTGGGCGTCTCGACTGACTTATGCAAGTCATCGAGCATTTCTTCCACGCGTTGATAACGCTTGTTCGGCTCTTTCTCAAGAGCGCGCATGATCAGACGTTCCAACTTCTCCGGAATTTTCACATTGGGATTCATCTGAGACGGCGGGCGAGCCGGCTCACCGATTTGCTTAGACATCGTCTCGACATAATTCTTTCCAAAAAATGGCACTTCTCCGGTAAGTGCTTCATACATGACGATTCCCAAGGAATAAATGTCGGCACGCTGATCGAGCTGACCGCCCATGCATTGCTCAGGGCTCATATAAATCGGGCTTCCCCAGACTTCACCCATACGTGTCAGCTTCTGAGCTTCTTCTTCGAACTTGGCAATCCCGAAATCGACCACTTTCACAAAGTCGCTCTGCTGGCTGGTCTTGAGCAGCATAATATTGCCGGGTTTCAAATCCCTGTGCACAAGACCTTGCTTATGTGCATGAGCAACTGCCGCTAAGACCTGCATGAAAATTGTCTGAACGCGCTCATAGCTAATCAGTTTTTCTTTTTTGAGAACATCATTCAAACTGTCGCCCGTCAGAAAGTCCATGATGAAAAACGGCTGCTTCTTGCTGGTTTTACCGTAATCATGAATTCGAACGATATTTGGATGATTGAGATAAGTGAGTGTTTCCGCTTCTCGCTGAAAGCGTTTAACCGTCAATTCATCACTTGCCGCTTGCATGCGCAGAGTTTTTACAGCGTATATTTTTTTGCTCTCCAGGTGTTTTGCAGAATAGACAACACTCATACCGCCAGTGCCCAAGGTCTGCAAAACATAATATTTTCCGATGCCGGTGAGCCATTGACCGACCAGCATGTCACGGAAATTGGAAGGAATCTTGATCTGAAAGTAACCAGGACGGACGGGCGTGCGCAAGTTTGAGCCGGCTTTCGCCTCTAAAGCTCTTGCATATCTGCGCCCATTGCCTCGCATCATATATGGTGGCACCGTCCAGCCGATTACCCTAATCTGATTATGGAGCTATTGCATTGATGAAGATTTGCACGAATCCTAAAACCACACCGATTGCCCCGCCAAAGTACTCGAGCGCTTGCAGTTCTTTCGCGCAAATGCTCTTGACCAGCTCCTCCATTTTCTCGGATGAGAACATTGAGATCTTCGTCGTTATCAAGTCTTTTATTCCCAACTGCGGGATCAACTTGCCCAAAAGTACGCGCAATTCGCTGTGCAGATAAGAATAGGCGAATGTGGAAACGTTGTGTTTTGTCCGATCCAGCCACTTTTCGGGAATCGACTCGGGATTGAAACGAATAATGGCCGAGCGCACTGTGCTCATGGCAGCGCCTTCGCCCACCTTGACAGCCTCCATGATCGAGTCTCGATTGTGAAGGAGAAAATTCTCCACGAAGCTCACGACATTGGCTTTGAGCTTAGCGATGTTTTGCAAAGGCATCGACCGGAGATCGAAATTCGCTATCTGAATTGCCATCTGATCACGAATGCCGAAGCGCTTGATCAAATCGCCGATGACGCGAGTACTTTCTTCCGGCTCTTTCTCCATAAAGTTGCGCCATTCGTAGCAAACCCGCTTCACACCTATGATGCGTGCGAGCAATTTGTATGGACCACCAGCATGAGCTTGAATCGACTCATCTAAAGCGTTGATGTTCTGCGGCGAAAGCAAAGTAATGAGATGAGTGCGCACTTTCTCGGGTGTGATGAAGGCTTCCATAATGCGCGAAGAAATTTCTGTGGCTTGCTCAAGCGAAATCCGCATGGGCAGTATCATATGGTCGAAAATCTTCTCGACGATTACTTGCACGTTGCGATCGCGGCCTTTTTCCAACCCTTCGATAGACGAATCGACCAGGTGTTGAAGCATGGCGGGACTGAGTTCTGCCATTTCCGACGCCAAACGGTGAAGCTTGGTCGTGTCGCGAAACTCTTTCAAAACGGCATCGACAAACGCATCGGATGCTAGATAGAGATTTTCCTGTGTGACGAGGCTCTCCACCTTTACTGAAATATCGTCCGGCGTAAGCAGCGTCTCCGTGACAGTTTTGGCGACAGACTCGGCCAGCTTGTTTTTGCGCTTTGGAAAAATGCCAGGCGTCAAAGGCATGGCTATCTTCGTGCCCGGCCAATACCAAGTTTGATAGGGGTGGAAAAGAGCAGCCACAGCCATTCTAGTAGCGATCCAGCCGTGCAAGCCATAGAGGATCGGCGGCATCGCCACTTTCCAAAGAATGGCTGATTCACTGCCGAAAAGACGATGTACGTAAATGGAAAAGTCCATGGAGAGCTTTGGTTGGATACCGGAAGGGGACGCCGTTTTGATAATTCTGTTAGATATTCGCGCGGGCTTCTAACATCGATTCGCGATACTCAAGGAGGCTGTAAAGCAGATTCATTAATGAGCACAAATCCAAGTTTACTAGCTGGAACAAGGTTATAGCGATTTATACATTTCAAACTGATTAGATGCGGGTGAAACAGGTTTTGGCGGCAGGTGCCCTCATATAATGGCGACTTCATAAGACTTAAGCTGAATCACTGCTGTTATCAATGCTTCAAGCCAACGGAAGAGCCAAATATATCCAAATGAAATCCAACAGCAATTCAAAGCGCAAACATTTTATATACAGATTGTCATTACCGCTAATACTATCGACATTCGCAGGATTTTCGTGTTTTTCGCCGATCATCGAGCCGGCTCTTGGCAAACCGCAGTTTTTCGGCGTCAAAGCCAAAGAAGAACCCTCTGAAAAGCTGTTAGATAGCGGACGAAAACTGTTTCTTTCCGGTCAGTTCCAGCCGGCATGCGAAGTTTTCCGGCAAGCGGTGGAGAAAAACCCGGAATCAGGAGCCAACCACTTCGAGTATGCGCGCACACTGGCGCGGTTGGGCAATGAAGACAAAGCCGTGTCCGAGTTTCTCGAAGCGCTCAACCACGACCCCGGTTTGATTGATGCCCGAAAGGAAATGGCCGCCATCTTCATGAAGCGCGGCAGCTTCGACGAAGCGGGTGGTCAGCTAAAGCAAGTAGTGGACGCGCAACCTGGCGATCTGGTCTCACGCGGCAATCTCGGCATCTGCATGCAGAAAATCGGTCTGCTCGACCAGGCAATCGAACAATTGCGTGTCGTCCAGCAAAAGGAGCCGAGTTCGGTTGAAGCGCTTTTCAATCTAGGCGCCGCACTGAGAGAGAAAGGCGAGATCGACGAAGCAAAGGAGAAATTTGCCCAGATCTTATTGCTCAAACCCAAGCCGGATGACGCGAAACTGTCGCTTACCTATCTCGAGCTGGGCAGGTGTCTTTTGCAAAAAAACGACGCAAACAATATAAGATCCGCTGTGGCACTTGAGAAACTGGCAATAAAGTGTTTACCTTCCAACCACTGGGCGTATCTGACGCTTGGTGAAGCCCTGGAAAAAGAAGGCAAAGAAACGGAGGCTCTGGAAGCTTTCCGTCAGGCAATTCAAATCAATCCCAAGGCTCCTGAAACAAGAGCCGCACTGGAAAGGCTCCTGAATGGGAAGGCAGCCAAACAAAGACAAAAGCTGACTGTGAGGTAGTAGAACCAAATGAGATACCGTCAATTGCTTACCATGCTGGCACTTTCGGCGTTCGCCTTTAACGGCGCCCTTCCGCAAGCAGCTCAGGCTGTCGATCAAGACGAAGAAGACATCAAGAACGCCGTATTTCGCTACGAAGCAGCCATCGAGCAAAATCCAAAGAATCAAAAGAATCGCGTCAAGCTGGGCAGAGCCTATCTGATGCAAGGTCAGTTGAAGAAAGCCGAAGAGCAATTCAAAGAAGCCATCAAGCTAGAGCCCAATGAGTCAGAAGCCCACTTTGGTCTGGCCCGGGTGCTGATGCGCGAAGGCAACATGTTGGAAGCAGCTCAGGCAATGAGAGACGCTGCCAAACTAGATCCCAACAATGCCGATGTACATCACAGGCTGGGGCAGCTTCTGCTGCGCACCGACAAGCCGGAAGAAGCGATTGCCTCCTTCAAGCAAGCAATCAAGCTGAAAGCCGATCATGCTGCGGCACACAGAGATCTCGGGGCGGCGCTTGGAACGCGCGGTGACATCGATGCACAGATTGAAGAAGAGAAGAAGGCTGTAGCCATAACTCCCAACGATCCCGATGCAAACTTTTACCTTGGCAGTGCCTATGCGATGTCAGGCAATGCGAAAGATGCAGAGACTTATTTGCAACGATGTGTTGAGCTGGATAAGAAAAATTCTGAAGCTCACAGAATGCTAGCCGGCGTGCTGGCTTCCGACCATCGCTTTGCAGAAGCGGTAAAGTCCGCTCAAACCGCATGCGACCTGGCACCCGACAACAAGGCGTGCAAAGACACATTGCAAAAGATAAAGACTGCAGAAGCTAAAGCTAAGTAGTTATTTTCTATTTTGTATCTCTTTTATCAAAATATAAGAACCGCCAAAATACGAGTTTTGGGGGAGTAAAGCGCGTCCACAGGCTAGGTACTGGCAACCGTTTTACTGACTACTGGGTGCGGCTATTGCCTTTGATAAGGTTAACTACATAAGCGCTGCACATTATTGCAAATAGCCAGAATACGCCTTACGATAGCCTAGTCGAAAGCCTATCGACTGGGCCTCTGGAGCGCAGTTCCTTTGTGAACGGCACAACCTGTCCTGCTTCTAGTCCAGATTCTACCAAGGTATTTCAACTGTATATATTCCATGAGGGCTACGCGTCGTGCTTGAGCGTAACGAGAAAAAAGACGATAAGGCAAAGTTGGAAATCAAAGCCAACATCAAGGTTGTAGGTGTCGGCGGAGCCGGCTCCAACGCTGTCAACCGCATGATCCAAGCGGGTCTCAACGGGGTTGAATTCTGGGCTTGCAACACAGATGCCCAGGCGCTCGATTTGTCAGCAGCGAAGAATCGCTTGCAAATCGGTGCAAAACTGACTAGAGGACTTGGAGCCGGCGGCAATCCGACGATCGGCACCAAAGGCGCAGAAGAAAGCCGCGAGGACATCGCTGCAGCACTTCAAGGCGCAGACATGGTATTCATCGCAGCAGGTATGGGTGGTGGCACCGGCACCGGTGCAGCACCTATCGTTGCTGAAGTAGCAAGAGAAATCGGCGCTCTTACTGTCGGTGTGGTCTCAAGACCTTTCCTTTTCGAAGGCAAACGCCGCATGAATCAAGCCGAAAATGGCATTCAAGAAATCAAATCGCGCGTCGATACGCTGATCGTTATCCCCAACCAAAGACTGCTTGAAGTTGTCGATCACCGCGCCTCCATGCAAGAAGCATTCGTCGAAGCAGACAAAGTGCTCATGCAAGGTGTGCAAGGTATCTCCGATATCATCACAGTCCCGGGCTTGATCAACGTCGACTTTGCAGACGTCAAAGCAATTATGGCGACTGCAGGCAGTGCTCTGATGGGCGTAGGCCGCGCCACCGGCGAAGGCAGAGCTGTCGAAGCAGCACGCAATGCTATCAACAGCCCATTGCTCGAGTGCACCATAGACGGTGCATCGGGAGTAATCTTCTCCGTCACCGGCGGACCAGACCTCACCTTGCACGAAGTTCAAGAAGCAGCCAACGTCATCTACTCTGCAGTATCCGATGATGCCAATATCATCTTCGGAGCTGTTCTCGATGACAGACTGCATGGCGAAGTGCTGATTACCGTCATTGCCACCGGCTTTGACATGGTTCAGCAAAATCAACCGCCTCGCCAACCGGCAATGTCCGCACCGCAGCCTCGCGCTCAACAGCACTATCAGCAAGAGTCGAGACCGCAACAAAAGCCGATTGGCAGCGACATCCTTGACATACCGGAATTTCTCAAGTCTCGCGGACCGAAGAACTGAGTGATTTTCAGCAGTTGCGCTTAGCGCAGAAAAGAATTGAAGACCGGGCGAAAGTCCGGTCTTTGTCTTTCGAGCACATGAGATAATCACAGCCTGCGGCAATTTATAGCGTTCAGAAGAAACACTTTTAGGTTTGCACAGATGGAAGCGATCAAATTGAACGAAGGAACCATGCCGGTTCACACCAAAGATGGAAGAATCATCCTTATCGACCAGCGCAAATTGCCTGATGTAATCGAATACTTCGACGCAACAGATTTGGAGCAGATGTGCTTTGCAATTGTCGAGATGGTTGTTAGAGGTGCTCCGTCTATTGGAGTAGCGGCTGCACTTTCAATGGCTGCGCACCTGAGAGACTTAGCTCTTCATCGAAACGCGCTTCCAACACTTGCCGACTTGAATGACGTAAAAGAAAAGCTCGATGCAACTCGCCCGACTGCAGTCAATTTGAAATGGGCGACTGGCGAAGTACATTCATTGGCACAAAGTTTGCTAAACGAAGGGCTAGACAGTAAGACTTTTGCAGACAAGGTGTTTCGTTTTGCAGAAGACATGCTTGAGGATCATCTGGAAAGAAACAAAAAGCTCAGCGAATTCGGACACAAAGTCGTTCCTGATGCAGCCCGCATAATCACACACTGCAATGCCGGTTCGCTCGCAACTTGTGGCTGGGGAACAGCACTGGGTGTAATTCGCTCGGCGCACTTGAACGGTTTGAATCCCAGCGTTTTTGTCGACGAAACCAGACCACGCAATCAGGGCTCAAAACTGACCATGTGGGAACTGACGCAAGACGGCATTCCAGCAACATTGATCTGCGACAACATGTCCGGCTATTTGATGAACAAAGGCGAAGTGGATATGGTCATTACGGGCGCCGATCGAATCGCAGCCAATGGTGACTCTGCTAATAAGATTGGAACTTATTCGCTGGCTGTTTTAGCGCATCATCACGGCATTCCTTTCTACATTGCCGCTCCGCTTTCTACATTCGATCCCGATATCGAAACCGGCGCAGAAATTCCGATTGAGTTTCGCAACAAAGACGAAGTCAGAAATATCGAAGGACATTCTGTCACCGTCAAAGGTGCAGAGGCGCTTAACCCGGCATTTGACGTCACTCCAAACGAATTGATCAAAGGCATCATCACTGAGCAGGGCGTGCTGCGACCGCCATATGTTCAATCAATCAAAGAAGCTCTGGCACGCAACGCCGCTTCCAAAATCTCACCACTCTAGGCTTCGAAGTAACGTCCTTGAGCTTTATTCAAACGATTTGATTGAGCAAGCAGAATGGCTTTGGTCAGGTCTGTCGAATCTTCAGGAACAGAAACAACACCAAAGGAAAGTTTTAGCGGAGCTTCCGGTTCTTTAGGCTCGGCTGTCAGCTCGCCTTCTTCTTCCTCCGGCGGCAAATCAGCTAATGTCTTAACGAGGTTGCGGCACAATCCAAGCGCCTTTTCCCCATTGCTGAAGGGAAGAACGAATCCGAATTCGAGAGTCTGGAAGTGTCCGACCAGATCCAATTCTCCTTTGACGAGATTGAATGCTTTCACCACGCGTCTCAGATGTTTTCCTGCCGGCAAAAGACCGTTTTGTTTCACATCGAAAATCACAACCGAGTAACCGGTGCGAGTGCGAGCGCTACGTTTATGCTCTCGTTGCACGAACATGAGGAAAAGCGGATAGCTGAGCATGTCTGTCTCAGGGCGCAGAATTTCCAAAAAAGCGTTGTCGATAATCGAGAAATCAATTGCTCCGGTGCTTTGAAAAACGGGCTGACCGGTCTTGCCTTTTGGAGCAATGACATTTTGCATGGTCATGTTGAAAACAGCCGGCAGCCACATTCCCATAGGCATAGGCATGCGCACGAGGAAATCGTGCATGCTCTCGCCCGGCTTCATCTGGCTGTAGATTGTCTTTTGAATATTCAAATCGGCTGGTACGCCGCCGGCGCGAACAAGCGTTTCAAACTCTTGCTCGCTCATGCTCGGATTGACTTTATAAATCGGCGCATCATCATCGAATCCGCGCTTTTCCAATTCTTGTCTTTGATCTCGAAGGGCGGCAGCTTCAACCAGAAGTGCGTCCATCCGCTTGGTGACAGTCTTTTCTTTGGCGAGGATCTTGGAAGCAAAAGCAAATTTGCCTCTCTTCCAAAGAAGAGACTCCAGCAATACGTCATAGCCTTTGTGAGCGCTGGCGCCTTCCACCAATAAAGCATCTTCTTTGGTGGCGTGGACAGGCGTGCCTTCTTCGAAGAAGAGCTCAATTTGCCGCATGCCCTCTACAATTTCCAGGCGTCCGGTCATTTTGCAAATAGAAACGGATTGCAATACTCCGAACAAATCGATGTCTTCCAGTTCGCCCGATAGATTAACTCCGAAAGTCGCATAGGTGCCGCTGGCAGCATTGCCTGTATCAGGCATTCCACCACCATTAAGGGGCATCTGCTGCGCTTGCATAGGCTGCATCGGTTGCAGGGACTGTATCGGCAGACCGGCGCTCGAGGAAACTTGCTGCATGAAACCGCCGGGAGGCATTTCCTGGGTGGTCATCATTGTGGCGCCTACGGCGGGGTGTGCCGGAATGCCAGCCGATGACGATTTTGAGATTTCCAGGTGGATCATGCCGAGCAGAACCGCCAGGTCCGTGGTTCTGTGCGACCAGAGGGGTGGCAAATGAGAATTCTCGACGTCTATAAGGGTCCACTCTACATAGCTGACCCGGTTCATACCGGACGGGTCAGGAGGTGTAATGGCGGTAAGTAAATAGCCCTTGCCTGTTCCGAATGGCAACTCCACAGGTCTTCCCAAGTTCTGCCGAGCCAGACTCAGAACCCTGTCCAGGTCCACTTCAGTAGGATTGACCACGGACGCTACCTTGAGAGGCGTCCAAGATGACTTGTTCAATGTCAATACCAAACGGCGACAAACCTAGTACTTTGTACCACCACCGTATTCTCTTATGACTTTAAATGGCCCGAAATCCGAAAAAATCTTTCCCGGCTAAACACAGTCACTACTTGGCGAGTACTTTCTCTCTTCGGCCTTCCAAAATCTTGAGGAAAGAGCGAGTGGAAATTTCTTCCAGAGTGAGCCCGGTCGCTTTCACTTCTTCTTTTGAAACGGCACCACAGTTGATGGCACGCAAAAAGTAATTGAGCAAGCCTTGTCCGGTCGCTGCATCATCGAAAACATCACCGACAAGAGTCGCTTGGGCAGCCTTTTCAATGAAACTTCTCAGGCGCAAGCTGGCTGGTTCCAAACCTTCCAAGAAGAATGAATAACAAGCAGCATAACGAACAGGCAATTGAGCTGGGTGCAGATCCCAACCTTGATAATAGGCATGTTTGAGTGAGTGTCTGACATGGTCAAAACCGAGTTTCCATGCGCGATGGACAGTTTCCATATTCTCGCGCCGGTGAGCTTCGCTCAGATCTCCGTTTTCATCCGGGCGATTGGGTCCAACAGGCATTACATTCGTCGCACCATCAGAGAGCCACAAGCCCGTGCCGGCGAGCGAAACTCGCATCATTTCGCGGGCGAAATCGCATGATGGGTGGTCCATCGACTGATATGCAGCAGTGATGTTGGACGAAGCCGTGTAATCGTACACGCCGAAGTGGCAGCCGATACAACGCCCTTCTCCGGCTCTGACGAATTCCGGCAATGCGCACTGACCTTTCGAATTAATGATGGATTGAGGTGTTTCAACCATCAACTCAATTTTGATCGTGTTGTGAGGAAGTCCGACTTTCTTTTCAATCAAGGCAAGCAAATCCATTGCGGCCGTCACCTGCTCGGTAATCGTCACCTTGGGCACAGTGACGACGAAATTGTCGGGCAATTTATTGCCCGTTTCCGCCAGCAAAGTCGTAAGAAAAATATCCAGAGTGCGCGCACTTCTATCGCGCAATTCTTCTGTAAAGGGTTTGATGCGGATTCCGATGAAAGGCGAAAGAGTGCCCTCCTTCATACCTTTTGCCACTTCCAGCGCGGCAAGCTCGGTGTGCATGTCTTCTTCGGTGTCCGGCCTATTGCCATAACCATCTTCGAAATCGATGCGAAAATCTTCGACTGCTTCGCGTTCGAGTTTTTCTCGCACACGTCTATAAACAGTGTGAGCTAGCCAGGCAGGATGGCGTTCTTTGCGAACGCCCTCAGGGTTCTCTGTAAGCACAGGCTCGAGCTTCAAAATCTTTTCTTCATTCTCAGGAAGTTGTTCCCATCCTTCCAACTGAAGAGCCTTCGCAAAGACAACAAAGTTAGGTGCATACTCGTCTAGAGAGCGCAGTGCAAGGACTCCCAGCTTTTTGGCGGAGTCTGATTTAAACAAATGAGCGCCACCATATACGGTGTGAACCGCCTGCCTGGCTCCGGAATCGCCGGGATGCTGAGCATTGAATTCTCTGTTTGCGATTGCCAGTTTGCTGAAGACTTCGCCGATGTTCCCAGAGTTTAGGGAAGTTTTCATGTCCTTATCTCCTTTTGCCTTGCCTAACTGCCTCTGTATGTCGAATAACTGAATGGACTGATCAAGAGCGGCACATGATAGTGCTGTGCTGCATCGTGTATTTCGAAAACAATTGGAACGTGCGGGTAGAAGCCCTTCACACCGATGGACTGGAAATATTTTTGAGTATCGAAAGTTAGTCTGTAGATGCCTGCCTCTAATTTCATTCCATCGGACCAGAGGTCGGGCGCTCGTCCGTCGGAATTTGTCGAAGCCTTCGAAAGCTCAACCCACTTGCCATCATTGTTTCGCTCAAGAGAGATGGGCACTCCCTCTGCCGGTTTACCGCGCGATGCATCAAGGACGTGTGAGGTAATTTTGCTCATGTAATCAGTTTTTCCAATCTAATTTTTGTGATCTTCGCCTGTTCGCCTGCCGCCACTTTCAGCTCTTTCTCTTTGTCATTGGGCAATCGGCCTTTCAAGATTTCGAGCATTTCTTCAGCAGACTTTCCAGTGGCGCAAACAATAAAGATGTATCCATATTTCTCGAAGTAGTCGTCATTCAGCTTAGCGAGCTGATGCAAAACATCTTCGGTCGCCTGAGAAACACCTCTTTGCTCGTTTTCCGCCCAACTGGCAGTGGATGCAAATTTAGCTCTCAGCGCTTCTACATCTCCGCCGATTCTCGGGTGATGTGCGAAAGCTTCCAGCCAATCTTCGGCTGCAAGTTTAAACCAAATGTCATCGGCTGCGGAAAATAATTCATCGACCGAATGGAATGGTCGCCGGGTTAGCATCTTTTCTACCCAGGCATGAGAGCCGCAGCACCTTTCCAAATCCTCGGCTGCGTCTTTTGCCGATTTTGTATTCAAGGTTTTCAATTTGAAATTGGCGTCCACCGTCATGTCTATCACCTTGAATTGCCGGCAACAGCTTCCTGCCTATCGAGACGGCCGCTCAAGATCTTCTTACCGTGACCTTCTTTGGTGAAATTGCCCTGGTCGTAGACTTTGGTTCCGCGAACAAAAGTGCGCTTCACAACGCCATTGAATTTGCGCCCTTCATGCGGCGTTTCTTTATGTTTGTGGTGAACGTTTTTCTTTTCAACTACGAAAGTGTCTTCCGGATCGAGCATAACGATGTCTGCATCAAAGCCTGGTGCAATCTTGCCTTTAGTGCCATATAGCCCGGCAAATTTCGCAGTTTTCTCCGACATCCAGGCAACAACTTCTTCCAGCTTGTGACCCTTTTGTTTTGCAAAAGTCCAAACGGCAGGCAGCCCGAATTGCAGCGAAGCGATGCCACCCCACGCCTTATTAAAGTCTCCTTCTTTCATGAGCTTCAGTTCCGGCGTGCACGGTGAGTGATCGGAAACGACAAAATCTATGGTGCCGTCTTTGAGAGCCTGCCAGAGTTTTTCTGAATTCTCTCTTTCTCTAATCGGCGGTGCGCATTTGAAGCGCGTGTCGCCATCCGGGATTTCTTCAGACGCGAAGGTCAGATAGTGAGGGCATGTTTCGGCAGTGAAAGGCAATTTCTTTGCCTTTGCTTCTTTCACAATGGACAAGGCGTCCGACGAGGACAAGTGCACAATATGAGTGCGGCACTTGAACTCTTCACACAGGAGAGAAACGAGCTTGACGGCTTCGTTCTCCCAACGGCGCGGTCTTGATTCCAGGAAAGCCGCATAGGATCTGGGCTCTGACTCCAACCACTCGGACGGATGATCGTGACTGGGATCGTCGTCTTTCGCGCAGTCAATTTCAGCATGGACAAGCAGTGGAACTCCCAGGCGCGCCAAAACTGGCATCGCTTTGCGCAAATCAAATTCAGTGGCGTTGGGAAAGTCATCGATGCCTGAGTGAATCAAGAAACATTTGAATCCGACCACTCCATGAGCCACCATTTTCTCCAGCTCCGAGTGATTGCCGGGAACGACACCGCCCCAGAAAGCACAGTCGACATTCAGCAGTCCTTCTATTGCCGCCAACTTTTCTTTTAGAGCGTCGAGCGTGGTCGTGACCGGAATACAGTTGAGCGGCATGTCGACAATAGTCGTAACACCGCCTGCAGCAGCAGCTTTGGTTGCAGTGACGAAACCTTCCCACTCGGTTCGACCAGGTTCATTGACATGCACGTGGCAATCGACCAAGCCTGGGATGACGACTAACTCGCCAGCATCCTCAACAGGAACACCGGCAGGCACTGAGGAGACAGCGACGATCTCTTGGATCACTCCGTCTTTGACGAGAATGGCTGCTTCCTTGAAACCGTCTTCTGTCAATACCTTGCGACCGACAAAGGCCAAATCACATGCTGGAGCGCTACTGCCCATGGGCAACACCTCTTTGCGAGCCGATATGCACAGAGGATATACGCTAGAGGCTTCCAGTTCTGCTTTCTTAACGAAAATAAAGGAGGCGAATCGCTGATTCAGCGCCTGGTTTCGCCACTACATGCAGTGCTGTTCACCAGGTAAAAGCGAAGTATGGCGAGCGACAGTAACTACATAGGTTGAACCGATGAGATAAACTGGAAAATCACGGGTAGGACGTTAGTGCGGTTCTTCGAGGAGGTCTTCACGTGTCATCAGGCAGATCGAGCATTGCGGCAAGTGCAATTTTTGTCACTCTGGTCAGTCTCATTGCAAGCGCACCCACCCATGCGGAAACCGCCGCAGCACAAGCTACCAAAGCCGGCAAACCGTCAATGATACAGACGAGCGACGCGGCAAAGCCCGCTTCCTATAATGCCAACTCCTTACATCGCCTGGATTTCAGGGTCGTAGGCAAGAGCTGTGCTGTGTGCCTTATGAAGATCCAGCGCCAGGTGAAAATTCTGCCTGGAGCGGTAAAAGTCGCAGTGATGCTCAGAAAGCCGTATGGCGGAGTGGTCGTCTATGACTCCAGCAAAATATCCAAAGACAAGCTTATGCAGACGATTCTCGCTCAAGACAAGGACGTAAGAATAGAGCAGATCGTCGATACCTCCATAAACAAGGTACCGACCGTTCTCATTCCTTTATATGGAATACCAAAACGAACGACCACGACTGCGGCAGCAGAGGGCCAGTAACATACAAAGCCGCTGTGCTCGATTGAAAGCGTTTTGAAAACTGTTCTTAGAGCCTACCGACAACCGGTTCGGTCATGTCAGTCACGAAATTCATTCTGTCCGGACCGCCGAAGGGGATCGGAACAGGGAATTGGCAGACAATCTCGGTTACAACAGTGACCGAGTTGGCTGGATTGTAAGCAACCGGTCGGGCCAAGCGTTTGGACTTGATGTAGCCCGCGGCAGGAAAATTGTCGATGGCCGATTGGGCAGCAGCCTGCGCTTTGCCTTGGTCATCAGTTTCGGCGGCGGCTCTGGCGGCGCTCTTGCACATCGAATCATTTGCAGTTTGTGCAAGAACACAAGCAGCCACGTCGAACAAGAATAGAACTATGGGGATGATGATGAAAAGTCCTGCCGCTGTCTCGACAATACTTGTTCCTCTTTTCCGTCTGGCTGTTGTTTTCATAACTGCGTCCCCCTCCAAGGGTGCCTTTGTAGTCACTGAATGCTAGTTAATACCGCGCTCTTCTTGCGTCCTTTCCGACGTGAAGCTAAATATGATAGGCGCTCCGATTCCCGGAATACTGCCCATGAAAGGAATTTGTAGAAACGGTGCAACTTGTACTTGCGTAGTGATCTGAATGGTGTCCGGAGAGAAATTATCGGTGGGATTCACATCTTTCGGATTAGGAACTGCCGATACTTCGCGACCTTTGGTGAATTTCGCCAAGGTGCTGGCTTCCCAGGCAATTCGCGCTCTGGCTAATGCGTCACTGACTCTGCTAGGCGGCGCACAAGCGGCTTCGCGAGTTTCCAAATGGTTGAGGTACCAACCGGATGCGTAGGCTATCCCCAGGTAGAGGAGGTCGAGCATGGGCGGAACAATGCAGACAAGCAGAATGAATAGCGCCGGGGCGAATTCTGCAAACTCATGTCCGCTGGACTTCCGTCCTTTTGCACGGTATTTCATCGCGCTACTCCGTTCGGTCAAATGGGGCGTTAGGGGCAGATTTCGTTATTAAAATAACGCCTCTTTTTGGTATGTACCCATACCGGCGGGTTTGCGGTGACGCATTAGCAAAATATAATTGTTTTGATAAGCCAATACTAATACAAGTGCCTCACGTCCGCCTAATGTTTGCTGCGAGTTCAGCAATCAAGAGGATCTGCAGCAAAAACGATTCCATATCCACCACATATAACCAACTCCAGAGCCCAAACAGGCTCAGACGAAACAAGCAAGCATCGTGTTTTCCCCACTGCATCGGGCACCAGGCTTGACTTCCATATATTAAAAGCGCATAATGAGACATCCTTAATCTTAGGGATGTTTCTAGTTTACTTTCCGCAATTGATTGCGGTTTGAAACAAGCGTTGCTCTATTCACGTGGTTTGATATCTTTTGATATCCATCGAATTTCACTGCCCGAGCCGATTACGGCTTGAATCGTTAGTAACGAATTTAAGACAAATCTCGACGGCAAATGCCTGCTGGCAATCTATAAAAATCAGATCGGGGATTAGTACAAATGACCAGAAAACGCAGTAGGGGAGCGACTCTCGCATTGGTTGCAGCGTTATTGCTGTTTATCATTGTGATTGGGCTGGGCTTCTTCTTCCTTGTCAAAATGCTTGGTGGCGGCAGAGAGCTGCAACACGCTGTTGACGCGGGGAACTTGAACGTCGCCAAACAAAGTATGAGGCGACCATTCCTGCGTATTTTCGGCAGTGGCAGTCCCGACCTCAACGAACCCATTCATACGATTGCCAAAAACAATTTCATGCAGGCGAAAGACCCTGTTCACGGAGAGCTCGACCTGCTCACCTACAACCGCGCAGTCGGACAAGCGATGCTCGTTTCGATCAATGCCATCTCCGATAACTATGGTTTCGGCGACCCTTCAGCAACCGGTATCGCCAATGCAAAAACGCTGATCAACTGTCTTTCTGATCCCAACGATGGTATCGGAGTGACGCTTGCCGAAAAACTGAAAAATGACGTTCAGCAAGACATCAGCTTCAGTCAAATTGCTTCGATCAGCCCTATGAAGATGCTCAACCCGGGCGGCAACAACGCCTCCCCGGAGAGCGGACAAAAAGACATTTCTTACATGGCGAGGAATTTCGGCACCAACTTGACCATCGGCCAAATGGTTTTGCCGACTGAATACACGCAGTTTATCTCTCCTGGATTCCTGGGCGACAACACTGTCAACAAGCAATCAAACACCTACGTCAAAGGCTATACGCTGATTGATATTCCAGGGATCACGAACGCTGGAACCCACCCGCTCATGGGTGTTCCATTGCGTCCTCTGGAAAAGCCGCACTTGGTCAACGTCCCAGACTTCAAAGACAACTCCGTGTCGCCTCTGCGTGGCGGCAACCAGGTGGACACTCGCGTACCGCCCAACGCCTTCCATTCGGCCGGCAGCTCGGGTGAGTTGAAAACGAAAGGTCGCACGGCAGCCAGATCGTGTGCCATCGTGGGCAGTGTCGATCTGACCGGCCAATATTCAGCTTCGATTCCTTGCGGCTACATTGTCGTAGCCAACGGAGACGGTCCGATACCTTCGGGCTCTGTCGGGTTCGTTGGACCAGCGTCCGGTATGACAGATCAAGCATACGGCGGAGGGCCCAACGACATCTTCAGCGATCTCTTGATGAACCAGCCGGTATTCATTACGCCTCAAGGTAAGGCGATGGACACCAATTTGAATGACATCATGGACATTCAAAAGTTCAAACAAGATCATCCAAACGAACCGATTCCTTCTCAATTGGTCGACAAACTCGATGGTCCGGCGCCCAAGCAGCAAGCTGCCGACAGCATTCCTGCGCAAAGCGTTCCGATCTCCAGTTGCGACAATTACAACTCCACGCCAACGGCGCCCCAAGCCGATCCCAATTGCTTCAATAATTTGCAGCAAATGGCGACGACATATGGATTCACGCTGCCCAATGGCTCCAGTGGCGGCAGTTTGAACGGACTTATGGCGATCGAGAAATACAAAGCTCAAGTCATCAACCCGCGTCCAGGCGGAGGTCCGGCAATTGTCACAGGCATGGAAAATGTCTGCACCGGTATGAAAGTATTTCCTCTCGGCGGAATCAGTGCCAGTGAGCCGATTGCCTTCGGACAAGCACCGACGGTAGGAAAGCTGATCAGAAGCTTCCAATCGTATGGTCCTTCTTCGCCCTTGGCGAATATCGTCTCCAATCAGTTCTACTTGAAGCTTCGGCAAATCAAGCCGGAAATATCTGATGGCGATATCAGCACATTCCTCGAGAGTGCATCGATGCCGATGGGACAAGTCCGTTATATCTGGATGGATGACAGCCGCCAGCTGCGATTCACGGCGAAAGGCTCCTTGCCTGCCTGGATCAGTGGTGATGCAGTCATTCCAGACGGCACCGGCACGACGGCCAGCACCGGCAACATCACAGGCAATCGCAACTTCGTCAACATCGAAGGCGAGCAAGGCTATCCGAGCCCGTGGGATTGTTTTGGTTCCGGCCCCGACCAGACCAGATCAGACATGCTCTGGCAGCGTTCGTCCGGTTTCAACTGCTTGCAAGGCGTACTGCGCTTCAGAAATTGCGTAAATGCCAATACTGATCCGTGGGATTGCCCCTGCTAAGCAGGAAAGACCCAAAAAGAGGTAACCTATATTTTGTGCGCCGAAGCTGGGTTCTTGCCGCCAGCCGGCGCACAAAAGCAAAAGGCGCAATGGCGAGGCTTCTGCAAGATGTTCAAGTTTGAAAAATCGAGTTTGGTTGGAGGCGCAATTATCTGCCTGATTGTCGCTGCCGCAAGCAATTTCGCTCCTGAGCTCATGCAAACGGCTCAAGCGCAGCAAGCACAGCAAAACCAGGGCAAAATGAGCAGTTATAGACTGCCCAACTTGAACCGACCGACAACTTCCACTCAGCATGCTCCTGACGAGTTCAAACCTGACAAACTGACAGGCATTGTCGAGCTTCCAAATGTTCCAAACTACACCGGACATGCGGTTTTTCTCTCCGGACTCAAGTATCCAAGAGACCGCTCCGGCATGCGAATTGGTATGACTATCGGTGTTAGAGAAGACGAAAATGAAGTGCTTGAGTGGTATAAATCAGCATTGAAGACGTATCGTTGGAACCTGATTTCCGCCAATCCAACTGACAAGTACGTCTCGGCAGCCAAGGACAACAACACATTTACGGTGCGCATTTCGCCATCGAAACAACCTGGCTTCCGAACACTGGTTGTGCTCTCCTACAAATTCGGGATCTGATTGAGTGACAAAAAGACGTTCGATTACATGCTCGCTGGCTGTTCCCTTAACTGCCCTTCTAATCAGTATTCAGCCGACTCTGAGCGCTTCTGCTGCCGCTTCTCCAAGCTCGAAAGTTCAGCTCGATAACATCGAAAAGCGCATCGAAAAGGACGAATTAGGCGATGATGTTTATGCGCAGCTCGATGCAATCATTCAAAGAGAGCCGACGAATTACAGAGCGCACCTCTATCTCGGCAATTGCTACGACAAGCTTGGACTGCCGGAACAAGCGCTGGAAGAGTTCAAATTAGCAACCAAATTCGGACCGAGCGAACCGAAGACGTTTGTCGAATTGGTGAAAGCACAGATCAAGATGGGTCAGGTCCCGTCGGCCATGGGACTTATAGGTGAAGCGAAGAAGAAATTTCCCAATGATCCTGAAGTGCTTTTCTGGAGCGGCAATTTTCTTCAGTCGAAAGGCCGCTGGGAAGAGGCGAAAACAGCTTACATCCTAGCGATGAGTCAGAAGAAGCCCATTCTTGGGCTGCCTTCGGCCATGGCCGAGATCAAACTTTTAGAAGGTGACTTTCCACAAGCAAAAGTCCTTGCGCAGGCGGATCTTGCAAAGGATCCAAATTATGCGATGGCCAATCGCATCTATGGTCTTGCGCTTGCCAGTACAGGCAAGTTCGAACAATCGATTGCTCCTTTGAGCAAAGCTTACGAGCAACAACCTTTCAAACAAGGTCTAGCCGAAAACCTGGCTGCCTGTGCTGTTTGGGCAGGCAAATGGAAGATTGCTCTTGAACCTTCGATCATTGCCCTTGGTGCGACAGCGACTTTGGATTCTAATAACCCTAAAGAAAAAGCACGCCTGCTCGAAGTTTTCAGGCATACAAAACCGGACGACATCGAGATGGCAGTCAAAACCGCCACAATCAAGATCGGCAAGCATCCTCCCGGTGCGTACTTCTTTGCTCTTGGTGATGTTCTAGATGGCGTCAACATGCGCCGTCTGGCCATTGAGCAATATAAGCGCGGATTGCAGGAAGAACCGGCTTTTGGTCGTGGCTGGTTCAGGCTCGGCAAAGACCTCGAGATCTACGCGAAAGATTATCAGCAAGCATTGCAGTGTTATCAAAAAGCGCATGCGTTCAAAGCCAACGATCAAGAGATTGCTCTGGCTATGTACAGTCTTTCGGACAAATTAGCCAAGCGTGACCAAGACTGGTCGTGGAAACTAAGGGATGTGCTTAGACCACCCAAGAAAGTAGAGCCGATAGCGGAACCTGAATCTACAGCCTCGGCAGACGCGACGAGGTGACACCGAATATGGTGCTGAGCAAAGGCTCGAGACTGTTTGCACTGCTGTTATGCTCAGCATTTGCCATTGCACATGCTCCCGCCGGTTTTGCAGAAAAACTCAAACCGCAAAGCGAGATCCCGATTGAGAAGCAGCGTTTGCTTCCGGCCACCAAGAAAGTGGAGATTACTGGAGAAGTCGTTGATGCCTGGTGTTATGCATCGCAGGTAATGGGTCCGGGGCGCGGAGAGAAACACAAAGCTTGTGCACTTGCATGCATCCATGGCGGTGTTTCGCCGGGCATACTCGACGAGAAAACCGGAGAACTTTTTGTTGCAGCGAAACATAAAGGATTTTTAGTCAAAGGTTGGATCGCTCGCAAGGGCGGATGCAATCTGATCAAAATTCAAGAAGTAAAACTGGCTCCAGAAAAGAAGCCCGGAGAAAAGAAGAAATGAAAACGGGCAATGAAGATAACATAGGCAGCATGCGGACTTTGCCGTCCATGTTCTACAAAGATCCAAGTCTCCTCGAGGAGATGAAGGAGATGATTTTTGCTCGCAGCTGGCAGCTTGTCACTGACGTCGACAGGCTGAAAGCACCAGGTCAGGTGGTTCCCCATTCAGTCATGGAAGGCTTTCTCAACGAGCCGATTATCATGACCCGAGACGCCGACGATCAACTGCATTGCCTTTCCAATGTCTGCACGCACAGAGGAAATCTTCTGGTGGAAGGGGAATGTCATGCCCAGTCTCTGCGCTGCCGCTACCATGGAAGACGCTTTTCTCTCGACGGACAAATGGTCACAGCCCCCGGCTTTGAAGGAGTTGCCGACTTTCCTGCGGATTCGGATCATTTGCAATCTGTCCCCTTTGCCAGCCGGCGAATATACTGAGCAGCACTCCACTGACATTGAGT
>DTSE01000519.1:0-522 GCA_012965515.1 Candidatus Melainabacteria bacterium | reverse complement strand
CCCCTTTGCCAGCTGGCGAAAGTTTCTCTTTGCTGCGCCAACTACCGACTCTCCACTATTTGCTCTTAGCGATTTAACGCAGCCGATGAGCGACCGCGTAGATTTTTTGCCGGTGGAAGAGTATGTGTTCAGCCCGTCGCGCTCGAGAGACTACATCGTGCGTGCCAACTGGGCGCTGTATGTGGACAATTATCTGGAAGGTTTCCATATTCCTTATGTCCATCCGGATCTTGCTGCCGCTCTCGACGTTAAGGACTACTCGAATGAGATTTTCGACTATGCCAGTTTGCAGATAGGTGTTTCCTCAACCAGTGGCGAGGGATTTGAAGACATTCCCAAAGACTCTCCCGATCACGGTCGCAACATAGCTGCCTATTATTATTTTCTGTTTCCGAACATGATGTTCAACTTCTATCCGTGGGGTCTGTCTATAAATGTAGTGACACCACTGGCGGTGGACAGATCGAAAGTTTCATTTCTCACATATGTTTATGACGAATCGAAAATCGCAACCGGCGCCGG
>DTSE01000518.1 GCA_012965515.1 Candidatus Melainabacteria bacterium | reverse complement strand
GCCAGATAGGGTGTTTTTGCACCCCTACAGAAATTTCTGGGTCCCGGCAACGGGACCTCGAACCTCGTGTTTCACTGACTCACGCTCTTGGGGAGACTTACTATGACAATCGATAATCTTGGTTATGCGCAGAAGGCTGATGTTCCTCTTCAAGGTGAGCGCAAAGACTTCAAGCCTGCGCTGGCTGATCTTGCATCGAGTGAATCGAACGCTGATTACCAAAGAGCGCGAGCCACAACAATTGATAAGACCAACTCAACTGTTGCAAGTCAGTTCGGTGAACTGAAGATAGAGAATCGAGCCACGGATATCACCGCGCATTATGTAGGCTCTGCTGAGGAGTTTAGAAAGCGCGGTCAAGATGTTTTCTCTAAAGTTGATAGGGACCACGATGGCGTTCTAGATGGGGCGGAATTGTCTCGTGCGTCTGTCAGTAAGGACTTTAGCTCGAAAGACCAGCAAGTTATCGAGGCTATGTGGCGAAATTCTGGTGGCATAAGCTTGCTTTCCGACGATGAAGTGGGCGGTGGTGAGAGCGGTGTTTCGATGCGAGATTTGGATCAGTTTGCTGGACTCGATGCACGCGCTAAGCGTTACAAGGAAGATGCTCCAATTGAAACTTGGTTTGGTCACTCAAACAACTTTGTGCACGTGGATGCAGATGGTGATGGTTATCTGACGCGAGACGAGATAGGCGCGCGATTGAATGACAAGAAGATTAGCAGGCAGGAAGCCTCGGCGTTGCAGCGCATGCGCACGTCCTATGATGCTTTGATGGCGGAGAGCAACGATGAGTGGGGGCGCGAGAATTCTGGTATCACTCGCCGAGACATTGATACCCTTGTGAGAGAAAGGCAAGTTACCGCGCGTGAAGTGGATACGATGAATCGCGTGTTGACGACTATGCACCAAGTTCATTCTCGCCAGAGCGTGCACGATAATAAGGTGGGATAATCGGCACCAACTTCTCTCGTGTTATAGTGACCGCAGAACATTTGTCAGATGTGACCTATTGTCGGTTTCAAATAGTTTGACGTTTGGTTCTGCGAGTCACGCCGGGGAAAACCGTTGGAAACACGGACTGTCCATGCAAACGGTATCAATCTACATGTAGTGGTTGATGGATTTGGTCCAACGATCCTCCTTTTGCATGGTTTCCCTGACACGCATCACCTTTGGCGTCATGTGGCACCGCCATTGGTGGCAGGAGGTTTCAGAGTCGTGATGTTCGATCAGCGTGGTTATGGTCAGTCTGATGCACCCGCTGAAGTGAACGCATACACTATCGACAAGATTGCGTCAGATGCCATCGAAGTCTTGAATGCACTAGGTATAAGTGAGAAGGTGAAACTGGTCGGACACGATTGGGGTTCTTTCATTGGTTGGTATCTTTGCTTGAAGTATCCCGAGCGCTTCGAGCGTTTTGTCGCTGTTTCCGTTGGGCATCCTCTTGCTTATCGAAACGCCGGACCTGAGCAAATGTTAAAAGCGTGGTACATCATCATGTTTCAAATTCCGGGTCTTGCTGAATGGCTTTTCTCTTCGAACAATTTCCACGCACTTAGGAAACTATCGAAAGATCCAGAGGACCAATCCGCGCGCGTGAACGCGTTTTCTCCCAAAGGTAGACTTACCGCTGCGCTGAACTGGTATCGCGCGAATTTTGGCAAGTTTGGCACATCGGATTTCGGCAAATGCGTCGTGCCAACGATGGGTATTTACTCTACCGATGATGTTGCTCTTACTGAGAAACAAATGGTGGATTCTGCGAAGTACATGAACGCGGAATGGAAGTACGTACGCATCGAAAACTCTACGCACTGGATTCCGCTGGATCAACCGGAACAACTAAGCGATGAGATTTTGAAATGGTTTCGCAAGAGTTAGCTAAATCGCGGAGGCTGATATCCACCTGCTGCAAGGCTGCGCAAGAGCGTTTGCGCCTTGGCACACTGTGAATACTAAGGATATTGCTCTACTCTCTGCAAGACTGGTTACTGGGAACTCTATTCAGCCCTGATAACCTTGCCTGATACGTGAGCATTTCTCCGAACGCGACCTTGCGTCATTTACGGCGACTTGGATAAAAGATTATTTGATCCCCTTCGACTTTCAAAGGAATTCCGATTTCACTGTAGGCTCCTATGTGTCTAGCGAAGGAGGTTGAGACAATTTCTGGCAATCGCAGGTTCATTGCTGCCCGTGTTACTGGCGACTCTGGTCCTCCACTTTGCTGATTGACAGTTACGAGCTGAACGTTGCCTTTCTTGAGGACTTCAACAGCCGTGGGGTTAGCGGTAGCGCCTTGCTGCCGCAGGGGCGAATAGTCATGAACATGTGCAGTACCTGCCCAAAGCGCTACTTTATTTGGCTTATTTGGATCCTGGTTAGGTTGATCGAGAATATGCTTGATTGTTGATGCCATTCTTACAGCATTTCTCGGCAAGTGCATCCCAGTTTCAGCATCTCCCGCTACGATTTTCAGCCCCGACTCTCGCGCGCTTTTGAGCATATTTACGTATGCCGGATCCCTTAGGAGTGATGGCAATTTCGTCACGTCCAGATTCCCTGTATTGTTGAATTTATCGAGCACTTCTTGCGTACTCGCAGGCGCTTCAATCACAAGATGGGTCGCACCTCCCTCTTTCAAACTGCGCAAGATGTCTGGTGCGTTAAGGCGCTGAGAATCGTTCTGCGTGTGCGAGTCAGCTATTGCGACTACTCTATTGTCTTTCATTAGCTGTGTGAGTACTGGTAGGGGCTGACGTCCGTACTTTCTAAGATCGTCCTCGATTTCACTTTGTTGTTTGTCGCGTTTTTCAGTTGGCGGTGTTGGTCGTTCCGCTTGTTCCGTTCTGCGAATTGCTGCTCTTGAGATGTCTGAGTGGATGCCCGCATAGAGATTCTCTAGTGCTGCTTTGGTCGTGTACTTGTCGAGGTCCTCCTGTTGATCTGAGTCGGTTCGTGAGATTGTGCTATTCAGTCTTGGCACTGTTCTCATAAAATCGTTGATCGCAGAGAGAGCGAAAGGATTGCTTTCTACTTCATTGCGTCCGCTGGAAATTTCACGAGCTGTTTCAAAAGACATAGGTTAGACCTCTAGAATCTGAGTGGCGCGTCGCCTTGGGGTGGGGAACTCCATTCAAACCGAGGAATCGTGGGTATTACGTGAGCGTTTTTCGTCTAGAGGTTCGCTTTCTGCAAAAACGACTGTGTGCGCCTGGATGCTATCTTCAACGTTTCGAACGAAAATTCGACCTCACTCCAGCGTTCATCCTTTGCCGCTGCTTCAATGCGCACACACAGGGCTTGCATTGAACCAGCACAGAATGTAGCGCAAGAGCCTTTCAGGCTATGCGCTCTGAAAGTTGTTTCTTTCGTATCTTTTGCTATGACAGCTTTTTCCAATTCAGCTATATCATCTGCCACCGAATCGATAAATACTTTCACCAGTTCATCTAGCCCTTGCGGGCAGCGAATTTTGAGTTGCTCCAGATTTACTGGAGACTCAGTTGAGTTTATTGCGTTATTTTGTAGGCTCGACTCGGAAATGCTCGCACCGGTTGGCTGGTCCTGGTTCGATGCGTCTGATGCAATCCATTTTGAAATCAGGTCCTTCAATTGATCGATAGAGAACGGCTTACTGATGTAGTCATCCATTCCAACAGCTATACATCTGTCTTTGTCACCATCCAGAGCCTGTGCGGTGACGGCCGCGATGGGGACATGAAAACCTGATAGACTCTCGTTTTTTCTAATCTGTCGAGTCGCTTCGATCCCGTCTACATCCGGCATCATGATGTCCATCAAGATCAGCTTGTATCGGACACGTTTTGCGGCTTCCACAGCTTCGGCGCCATTACCTATTGGAGCTTGCTGAGACCAGCGCTAAGCGAAGTGGCGTGATCGAAGTGAAAGGGAAACTTCGCTTTGTACTGCAACAGCGCTTTGATAGTTGCGCCAAAGATTCGTTCGTCATCAACAAGTAGGATTCCAAGCTTTTGGTCCACCTTTGATCTGCCTTGTTTGTTTGGTTAATTGCTATATTATATCAAACTGGTAACTATTTAGACGAGGAGTTATAGTAGAGATAGGTGCTTGTGCATCTATTCGACGGCAGTGGTCATGAAACACTGATTGCAACTGTGTTTTCAGTGTCTGGGTAACGCATGGCGTTGACCCTTGCAATATGCGGTCGACGCGTGGCGTAGGCCCTATAGTAGAAAAAACATTGCGACAGGATATCAAACTGCTTATTGTCTTTGTGCCACTAATACTGGTGGCACCGGCTGTTGAAAATTCTTAGACAATGCGCATACGGTCGTTCAAATTCAGCAATTGAATTTGAGCCGTGACGAAATGCGTCTCTTAACCTGTTCTTAATCGCTGTCTTGCTAAGGTGGTATCCTGGTCTTCTCGTAGCTCTCTCGTTTGGGATAGAAACACTACCTTGCATTACGTAATTGCTTTTACTAGTCGCGACGAAAGCCAGCATATTGTGACTTGTGCCGTGCGGTTGGCTGCGAGTGTCAAAGCAACAGTGACAATCTTGAAGGTGATCGCTAACCCGCAGTCTGTAGGTGTTGTTGCAGAGTTGATTGCCACTGACGAACCATATAATCTCGCCCAGGATGAAGTACAAGAAGTGGTTCAAGAGCTGCTGAAAGAGAACATTGATGCAAAAGGCATTGTTCGATCAGTTGATAATGTTGGAGAAGGTTTGGTTTCAATTACTGCTGAATTAGCAGCGGATGCTATTTTCTTAGGCACCCGTGACGTCGCAAGCAAACGCAGCTTATTGTGTGAAGATGATCCCATAGCGGACTATGTTATCAACCATTGTCCTGCCACTGTTGTTTTGGTTCGCCCCAAAAAGTCTAACTGATGACATAATTGCCTCAACTCAAACTGACATTGAGACGGGGGAGTGATATGAGTGAATACGATTGCGCCGTGCTGGGTCTGGCACATGGAACTCAACAGTCGCCAATTGACATTCAAAAGCGGCAGGCATTCAAAGCTGATTTGCCTGAGATTTCTTTCGCATATCCATCGGAGATAAGGGGGCGCTTTAAGAAAAACGCCTGGGACGAAGACCATCCCTTCTTTGCAATCTCCAAGGCGATACCGGCGAGTATCACGTTTGGAAAGACGAATGCAGAGCTGAAGCAGATTCACTTTCACGCGCCGAGTGAACATAAGTTGGAAGGGCAGCCGCTAAAAACTGAGTTTCACTTTGTTCATGAGATCACTGGACCTAATGAGGGCGAAGCAGATTTCGATCAGCGAGAGCCATCGACGAAAATTGTGATCGGAGTTTTTGCAGATGCGTCGTCTTGCAAAGAAAAGAGCGAAGACAAGGAGCTATTGGAGAAGTACAAAAAATTCTCTGATTTCTTTGGTGCCTTTCGCGAAAAAGGCGGCTGTGGAGAAGAATCAGAAGAGATTGAATTTCCACCGGATTTTATTAAAGAGATAAAGAAGTCCGCTGTCGAATATTTCCACTACAGAGGCTCTCTGACAACAGGCGCATACGCGGAGGTCGTAACTTGGCTTGTGCTGCCGAATCCAATCGCGATTCATGTTTGCTTGCCGAATGAAATTGAGAAAGCCGAGCAGCATACCCGTTGCGTGCAATTAATCAACAGGCGGACTATTTTGTACAGAGATGGTAAGTAATCCGCAAAGAGTTTTTCAGCTCTTAGAGACTTGCCTTAAAGTCTGTTCCATTCGGATGTAGCTCGTCGGCAGACTTTAGGCTAGGATGGAACTGTAGGAGCTTCGCTTTAGCATACATTGAGTCTCTTTATGAAACTGATAGTGCCGGCATCTTCGGCGTTTTTGCTGGTTCTGATATCCAACTTTCCGTCTTGGGCTGATGGGTTGGTTAGAGACGGACATGTCTATGGTAATCACACGGACCTCATACTGACTGACGAGCAAAAAGGTGCATTAAAGAAGGGACAGGCAAAGATTCGTTTGACGGCTGAGCAAAAAATATTGCTCAAGCACTTGCCGAAGGGTGCGAATGTTCAGGAAGTTAGCGTGCTACCAAAAACCTCACATACTTGCACGTGTGAACTTGAGAATGTCGCAGTCCAAGTTAGTCCGTCAAAGATTGAAATTGCAGATGATTTGTTTGGCCGAGATTTAGCCGCGGAAATTAAAGAGGAAGAGAAGTCGAGGCGAGAGCTTGAAGATAAGGAACTTGCGAAAGAACATTCGAGCAGAGGTTCGAAAGAGTTTCTTCTCTATGAAGAGGCGAGCCGTTTGTACTACGGCAATAAAACTCAATTGGCGATACCTAAACTCGAACAGGCGCTCCAAATCAATCCTCGCCTGAATCGGGCCAAACGAATGCTTAATGAGATATGGAATAATCTCGGTGTGGACAAAGAGCAGAAGGGCAATCTAAAAGAGGCAGTCACCTGTTTGGAAAAGTCACTGGGTTATTCCACTGATTCAGACAGCGTGCTGTTGGCTAGGAAGAATTTGGCGCGTGTCCGCAAGAAACTCGGTAAGTCCTAAACCCGTCAACCTGGCGAGGTTTCCAGCCTTGTCATAATTCGGTCATTTTTTTGAGGGATTGTAGCGCCATGGGAGCAACTTCCGTGTTCCCTTCTTAGGACCGAAAGGTCGGGCTAGCCTTCGCTGGCTTCAGTTCACTTACCAAACCATTCAGAACCAACCAATGCACTAGCTTGGTGCTGTTCGATTGGTCAATTCCCCTCATTCAAAAGCGAGCACCTGCTTGCTTCGCTTGGTCGTGCCTAAGGAGATACCATGTACAGGCCAAATGATTCTACTGCTGGACAGCAAAATCGCTATGAGCAAACTTCCGAGTGGGGCGCGTCAGCCGCGCAAGATGCTTGGAGCCATGAAAACTTCTCATGGCGTGGTTATAGACCCTCCTCGCGCGACAATTTTGATATGCAGGACGAGCTCAATGACGGGCTCAATTTCAATATTTACGATCACTTTAATCAGCCGAATCGAGCGGTGCAAGAGCTTCATAGCGGTGAGGACCATCTGAGAAGTGCCAGCATGGACGTTAGTAAGGCGGCGCGTGCTTTGAATCGCGGTGATTCTGACAGTGCGATGTTTTACTTGCGCAATTCTCTGAACGACATTCAAGACGGCATTTATGACCTCAACGATGGCTTGCGCGACAATCCGAATGATTCGCGGAAAGACATGCGTGGAGAGAGCCGCGTGCAAGAAGGAATTGATGACGTCTATTGGAGCCGAAGAAACCTCTCGCATGCGATGCGATTACTCAAGGCTGGTGATGAAGATGGCGCGATGCAGTTCCTCCGTCAGGGCGGTCGTGCTTTGAACAGTGGACGCGACGAGATTGATGCGGGCGTCGATAAGATTGAAAATGCTAATCGAGGAGGATGGAGTGGCGGCTGGCGTGGTCGTGATAGAGGTTCAAACTGTGAGCCGGAAAGCCCGGCTTGTGAGGAACCGGAAGAGCCGCGTTGTGAGGAACCGGAAGAACCGACTTGTGAAAAACCGGAAGAACCGACTTGTGAAAAACCGGAAGAACCGACTTGTGAAAAACCAGAAGAGCCCACTTGTGAGGAGCCGGAAGAGCCAATTTGTGAGAAACCTGAAGAACCGTGCGATCCGCCGTTTTTCGATAAAGCTGAGCGCCATTTGATTTGGGGTGACCCTCACATTCAAGACGCCAAAGGAAATAACGTTGACGATCACATCGAAGCAAATAAAAATGTGTTGCTTCTAGAGACTACTGACGGTGCTTCAATTACTGGTCATACAGCATCATTCGATAATCCGGAACTCAGAGCACAATTAGGGCACGACATTACTGTTTTCGACAAGGAAGTGGTAAATCTTGGTGACGGACAACGAATCATCATGAATTCAGATGGCACAGCCTATCGCACGGATGCGAACGGAAACATTGGTGCGCAGCTGAAAGACGATGAAGTAATTGCAAGTACCGAAGACTGCAATGACAAAGTTACTTATGACGTTGAAACCAAATCTCTCACTTTCAGTTTTGTTGGAGATGATAAGAGCACCATATCTGGTGTGATAACCGGCAACCTTGATCACCGCGCCAACTACATCAATACTGAAGTTAAGACGTCTACCGGTTTGTTCGGTGGTTTCATGCCCGCATTGAGAGCCGACTTCACCGGAGTAAAAGTCAACTCGCAGACTGGCGAAGGCGCGTTTGATCCCGCTCAAGACGGTTCGGTACGGACTAACAAAGACTTCTTTGTGGATTCGTTGTATAACGAGTAAGCTGCGTATGCAAGTGAGGATAATTTTGTAGGGGCGGCATTCTTGCCGCCCGTGGGCGATACATGGCATCGACATAAAGAACGGTCGCATGCAATGCGACCCCACGCCGGTTTGCTACAATTAATGAAATCGATTACTGCGAAACCAACGCCCGGTTTAGGAATTGCGTGGTGTGTTGAACACTGGTGAAACCATCTTGCACGGCGGGGGGCTTTTTGGGGGAAACAACGACGAGCGCCGGCAACTCTTTGATTTTGTATTTCTCTTTGATTGCGAGCAGCTTTGGATCGTTCTTCTCTGATTTGCCGCGTTTGAAATCGAGCAGCACGGGATTAAAGTTTTCGTTGATGAGAGTGTTTGCGTCCTCAGATTCGAACAATCCAAGGCGCATCCTGTCAGACGCATAGCCGCAATTTTCGACCAGTGCAATCAGCGTAGGTTTCGTTCCGCTGCCGATTGTCTCCATTGGTTGCCACGCAATTTTTCCTCGGCTCAATTGAGTTCTGTGCCAGATTTTGCACTTCCAAAAGTATTGCTCAAGATCGCTCTTGCCACCATAACCTTGTCTTGCGGGGATTCGGTTGTGATTGTATTCCAGATACTCCTGCTGAAATCTCTCGCCGAAAGACTTACTTAATTCTTCGGCTGTTTCGAAGTATCCTGGCCACAGCATCTTCAAAACGAGTTCGTACTCTGCCTTGCTTCCGGTGGAATAGATGTCTTTCGTTGTTGCATCGAGGAGATTCGACGGCACCACGACCAATGTCGGGAATGAATCGACGTCGCAAAGTTTTTGCAGCTTTTCGATTGTGGGCGGATTCTTCCCTTTCTCGCGTGACTCGTCGATAACCATCACCGGGATATAGGTGTTGTTGATACCATCTGCGATCTTTTTGTCCGAAAAAGCTTCTGATTCCATCTTTTTGCAGGGTCCGCACCACCGCGCGGAAAAGACGAACAGGACTGGTTTGCCGGTGCGCTCTGATTCGTTTTGATACTCGTTGATGGAGCGCCATTTGACGAGGTCGGTGCTTGGTGGTGGAAACATCTGTTCGAGGGTTGCGGCGACGATGGTGAGGACCACCAATACAGCAGCCGCGATGTACAAAGCTTTGGGGTCTTCCTTACTGGAAACGAAACTAGTCTGCACCATACGGCAACTCCCTGCGATTGAGGCTGTATATGCAAACCGAAATGAAGACGCAAATAATCGCGAAGTACGTGGTGATGGACGAGAAGCTGATCGCCGAATGGTTTAAGAGAGGTTCGAGCGAAATCAAAGGTGCTAGCAGCGCTTTCAAGATTTCGTGGAGAACACTGAATGTCGGGACCAAAAGCGCCGCTGCAATTCTTCCGGGACCGGCGGGAATTGATTCCGGACGTATTTGCGATATCCACTGGCAGATGGTCGCAGCGATCATGCAGACGAGATAGATTGCAAGATCTTTCGAGCCGGAGACGAGCGACGAGAAAAACATAAACACTGCGGCGAAGCCGAAGCAAACCATCAGGCGTTCAGCCCCGTTTGTCAGAACAAACGCCCAGTCAATCGAATACGGTGTGCGAGCTAAAGCAACGATTATCTCCGCTGCGAATTGAGTCATCCCTGCGACGCTCGCTGCTATGGCGACAGCCATCCATTTGCTGAGTGCATAGGATGAAATCTTTACGGGTCTAGAGAGGACGAGGGAAAGTGTTCCATCGTTCAATTGCGCGCCGATGCAGCCACTCCCGACAGCTAAAACAAACGGCACCATGCTGTCAGACTTAGAGAGATAATCGGTGGGGAAGGTTTTGTCCACGCATAGTTCCATGGTGGTTTTCACCAGGGGCGTGAGGATAAAGAGCAGAAGTACAGCCTGTCTCAGCTTACTTGCAAGACACATATGCCAGGTGTTTTTTATGATCGCCCAGTTCAATGTTCTGCTTCCTCTGCATTCGCGTGACCTTCGACAAAGAACCTCTCGAGGCGATTGTCTTGTGGTGTCGCTTGAATGATGCGGTAGCCGCCGCGCACCAATGCGTCGATTGTGTCCGCCACTGCGTCCACGTTTGGTACGTTGAACACTGCGAGATTTGCTTGCGTTTCGATCAGCTCTACGCCGCATTGCTCAGCAATATTTTGGATTTCCGATTGGCTATCGTTTTTTTCCATCGGCTTCCACTTAACGACGTACTGGCAGCTTTCGGCATGACCTTGTTTGAGATCTTCAACAGCATCGACTTTTCCTTGTTTGATGAAGACGACGCGATCGCACAATTTTTCGACTTGCTCCAATTGGTGCGAATTGAGAATAATTGTCATGCCTTCTGATTTCAGTTCGCGCATCAAACGACGAAGCAAGAGGACGCCTGCAGGATCTACGCCGGACGCTGGTTCGTCCAGAAGGAGGAAACGCGGGCGCCCGATTAATGCTTGAGCAAAACCAAGGCGCTGCAACATCCCTCTCGAATAGCGCTTGATGAGCAGATCCCAGTTGCGTTCTTCGAGACCGACTTTGGTGAGAAGTTCGGTGCAGACGGTTGCATTTGATGCTGGATCGAGCCCGGACAATTCATAGTGAAAAAGCATAAACTGCCGACCAGTCATCCACTTGTCGAAGTTGAGGCGCTCTGGGAGATAGCCGACGGCGCGTCTTGTTTCGATGGCTTCTGGCGGCAGTCCGTCGATGGTAATCGCACCGCTGTCAACGCGGAGGAAGGCAAGCAAGCAACCGAACAATGTCGTTTTTCCGGCACCGTTCGGTCCGATGATTCCCAGCGCTTCGCCAGGATGCGCTGTCAACGAAATCGCGTTGAGCGCTTTCACCTTACCGGCTTTGTATGTTTTGACGACGTCAGTTACGACGATGCCGGAGGTGGGTTGGGATACTGATGAGGTCATTTAATGAAGGCCGCCGAGAGAATGGGGCTCCATTTATGGATCTTCCACGCCGAAGCGTGAATTTGGTTAATTGCTGAAGCTTGTAGTCAAACGGCTAACATTTAATGAGCTTTGGGGTTGTCGCTCGTGACCCGCTCGCGCTGTTGGCTTTGCCCGAGTCGCGAGTTTAGTGCCTAATTTTGCAAAAATCAATTTGCGTGAAGTATTTTCCATATATTTTCTTGCTGGTGATTAAATTTCCACGATTGGTGAATGATTTTCCACGATCTTGGTGAAGGAAATTCCACGATCCTGCTATAATACGAATGAATTTCCATGACTGGTGAATGTTTTTCCACGATGAAATTAGCACAGCCGAAAACAAATTTTTTTCAAAGCAAGATGTTGCCTGCGGGGACATCTTTGGTCGGCACTTCCGCCCTTGTACAGTTTTTCGATTTAAAAACTCATGTTCGACGGCCTTCATGTGTGTCTTCCCAGCGAATTAGTGGTGGAAAAAAGCAAACTGAAGACTGGCAGATTTTTGATTCGAAATACGCAGTAGACGCCACAGTTGAAGCACATTTGATCTTCGCATTGAAACATGAGGATTTTGATGCCTATGTGTTCAAGCACGTTTTGCTTTCTCTTCCTGAAAAGGAGATCCTCGGCTACATCAAAAACTCACCAACTGGTCCACTAGTAAGGCGCATTTGGTTCTTGTATGAAATGTTTAGCGGACAAACATTGAAGATTCAAGATGCTGGAAAAATAAAAGCCGTCGACTTACTCGATAGAGAAAAGTACATCTGTACACCGGGATGGATTTCGCCCAGGCACAAGGTCAACTACAACCTTTTAGGAACAGCCGATTTTTGTCCTTTTGTTCGGAGGACAGAACTTATCACTTCCTATATCCAGAAAGGTCTATCAGAGCGAGCTCAAAGCCTTCTAAATAGAGTATCGCCTTCTCTTGTTGTAAGAGCAGCAAGCTTTCTTTTGTTGGCCGATACCAAAGCCAGTTTCGCCATTGAAAATGAGCGGTTGCCCGCAAATAACAGAGAGCGTTGGCTAAAGGCTATTCAGCAAGTAGGAAAGAATTTTCTCAATCAAGCTGAGCTTATTCGTCTTCACGAAATTTTGATTGGAGACTTCCGATTTATTGAGCACGGACTCAGAAAGGACTATGTATTTTTAGGCGAGAGAACCATCGATAACGAACCGCTGCCTGAATTCATTGGAGCAAAACCAGAAGATCTAGAAAGCTTGGTCGAAGGACTGGTGACGACAAATCTGATGATGAGCAAAGCTGAAGTAGATCCGGTGATTCATGCAGCTGCAATATCATTTGGCTTTGTGTACATCCATCCATTCCAAGATGGAAATGGACGACTCCAGCGCTGCCTGATTCATCACATTTTGTCCTCAAGAAAATTCAATCCACAAGGACTCGTTTTTCCTGTTTCTTCCGTGATGCTCAAATGGATTGATGAATACAGAGATGTATTGAGAGCACACTCTTCCCCATTGATGAACTTCATTGAGTGGGAACCAGCTGAGAAGGGAAATCTGCGGGTTATGAACGAAACTGCTGATTTTTACCGCTATTTTGATTGTACTGAAGAAGTAGAATTTCTCTACAAGTGCGTTGAAGAAACCATCAATCACGATGTTCCGGACGAGTTGCGATACCTCAAGCTTCATGATGAAGCAATGAGAAAGATTATGGATACTGTCTCGCTTTCAAACCGCCTGGCAGAGGACTTCATAATGTTTATGCGTCAGAATGATTGGAAACTGCCTAAGCGCAGAAGAGAAAACGAGTTCAAGTTGCTTACAGATGAAGAGGTGAAGAATCTGGAACTGATGGTCAGGGAAACTTTTGAAGAAGAAAGTTTGTGAGTTCACCAGTTTACCCTTGGGCAAGCCTGTTTTCGAGTTCAGTGACGGCTGATTTGGCCTCAACAACAGGATTGTGCGATGGGATCTGAACAACCTATCTGCAACTCTGCACAAGCGGTAGAGTTTTGGTCACCGGCTGTTCACGAAGGTGGGTTAGGGTAGGAGTGTGTTTGTCTTGAAATTTTGCAATCACCTAGTAAAGGCACCTCCTCATCATTCGAATGGGCTTACTCTTCCTACTACTTGCAGCTGTGACCTGGTTTATGACCGGGCTGATTTGGTTTGTGCAAATTGTTCACTACCCGCTGTTTGCGAGCGTTGGCAGTGACAAATTTCTCGTGTATATCAAAGCTCATTGCAATTTGACTGGCTTGGTTGTGATCGTTCCGATGGTGATTCAACTTTTGCTTTCCGGCTTGGTTGCATTCGACAACAAATCATCCTACTCTGCGATGCTCTGGCTCAACTTTGCCCTGGTGATCGTCATCTGGCTGCTCACCGGCTTTGCCTCAGTTCCTTGTTTCAACAATATGTGCGCGGCAGGTTTTTCGGAGTCTGTTCACGGTCGATTAGTTTTGACAAACTGGGCGCGGACTATTCTTTGGTCAGTTTGTTCTCTCATCATGCTAGTAGTGTTGCGATCGCAGCTGAAGTGAATAGCCACTCTTCATCTGTCATTGAAGAATTAGGACACATACTTTATCTCACGCTTTCTTGCTAGTTTTTGTTGGACGGTTTAGTACGAGAAATGAGTAGCCTGCGTACAATTTGTTCACGGAGGCAATGAATAGATCTAGCTATCAGACCCATCGTTTTCCGTGTTGCTGCCAATCTAAAGCTCTTTCATGCAATAAGGCTTCCTTTTCAGGCGTAATCGCATAACCACTCGCGCCATATTCAATCAATAACAATACTACCGGATTGTACTTTTGCCAGTTAACCAAGTGTCTGGATTGTAATGCTAGCTCCAAAGGTGTTTCGGCTCTCAACGTGAGCGCAGGCTCAACAGCCTGGAAATTCGGATCGGCACCAAGTTCAAGCAAAGTACGAACAACTTCAACATTGGCAATCAATACAGCATTGAAGAGAGCCGAAGCTCCATCGGCACATCGGATGTTAATATCAAATCCACTTTCCGCAAGAGTTCGAATTTGCTGTACATCGCTTGCGATGACAGCTTCGAGAAGAAATTCATACGGGTAAATAATAGTCGTTTCCGCAGACGGTTGGGGCGACTCCACATTCCCCAAGATGAAAGCACTTCTAAGCATCATCGCAAATGCTGCCAGGAACAACATCAGGAAAACAAATTCTGGATTTAGTTGTATATCCATTTTGTTTAGCCATCAAGCCTCATTTCCAATTGTGTTCATACCCGGCAGCAAGCGTACAGAACAGATTTGTTGGCTATGAGCAACGCCTTTGCCTTATTGCAGAATGGACATCAGGCTCGAAGCGAGTCAGGTGCCTGTTAGAGTTTTTTCGCTATATCACTAGCACTAGTACACCTTAGTAAGAGGGGGCGGCAACCTGGCGATAAGTTCAACGGCTTTTGAAGTTCTTCCCGGGTGATTGACTTCGACCGACTTCCACCGTGCAGAAAACGCATTTGCACGGGGAAGATTGTACTTCGGACTGTGGCAAAATAGTTCAGAGCTAGCCGGGTATAAGTATGAAATTCTCCAAAATTGAAGAAACTCATTTGCAACGACTGAGACATGCCGGGCTCTGGGTCTCTGACCCGTATCCCGAAGGGCACTCTTTGGAGTTTGGCGTTCGTGTTGCAAAGCCTGTAGAGACACAAGGCAACTCCATTTCTGGCTTCACTTCTTATTGCGATAACATAAAGACTGATGCACCGGATCTGTTGCTTGTGTCAAAGACGGAAGGTTTTTGCGTATATTCACAAGAACATATTCCTGGTCCTGGACCCGGCGATTTCACGAATGTTTGGCTAACAGCGCAAGAAGCGATAGATGATATTTTGGATTTCTATCTTGGAGATCCTGCGCGTATGGCACTAAAGAGTAAAGAGCTTGAAGAGGGCAGGCGCCGCCTTCGCGATGCTCAAGCAGAGGTAGAATAGAGCACGTTTGCCTGCCGTCACGTCAAAAGCTCGTCGAGCTTTCCTTGGCTTTCTAATGCGTAAAGATCATCGCAGCCCCCAATGTGTCTATCGTCGATGAAGATTTGTGGGATGGTCATTCGCCCATTTGACCGTTTGATCATCTCGTCTAATTTGTCCACGTCTTCTGTGACGTTGAACTCTTCGAACTCGGCATTTTTGCGCTTTAGCAAAGCCTTTGCTTTATCGCAGAAATGGCAGTGAGGTCCGGAATAAACAACTATCTTTGGCATCGAGATTTCCTGATATGTGTGTCGAAGCAATTTTACCGCCTCATCGCCATTATTAACGCTGAAGAACGCAATTGGAGAACTCTTGCGCTCCATCTGGAAAATGAATACTCCATACCTCATAGCCGCTGAAATTGAACACCTGCAATTTTCTGTTCTCCTTAAATAAGAGCGAAAGATCTCCTGTTTCCGGATCAAGCTGAATTGATTCAAGGAAACTATTATTTAGCGCGCCTTGCAGTTGTTCGATTGCATCAATTGGGCTAGGTAGCCCGTACTTCTGTTGATGGTCGAAACTACTTAGTGCGGCTTTGCCGTCACAAATAAAACGCCAATACCATGCTCTGAGCACAGCCTTGTCACTAAATTCAATCTCGATACCAGCTTGCCCAAAATTGTTGGGGCTGTCGCCCCGCATGAGAGAAATTGGACCATTCTTTATGGAGTAAACACTCTCTTCACTGTCATTGCTAGGCATGATGAACTACATTGGTGTGCGGTAACAACCTGTTGCATGTGCTTTGCAGGTCTTTTTCATGAGAAATGTCGAATCAAAAGTTTCTTCAACTTCCCTTCCGTTAACTAGAAAGGTGGAAATGTGGTAGCTGTCGCCACACCTGTGTTTCTTATCCGTAGGGACGTCGGAGATTCGTTTAACTGCTTCCCAGTTTTTCGTTAGCCTCTTTCCACAGGCATCACAGAGATACTGAATGCTTTTTTGCTTGATCATGCCTTGTGTCATTTCGTTCATAGGCACTGAGTTGATCACGTCGTCCATGTAATCTGTATGGAGCAGCAGAACATGATCTTCGTCTATGAATTGGAAGCAGTATTGCAAGTGTTGAACTGAATCAATAATTCCTTCAGCTGCAGTTCCCCAGTGGTATTCATCGAGCCATTTGATTAAATCGTCTTGATCCAGGAGTTTCGGATCAAGCCTCTTAAGATATTTGTCTTTGAATTTCTTGTCGAAATAGAGGTATGCGAGCTTTTCATCGCCTTCAATGAATGGTGTTTTGGTGAGATCTATCCCCTTTTCTCTCAAATAGATCAATGCTCGTTCCATTATGATGCCGTGCCAGTGAAATTCGCGAGACTTGTAGTCTCCCTTGTCGAGAATATAATCCCAAAACGGTTGATACGGTGCTATCCCTGCATCATAGTCTTTAGGCCGCGTGGTTACAGGGACTTTGTATGAGCCTTTGGGAGGCTTTTTCGGCTTAGGGATTTGTGCAGCCAGCTGTCGCAGCTCTTTGATTTGAGCTGTCGTGAAAATGTACAGTGATGTGACAGTTGACACCTGCTGCTCCTGTGAAAGAAGTCACTATTTGCTGACTGGCTCTTGAATGATCATAAACTGTCGCACCGAGTAGAACTTGTCGATGACCGGCCAGTTGTAGGACAGCACCTTTTCTTTCACCTGCTCGCAATTTTCGTTGTCCAGTAAGGCTTCACATGCGAGTACCTTTTGAGCTCTCTGGACGTAAGCCAAGCTTGCCCAATGTGTTTCTTGTGAAAGTGGCAATTCTTGAACCGCCTTATGCCATGCTTCCTGCCATCTCAGATCGTCAGAAAGGTCGAGATCCCCTCTTTCATTTGGAAAGCCAACAGTTACATTTCTGTCGGTTCCATTTATTTTCCAGACATATTCTTTCGCGAATTCATTGGATTTCCCCAGCAGGGCTGACAACCAAACGTGAAAGACACAATTGGAAAAGTTTGTTTGCGCGTCCATAATGGCGTCTTCTTCAGTTTCGCCGACTCCAGCCAATCGCTCTACAATTAGCTGCCCTGTGCTAAGCCGGCACATTGCTTCTAATGAGACGGTTTTCTCCCCACTTTTGTACACTTGCAGAACAAATCTAGGAAATGGATGATCAGCTCGTGTGACGATGCCTTCGTTATGCAGCGCGGCAATCTTATGGTGATCCAAAAAAGCGACTAAGAGTTCAGAGCACGTTCCTAATAATTCCATGAGGTATTTTTCTCCTGGCTCCTCGTTGGCGTTCTGGCTTACCTTTGTCCGAAATGCCTAACAATTAGGTGATCAATTGCTTGATTGCATGCGCTAGAAGCAGATTCGCCACCCGCATTGGCGACCGCAACAAATGCTGTCTTTCGATAAGGGGCTACCCACATCGAAGCAAACCAATAAGAGTTTGAACCCGTGTGAGAAAGCACATAGCCCCTTCCCCAGTATCTCTCCACTACATACCACCCTGCACCATACTCACTTGCGGCGTATCTTCTGTGCAGACGATGTAATACTTCCTCACTAACCAACGCATTAGTGCCCGCATGGCTAGCTGCAAATTTCAATAAGTCACCTAGTGAGCAAT
Organism: Candidatus Melainabacteria bacterium; assembly: GCA_012965515.1. Taxonomy (GTDB): domain Bacteria; phylum Cyanobacteriota; class Vampirovibrionia; order Obscuribacterales; family Obscuribacteraceae; genus QKMZ01. The sequence continues at coordinate 2,710 of DTSE01000518.1, read as the reverse complement.
GAACTGTTGCGCCTGGTGCTAATAAGCTTGGATTGTCAGCTTTAGGTCCTGGCATTATTGGTTTGAACACACCTTTCTTCAATTCATGTCCATATGGCTGCATGATTTTTCCAGCCTTTCCCGGCGCGCCAAAACCTGCTGAATCCATACCAAGCGGCTGAAAGACATTTTCGCTAATCAACGTTTCCCAGTCGCATTTCATGACAGTCTCAAGCATGTGTCCTGCGATGGAGTAACCTGCGTTCGAATAGCAAAACGCTGTTCCTGCGGAGTGCGCAGTTGGATTTTGAAGCACGTTATGAACAAAACTCTGTCGCTGTTTTTGTGCATCCTTCTGGTGATCCTTTTGCGCTTTTTCCCAGATCCAAGTGAGGACCTGGTGTGGCGCTCCTGCATGGTGGCATAGTAGCTGTTCCAGAGTTGCCGCCTTCCATTTGTCATTTATCTTGCCTTTCCAATCTGGAAAAACCTCACCAATAGTTGTCGTCCAATTTATATTGCCCCCGTCGATAAGGATGCCGGCTAGCGTTGCCGTCATAGCCTTCGTGCAGGAACCTGTGTGCCAGAGGTCGTCATTGGTTACCAACACATCCTTGCCGAGTTTTCGTACACCGGTTGAAGCTAGCTCGATTACGTTCCCATCTCTTTGCATGGCGGAGGCCAGGGCCGGGATTCCTTTGTTGTCCCGAATGGTTTCCAGCACAATAGGCAAGTCGGATTTCGTTTTCGTTGTTTTGTTATTCTTGGTTGGCATGGCCGATTTACTCAAGTGTCTCTTGCTATGCCTCGGGGCGATTGCAATTTCATCAAGTGGAAAGCGCTGTCGCGAGTGTGTAAGAGTTTTTCTACCACACATCTCTAGCGTCGTCATCGTGGTCGCCGGTTAGAGCTAGGCGCATGAATGCGATACGCGCTTCGACCGCGTCGGGATACTCTTTGAATATTTGCTTGAAGCCGCGTTTTATACGTTGCCAATCAAAGTCCGATCCCTTGCCTACAATTTTTTCCTGTTCGTTGTGGTGAAACTGATAGGACGCAATTCGCGCGTAGAACTTGTCACCCTGAACACCGCCGATGGTATCAGCACGTTTGGTGATAAACTCCATTTGTTCGCCTGGTTCTCCGAGCCAGTTCACGCTGAAAAACTTTGCCGCCCAGCTATCCAACTTGAAAAATGTTGGCCAGCGCTTGTCGCCTTCGGCAACCAATTTCAAAAACATACTTTTTTCATTGTCCGGAATCGTCAGTCTGACATATGGAACATACGCAAATGGAATCGTATCTTTGATGTTCGGATCAGCTGCTAAAGTTGCTTTCGCTTCCTTCATCAACTTATAAAACCGAGGTCCGTATTCATCCTCGTCCCTGACTTCCCACGCGCGGTTGATGTGCAAATTTGCAAGCGAAGCGCGAGCAACGGCAGACTTGGGGTTTTTCTTGAGCCAAGAGCCCAGGTCCAGCCGCAACTGATCGTAGTGATTGGCGTCGACACTCTGCCCCCACTCGAGCGGTGTCGTGAGATAGTCGAGTTTCCAAAAGCCATCCCAGTATTCCGTTTTTTCCTTGGTGAATTTCTCTGCCAGGCTGTCGAGTTGTGCGTAGTCGCCTTTGTTCAAAAGCTTGCGGGCGAGCTGATTAACTTCGTTCTCTCTTGGCTGTTTATATCTCAACCCCGACATCAACTCATCCCATCCCCGCCCGCGGTCGTCATCGTTGGTGGAAACTTCACGATTTTTGAAGTAGGCGGCTACGGCTTCCTTGTAGCGATGTTCGACCGCGCGAATATGTGCGAGCATCGCGTAGCAGAACCAGGCTGTTTGTTTCGCTGAATCCTTTGTCTCCGCCGATTTAATGCAGCGGTCGATTAATTTGTCCGCGTCCGCGTAGCGCCCGACGTCTGCGTACATCATTGCGAGACCCGACGCCTTAAATACAGTCTGCTCGTGGTCGGGTCCGAAGGCAGCTTCGGCTACTTTTACGGACATCTCCTGGTCTTTCACGCCGTCCGGTTTTTTCGGATCTTGCTTCCAATGATAATGGCGCTCCGTGGCGCGGTCTTGCCAGGCGTGCGTGAGTTGGTCGGCGACCGCGTAATTTGTCGGCGGTTCTTTCTCGCCAAGCGCGATGGCTTTGTCGATTTGCTCGTCGGCTCTGGCGATTTCATCTTGCTGGTACAGCGACATGCCGTATACGCGGTACATGCGCATTAAAATATCCGGCGCGACTTTCGCCTTGATTGCATCATTAAATACTTGCTCGACCCGGGTGCGCCCCACTTCGCTGTTGTTTTTCGCGACGATTAGCGCCTTGTTGAGTTCGCCGTTCCAGTAGAAGAGCACCGCGTAGTGCCCGAAGAGCATCCAGCCGACCACGCCGCCTGCGAGCGAGAGGCAGAGAAACGTAAACAGGACCAGCTTAAGCCAGGACTTTTTGGGCTTGGTCGGGGTGCTGTCAGTGGTCACGGGTGGTCCTCAAATATTAGATTCGGTTTTAAGGTGCGAGGTGGTGTAGGCGGGCATATGAATAAAGTACCCATTTGAGTACAGGGAAGATGCAAGAAAATCCTGAAAAAGTTACCGGCGACACCCCTAAGGACGATCAAGCCTTGTCCGACAAGCGATTGCAGGTTGGGGCTCTGATAGACGAGCGTTACGAGGTGCTTGCGCACATCGGTTCGGGCGGCATGGGTGAGGTCTATAAGGTACTGGGC
>DTSE01000517.1 GCA_012965515.1 Candidatus Melainabacteria bacterium | reverse complement strand
CCGGCCGATTTTTCGCAATTCAATTTTCAGCTGTAGGGGCGCATTTTATGCGCCCCTTTTTGTCGGAGCCAATTTATGACTGTAATCACCAAAGATACAATCGGAAAAATGGAGGATTGTGTGCGCGGTTCTTTGACTGGAACGATGACTTTTCCAGATGTCCTAAATGCGTTGAAGAGTATCGGTGTAGAGCGCTATCACGCAGACTATTCCCGGCAAGAAATTACTTACTATCTGGCGAACGGCCAATCACACGTAGTCAGTTCGCCTCATCCGGAGCATGCGACAGCGCAGGAATTCTCCGCAGAAGATGTTGCCGCAGCAGTTTGTGAGAGTCAGCGGGGCGAGCATAGTTACCTCGACTTTGTTCGCAAGACGATGGAAGCTGGTTGCGTTGGCTACTTTGTTCAGTTAGATGGGCGCCGTGTTCAGTATTTCGGCCGGAAGGGTGAAATCCATACTGAAACGTTTCCAACTTGAAGTTTTTACCCGAACCTGAAGTTTCATCGTTGCTTTAGGGTGAAAATCTGAAGAGATTGATATGGAAGAGCTGTTGATTCTTTGCATAGCGAATAGCCTACTTGTTCTAATTCGGTAACTATTTGCTGTTGCGCCACCCGGAGTTGCGGCGGCGGTTCCATTGGTGTTCCAGGCTTGCCTTCCACGATAACTAGCTGCCCGTCAGGGGCGAGCCAACGTTTCAAGCTAGTGAAGTACGCTGATCTGTCGTCAATGTGGTGGTAAGTATTGACGATGAGAATCGCTTGGACTGGCTCAGGAAGCATTACTTGATGGTGATGTGACTGGCAGGTCTTTATATTGTTCAAACCAAGACCTTTGGCTCTTTTGTGAATGTAGCTGAGCATTTCAGGCTCCGCGTCCACAGCGTAAACAAGCCCATTGGGGACTCGTTTTGCGCCCCTGATTGTAAAGTATCCGGTGCCGGCACCAATGTCTGCGAGCTTATCAGTGTCTTTCAGGTCAATTAAATTGAAAATTTCGTCTGGCTTTTGCCACTCGTCACGGCTTGGATCATCAAATTTTGTGGCGAACTCATCGGCATTTTGAAATGGACGAGAATGTTTATCACAGTGTTGGTGTTGTGCATCATCGCTCTGTGATTGATTTGGCATACAGATCTCCTCAGTGGCTGCGGCCGATTGTCTGAATGCAAGAAAATTCAGCGCAAGCAAAATAGTGCACAGTTTGTTCATGGTCGATATTTGTATCACGTAACTGCAAAAGTTGCATGATACCAAAGTAAAAGTAGAAACGCTGGTGTCTCCTAGCGTTTGTGTCTGCTGCTGCTGCTGCTATTGCCGGGCAGTAACTTATCTAATTTGTTTCCTAACTTTGATAATTTGGTATCTCCAAATTTTTTGAGAATTAGGCTCTCCGCTTCGTTCATTGCCTCTGAAATCGAATCATTCACGACTTTCTCGATCATGCAATCAGACTGACTGTCTGACACACCAATGTTAAAAATCGTCGGTTTTCCAACTGCTTGATAGATGTCTAGAAGTGTGACTTTATCCAAATCGCAGGAGAGCTGCCAACCACCACCGTGTCCCTTCTCTGAATGTACATATCCTTCTTCTCGCAACGATGCCATGGTTCGACGCACAATGACAGCATTCGTGCTTAGCATTTTTGCTAGTTCTTCAGAAGTGTAAACTCGAGTGTCGCGAGCCATATGCAGAAGAGCATGCAGAATGCGAAAAAGACGGTTATCGGTTCTCACG